>NZ_CP135965.1:11483184-11793583 GCF_032460545.1 Umezawaea sp. Da 62-37
CTTGTCGCGGCCCGCCCGGTCGCGCTCGGCCAGCTGCTCGTCGACCGACGCGGCCTCCGGAGCCCCGCCAGCCAGCTCGGTCGAGGCCGACGCGGTGCCCACCCGGTTCTCGATCCGGTCCCGCACGTAGTCGAACGTCGGCACTCCGTCGTCGGTGTAGTCGAAGGCGGGCACGACCGGCGGGGGAGCGTCGGTCGTCTCGACGATCTCGCCCTCGATCGCCTGCTGCTCGTCCTGGTGGGGCTCGGTCATCGCCTGCTCCGTTCGTCGGTGCTGTGGCCGCCATTGTTCACGCACCGTCCCCACGCGGGCGGGACCTGTGAACATCCTGTGCGCCACTTGTGATCCCCGTCTCGCGGGGTTTCGGGAAACCGTTGAACGGCAACACTTCCCCAATTCGCACCGTCTAGTGTGGAACGGATCGGGTGGTGCGCGCACAGGGAGGTCACATGTCCGGGAGGGATGCTCGTGGCATGACCGAGCTGACCTTCCGCGCGCCCGTCGCCATCGCCGAGGTCGATCCGGCGGCGGCGCGGAAGCGGCGGCTGCGGATCGCGGCGGGCGGCGCGGTGGCCGTGCTGCTCGCGGTCGAGGGCTTCCTGGTCGCGCCGACGCTGGAGGAGGCGGCGACGTCGCTCGCGAACGTCGACGCGGTCTGGTCCGCCGTCGCCATCCTCGCGGTGGCGATGTCGATGGTGATGTTCGCGCTGACCAGGCGGCGGCTGCTGCTCGCGGCGGGCATCCGGGCGTCGGTGCGCGACTCGGTCGAGGCCGCGCTGGTGGCGAACTCGCTGCACGCGACCCTGCCCGGCGGCCCGGCGTTCTCCACCGCCTACAACTTCCGCTGGATGCGCGGCGCGGGCGCCAGCAGCGCCGTCGCGACCTGGTGCCTGGTGGCCGGCGGGCTCGTGTCGACGGCGTCGCTGGGCGTCGTGGCCCTGATGGCCGCGGTGCTGGTGCGCGGCCGGGGGAGCTGGGACCAGCTGGCGGTCGAGGCCGCGGGCCTGGTCGCCGCGGGCTTGGCCGTCCGCTGGGTCATGCGGCGCCCCCACCTGCTGGTCACCGCAGGCCAATGGGTGCTCCGCCGGGTGAACAGGCTCCGCCGCCGTCCGGTGGAGACCGGCGTCGAGGGCCTCGGCGACCTCGTGACGCAGCTCGGGACCGTACGTCCCACCGGCCGCGACTGGGTCGCGTCGACCGGACTCGCGCTGCTCAACTGGGCGTTCGACGCGGCCTGCCTGGCCGCGTGCGCGGCGGCGCTCGGCGTGCACGGCGTGACGCTGCCGCTGCTGCTCGTCGCCTTCACCGCGGGCATGTCGACCTCCGGGCTCTCGCCCCTGCCGGGCGGGCTCGGCGTCGTGGACGCCGCCCTCGTGCTCACGTTCGTCGCGGGCGGCATCCCGGCCGCGCAGGCGCTGCCCGCCGTCGTGCTCTACCGGCTGATCAGCCTGGTCGGCGTCGTCGCGGCGGGCTGGGTCGTGTGCGCGGCCCGGCAGGTCCGCCCCTGGCACTCCGCCGACACCCCCTGAACGACCGGGTCCGTCGCGGGAGCCCCGCGGCGGACCCGGTCCCCCTCACAGGGTGATCCTGTCGACGTTGGGTCCTCCGTCGGCGGTCGTCGCCACCGCCTTGATCCTGTTCACCCCCGCCGCGAGCGTGAGCCGCACGGTGGCCGTCTGCCAGGTCGTCCACGCCCCGGTGCCCGCGAACGCGACCCCGGTCGGCCCGGTCGTGCCGTTCACGCTGAACGTCATCGGCCGGTTGGCCGCCGTGCCGTTGGCGAATCGGACGACGACGTCGACCGGTCCCGCCGCGGCGGCGTCGACGGTCCACTCGACCGAGCTGCCCGCCGCGTTGTCGTAGTTGACGAACCCGGTCCCGGTGAAGCCCGCGTGGTTGGACTCGACCACGCCCTGGACGACCGCGCCGTCCTCCGCCTGGTAGTCGACCGGTGTGCCACCGCCGCCGCCGTTGGCGGGCACGGTCCGGGTGCCGGTGTTCCAGCCGGACACCCGGACGGACGGGGACGCGCCCTTCAGGTCGGACGTGCGGTACTTCGCGGTGAGCGTGGTCGACTCGCCCGGCCACAGGCTGACCGCGTTGTCGTTCCACTGGACCGGGAGCACCGGCGCGCCCGCCGCGCCAACGACGTGCGCGTCGACGTAGAACGCCGGGACCTTGCCGGTCGAGGTGTTCCTCAGCACGACCGTGGTGGTGGTGTCGCCGTCCGACCCCGTGGTGGAGGTCGCGGTCGTGGTCACCGGCGCGGTGGCCAGCCCGGCGAGGCCCGTCAGGTCCGCCGACGCCGTGGTGGGCGTGTAGTACCAGTCGGTGTTGGCCCAGTCCAGCGTGTCCGCCTTGGTGGACAGCCAGTACACGTTGCGGCTGACCTCCCTGCCCGCGGAGTCGCTAAGCACGAGCTTCGCCAGGTACGTCGTGGACAGACCGGTCACCGCCGGGATCGTCACCACGCTGGTCTTGGCGCCGTCGCCGCCCACCGAGACGCCCGTGGACGTCTGGGTGTACTTCTCCGTGCCGTCCAGGTTGAACAGCTTGACGCTCGCCGTCAGCCCGCTCGCCGCCGCGTGGTCGCGGTTGACCACGACGACCGACCTGGAGTCGTAGGAGTACTGGATGTGCAGCTCCTCGTTGGCCTTCTTGGCGCCGTAGTACGCGCCGTTCTGGTCGAGGTAGGTGTCGAACAGCTGCCAGTGCAGCGACGTCCAACCGCTGTTCAGCATCCAGTAGATCAGCCCCGTCGAAGGGTTCGAAGCGTCCGTCGCGTTGCGGGCGTGCGACTCGAACTCCGCGCGCACGTTCTCGTACTGCGCGAGCTGGGCCTTGCGGGTGAAGTCCGCCAGGCTCGTCGTGGCGCCGTAGCGCTTGGCGAGCGCGTCGCCGAACAGCTTCAGGTTGCCGAACGTCGAGGACGACGAGCGGTGGTACTGGGCCGTCGAGGGACTGGTCCACAGCGTGTTCAGCTCGCTCGCCGACATCATCCGGTTGAGCGTGTCGGTGGTGGGGATGCTGGGCCCGGCGCTGGTCTCGGAGTTGAAGTTCCACGCGCCGCCGCTGTCGGTGTGCGCCTTGTCGTACCAGTAGTTCGGCGGCACGTAGTCGTACGGGCCGTTCATCTTCATGCCGGACGCGCCCAGTTGCGGCGAGGACTTCGCCGAGGCCGCCGGGACGACCGGGGTCGGCCAGTCGGCGGCGGTGAGCGCGTCGAGGTAGCCCTTCTCGATGGTCGCGTCGGGCGCGAAGTCGCTGCCGATGTGGAACGAGATCACGCTGGGGTGGTCGCGCAGCCGCTCGGCCTCGCCGGTCATCGACGCCTTCGCGATCGGGTAGTCCGCCGCGGTCCAGGCGTCCCCGGCCTCGCCGCCGTTGACCTGGCCCTCCCACTTGTCGCAGCACTCCCAGCCCGGCATGGTCAGCACGCCGTACTGGTCGGCCAGGTCGAAGAACTCGTCGGGCTCGATGTGCCCTTCCAGGCGCACGGTGTTGAGGCCGAGGTCCTTGACGTACTTGAGCTTGTCGGACGCGTAGGTGGTGTTCCAGCGCAGGAACAGGTCGGGGGACCAGCCGCCGCCGCGGATCAGCAGGTTCCGGCCGTTGATCGTGTACTGCCTGCCGCCGCTGGAGTTCAGCGCCGCCTTGACGTCGCGGACGCCGAAGCGCGAGTGCGCCGTGTCCGACGTCGTGCCCGCCACGGCCGCGGTGAGGTCCAGGTCGTAGAGCGGCTGGCCGCCCATGTCCGCGGGCCACCACACGTTCGGGTTGTCCACGCCGACGACCCCGAAGGTCACCGTCTTCTTCTCCTTGGCCGCCAGCGAGACCGTCTGGCTGATCGCCCGGCCCGCCACGGTGCCCGAGACCACGGTGGAGACCGCCGCCGAGGAGTCGTTGCGGACGTCCGCCTTCACGGTCAGGTCCACGTGGTTCAGCGCGGGCACGGCCAGCTTCGTGACGACGTGCTCGCCGCGCAGCGCGACCGGGCCGCTGCGCCGCACCAGCACGTCCCGCACGATGCCCATGTTCTGGTCCGGCGGCGTCTGCGCCCAGTCGATCCAGCCCATCGAGAGGTCCTTGAGCGGGTCGTTCGGGTAGACCTTGAACGCCACCGCGTTCACGCCCTCGTGGACCAGCGCGGTCACGTCCAGGTCGTGCCGGGTGTAGGCGCCGTTGACCTGGTCCTTGGTCGCGACTCTGGTGCCGTTGACCCACACGTCGGCTTTCGAGAGCACACCGCTGAAGTCGAGGTGGGTGCGCTGGGCGGTGGCGTCCAGGGTCAGGTCCGTGCGGTACCACCACGGGACGGTGAAGTTCGCCTTCGGCACGTCCCGCATCCGCGTCGAGTAGAACGGGTCGGGGTAGACGTTGTTCGCCAGCAGCGCCGCGTACACCGTCGAACGCGACGCCGCCGGGTACCACCCGGCGGTGGAGAACCCCGGCTTGGACACCGCCGAGTCGTCGCTGATCCCCGTGGACGTCTGGATGAGGTAGCCGGGGATGGCGGTCGCGGTGCCGGGGGCGTCGGCGACCGCCATCGACGCGGTGGACTGCTGTCGACCGGACGCTTCCGGCGCGACGACCGCCGCGCAGACCAGCGAGGCCAGTGCCGCGACGACGGCTGTTCGAAGGGGGAGTCGGGGTCGAATCGGACGGGTGCTCACCAGCGCGTCTCCTCGGGCACACGGCGGCGGCCGGACCAGGGATTGTTAGGGAACTTTCCTAACAGTTCGTGGATAGTAGCCGTCCGATCACTCCGACGACAGCCCCGAACCGGTGTCCGTGGTCAGCGGATCGGGGCCGGACGCCGAGCGGCGCGGTCGCGGTCGAACCGACCGCGACCGCGCCGACGGTCTCCCCGTCCGCAGGGGCGGGATCGTCAGCCCCGGTCAGGGCGTGGGAACCTCCCTGACCAGCTTCGCGCTCCACGGGCACCAGATGAGGCCAGGCAGGAACGCGCCGCCGGCTTCGTCCAGGTGGTCTTCGACGTACTCGGTGCCGGCATCGCAGACCTCGATGACCCCGTCGCTGAACGCGACGCTGTCGGGGTTGTAGTGGAAGGACCACCGCGGGTTGTACGGGGCGGGCCGTTTGACGATCCGGCCGACGATGTAGCGCCTCCCGGTCTCGTCTGCCAGCATGGCGCGGGCGTTGTCGATCTCCTCCTGTTTGGTGATCTTCACGACGAACCCGGCGCTGTAGGACGGTGCCGTGAACTCGAAGTACGCCGCTTCCTGCCTGGCCGCGGGGCCATCAGCAGTGGACGGATCGGCCTGCGCCACTCCTGTCAGCGCCATCGCCACGGCGGCGGCCAGTCCACCGGCACGCACCACGAAACCTCGCATCACGACCTCCGACTCGGTGCCGGGTGGTTCCCGGCTCCACCCGACCAGCCGAGCACCGCGGTTCCGGTCCTGCCACCGCGGACGCGTGCAAACCACCCGGTCCGGTGTTCCGCGTCGCCCCGGCCCGCCTCGCCTCGGGAGGTCGACGGCCACCGAGCCGGGGCCGCCTGCCGGGCTGGGCCTGTGCCGCGGTCGTGGCCCACGCGCTGGACCGGCCGTCCGCGGACCCGCTCACCAGGTGACCGGCAGCGACCGCACCGCGTAGACCGGCCCGTCGACCCGGAACCGCAGGTCCTCCTCGGGCACCGCCAGGCGGAGGCCGGGGAAGCGGCGCAGCAGCGCGGGCATCGCGATCCGCAGCTCCATCCGCGCCAACTGCTGGCCGAGGCACTGGTGCACGCCGTGGCCGAACGCCAGGTGGGGCTGGGGCTTGCGCCGCACGTCAAGGTCGGCGTTCTCGCCGACGAAGGCGGGGTCCCAGTTGGCGGCCAGTTGCGACACCACGACCCGCTCGTCCGCCCGCACGGCGGTGGCGCCGACGACCACGTCCTCGGTCGCCTCCCGGACCAGGGGTGCGGCGATGGCGAGGTGGCGCAGCAGCTCCTCCACCGCGCTGGTCGTCACGGAGTCGTCGTCGCGGACCAAGGTGAGCTGCTCCGGGCTCCGCAGCAGCGCCAGCGCGCCCAGCGAGATCATGTTCGACGTCGTCTCGTGCCCCGCGATCAGCAGCAGGTTGCCCATGCCGACCAGCTCGTCGTCGCTCAGCTCGTGCCCGTGGTCCCGGACGAGGTCGCCGAGCAGCGTGTCGCCGGGGTCGGCGCGGCGGGCGGTGACGATCGTGGCCATGTAGTCGTTCAGCCCGGCCACCGTGGCGAGGTGCTCCTCCAGGGAGGTCGCCCCGGCGAGCAGGACCTCGGTCCGCCGCTGGAAGTCGTCGCGGTCGGCGTAGGGCACGCCGAGCAGCTCGCAGATCACCAGCGACGGCACCGGCAGCGCGTACTCGGTCATCAGGTCGACGGGTCCGGTCGCGGCCGCCATCGCGTCCAGTCGCCCGGTCACGACCTCCTCGATGCGCGGCCGCAGCTTCCCGATCCGCCGCACGGTGAACGCGCCGGTCAGCATCCGCCGCAGCCGCGCGTGCTCGGGTCCGTTGTGGTTCAGCAGGAAGCCGGGCTGGTTCCCGAGCGTGCGGGGCTGCTCGGGGTCGAACGCGAACCCCATCGCGAACCTCTGGTCGCCGAGCACGCGGCGCACGTCGGCGTACCGGGTGACGACCCGCGCGTCGAACGGGTCCTGGCCGTTGAGCGCCATCCGGACCGCGGGCAGCGCGGTCGTGTCGTCCCGGATCGCGGCCAGCTCGGTGTCGGGCGCGAACGGGCAGCCGGTCCCGCGTCGGTTGGTGACCAGTGCGGCCTGGTGCTGGGTCATGGAACGTCCCCCTCGGACAAGTGCTTGAGTTGCTCAACCACTTCGAGCCTGGCGGAGATGCTTGAGTCTGTCAAGGAACGTCGACTCGATGAGGAACTCACGGAACAGCTCAAGAGGTAGGCTGGTCCCATGGGCACGCACGAGACGAACGCGCTGCTGGTCGAGCAGCTCATCGACCTGAACTCCCTGGTCGCGGGGATGACGAGGGCCGTCGTCGAGGCGGAGGGGCTCAACGAGTCGCAGGCGAACCTGCTGTGGCTGCTCGACCCCGGCGCCGAACCCGTGTCGCTCAAGCAACTCGCGGGCAAGCTCAAGTGCGACCCGTCGAACGTGACCCTGATCAGCGCCAAGCTGGAGGAGAAGGGCCTCGCCGTGCGCGCGCCGCACCCCGAGGACGGCCGCGTCCGCACCCTCGTGCTCACCAAGGCCGGCAAGAAGGCCCGCGAGCGCGTCCTCGCGGGCGCCTACGGCCGTTCGCCCTTCAAGGTGCTGGGCGAACGCGACCAGCAGCAGCTGCACCGCCTGCTCAAGAAGGTCCTCGACGCCTCGGAACCCCAGCGCTGACATCCGGCGTCCGACTTGTGGATGGAGTCGCCGACCGCCGGGACCCTTCTACGTCAACGCGCTGCGCTGTTCGACGGCGTGGAGGAGCGGGCCTGACCGTTCGGAGTCGGCGGACGCGGGGCAGGTGACGCCGAACGGAGGTGTTCCGGGAAACTCCCACACGATGGACTGGTATCGCGAAAACTCGCAACCACACACCTTCGCGGGAGCGCCCGTGCCACCACGCCCTCGTTCCGCGTCCCTGGTGGCGGCCCTGGTCGCCTCCCTCCTCCTGCCACCGCCCGCGGCCCTCGCCGATCCGGCCGACCTCCCACCCACCTCGTCGGTCACCACCGGGGACCTGCGCCCCGAGTCCGGCGCGGGCTCGCCGGTCGGCGCGGCGCCGGTGGCGGGGAAAGCCGTCGACCCGGCCCACCGCATCGAGACCACCCGCACCACGCGGCCGGTCGCGCCGGGCGTCTCCCTGGACTCCTTCGACTGGTACGAACCGGGGGACTCCGGCGGCTGGGTGCGCGGCGACGCGCTGACCGTCGACCTGACCGCGGGCACCCGCGTCGACTACCTCCACCCCGGCACCGTCTCCTCGGCCGAACCGCTGTCCGCCCAGGCGCGGCGGACCCGCGCGGTCGCGGCCGTCAACGGCGACTTCTTCGACATCGACAACTCCAACGCGCCGGAGGGCGTCGGCGTCCAAGCCGGGCGCACGGTCAAGTCGCCCAACGCGAACCACCGCCGCGCCGTCGGTCTGGACGCGGCGGGTGTCGGACGGGTCATGGAGGTGTTCTTCGAGGGCAGGGTGACCCGGCCCGACGGCGGGTCGATCCGCGTGGACCAGCTGAACAACGCCGCCATCGGCACCGGGGGCGTCGGCGTGTTCGACCCGATGTGGGGCGCCTACAGCCGGGCGCGGGCCGTGCAGGGCGCGTCCCGCGTCACCGAGGTCGTGGTGCGCGGCGGCGCGGTGGCCGAGCTGCGCGACCACGCGGGCGACGACCCGATCCCCGCCGACGGCTTCGTCCTCGTGGGACGGGAGGCGGGCGCCGACGCGCTGGCCGACCTCGTCCCCGGCGAGCGGGTCGCCGTCGAGCACACCACGAGAGCCGGGGACGGCACCGTGCCGCGCACCGCGCTCGGCGGCAACCAGCTGCTGATCCGCGACGGCGAGGTGGTCGCGCCCGCCGACCCGCTGCACCCGCGCACCGCGGTCGGGTTCGACGCCACGGGGAAGCGGATGTTCCTGCTCACCGTCGACGGCAGGCAGGCCCCCTACCTGCTCGGTCTCACCCTCCGCGACGTCGCCGCGATGCTGAAGGAGATGGGCGCCCACAACGCCCTGAACCTCGACGGCGGCGGATCCTCGACACTGCTGGCGCGGCAGCCCGGCGCCGAGTCGGTCGAGCTGGAGAACACCCCGTCCGACGGCGCCGAACGACCGGTGCCCAACGGCCTCGCCCTGTACGCGCCGGAGGGCAGCGGTGAGCTGACCGGCTTCCGCATGGGCACCGCCGCGGACCCGCGGACCGCGCCCGGCGACGGCACCGTGCCCGGCGGCCGTCCCGACCGGGTGTTCCCCGGACTGACCAGGGCGCTGGTGGCCGAGGGGTACGACGAGACCTACGGCCCGGCGCTCGACGAAAGCCACGAGTGGAGCACGTCCGCGCCCGACGTGGGCGAGGTGGACGGCGCCGGTGTGTTCCACGCGCGTGCCTCGGGAACGACCACGGCGGTGGCCGGGCAAGGCGGTGTGAAGGGGGAGGTCGCGCTCACCGTGCTCGGCCCGCTGGCCGGTCTGCGGACCCCCACCCCGCGGCTGAGCCTGCCCGAGGTGGGCGGCACCGGTTCGGTCGGCGTGGTCGGTTTCGACGACGACGGCTTCACCGCGCCCGTCGACCCCGCGGACCTCGTGCTGGAGCACGACCGGTCCGTTGTGGACGTCGCACCCGGTGCGGACGGCACGCTCAGGATCACCGCGCTCGCACCCGGCGCGACGACGCTGGTCGCCCGCGTCGGCGGACACGAGCTGCGCGTGCCCGTCACCGTGGGCCTGGAGGAGCGGCCGCTGGCCGGGTTCGACGACGGCGCGCGGTGGACGTTCGGCTCGGCCCGCGGCACGGGAGCGGTCGAACCCGTCGAGGGGCGCACCGGCCCCGGTCTGCGGATGACCTACGACTTCACCCTGTCGACGGGGACGCGCACCGCCTACGCGATCCCGCCCGCGCCCATCGAGGTCCCCGGCCAGCCGTTGGCGCTCGGCGCGTGGGTGTACGGGCACGGGCGGGGGGAGTGGACCGCGTTCACCGTCACCGACGGCTCGGGGCAGAGCCGGTCGCTCTACGGGCCGTACGTCACGTGGACGGGATGGCGGTACCTGGAGGTCCCGGTGCCCGCCGGACTGGCGTTCCCGATCCGGGTCGACCGGTTCTACACGATCGAGACCAAGGCCGACCGCCAGTACACGGGCGAGGTGCTCGTGGACGACATCGTGGCCAAGGTGCCTCCCAACGCGGAGCCGCCCGCGGTCACGCCGGTGGAGGACCCGCTGGTGGTGCGGGACGGCACCGTCGCCGACCGGCCGTGGCGGTTCGCGGTGTTCTCCGACGCCCAGTTCGTGGCGCGCGACCCGGACAGCGCCCTGGTGCTCGCCGCCCGCCGCACGCTGCGCGAGATCAAGGCGCAGCGGCCGGACTTCGTGGTGATCGCGGGGGACTTCGTCGACGAGGCGTCGGCCGCCGACCTCGCGCTGGCCCGGCGCGTGCTCACCGAGGAACTGGGCGACGACCTGCCCTGGTACTACGTGCCGGGCAACCACGAGATCATGGGGCCGGGCACGATCGACGGGTTCCGCCAGGAGTTCGGCGCCACCCACCGGGTGTTCGACCACCGGGGCACGCGGTTCGTGCTGCTCGACTCCTCCACCGGCACGCTGCGCGGCGGCGGGTTCGACCAGGCCGCCCTGCTGCGGGAGGCGCTGCGCGACCACTCCGCCGTGGACTCCGTCGTCGTGGTCGAGCACCACCCCACCCGCGACCCCACGCCCACGAGGACCAGCCAGCTGTCCGACCGGCTGGAGGCGGGCGTGGTGGAGGGCTGGCTGGCCGACTTCGAGCGCACCACGGGCAAGGGCGCGGCGTTCATCGGCGGCCACGTCGGCCTGTTCCACGCCTCGCGCGTGGACGGCGTGCCGTACCTGGTGAACGGCAACTCGGGCAAGGCGCCCGCGGACGAGTCCGGCCGAGGCGGGTTCACCGGCTGGACGATGCTCGGCGTCGGCGCGCGTCGGCCCGGCGACGACTGGATCGCCGCCGAGATCCGCCCGCACGTCGACGCGCTGCGGCTGGACGTGCCGCCGGTCGTCCGCCAGGGCGCCCCGGCCGCTGTCACGGCGACCCTGGTCCAGGGAACGCGGACGGTGCCGGTGGTCTACCCGGTGAGCGCGGACTGGTCGGGCTCGCCGAACCTGCACATCGGCGCGCTCGCCGACGCGCGCCCCTGGCACGTGGCGAACCTGGACCCGGACACCGGCACCCTGACCGCCGTGCGGCCGGGCCGCGTGACGGTCGCCGTCTCGGTGAACGGCACCGGCCAACGCGCGGAACTGAACACGGCCCTGGCGGAACGCCCGCGGGTCGCCGCTTAGGTGCGGCCGGGCGCCATGCGATCCCGTCGCGTCCGGGGGCGGGCGCCCCTGGTCCCGTGACCCGGGTGGTCAGCCGCCGGACGTGCAGGTGACGTCCGGCGGGTCGGTCGCCGGGCCGTTGGCGGTGAAGCCGAGGGTGGTGGACCCGTCCACGGGCAGGGCGGCGTTGTAGTCGGCGCTGGTGACCGTCACGGAGTCCGCGCCCTTGGTGAGGACGCCGTTCCACAGGTTGTTGATCGCGTTGACCGCGGGCTGGGGCCAGGTCAGCTTCCAGCCGGTGATCGCCCGGCCGCTCGCGTTGCGCACGACCACCTGGGCCTGGTAGCCGTCCGGCCAGGCGTTGGTGACCTCCAGCCGGGCGGCGCACTCGGACGGCGGTGGCGCGGTGGTGGTCGTGGTCGTCGTGCCCGCCGTCGTCGTCCCGGCCGTCGTCGAAGCGCCACCCGGAGCGGCCACGGGGTCGCCGGTCTGATCGTCGCCCCGCAACGAGGTGCCGACCACGACGCCCCCGGCGACCAGCGCCGCGGCGACGGCGACCAGGGCGACCCTGTTCCACGGCACGCGACGGCGCACCGGGAGCGACTGCGTGCCACCGGTCGGCGGCTCGTGTCCCACGACGGGCCTGGTGTCCACGATCGGCCGCGTGTCCACGTGCGTGGCCGCGGGCTGTTGCGCGACCGGCAACGGCAACCCCTGGACGGCCGCGTCCAGCAGGGCGTACGTCTCGGCCATCGTCGGCCGCTCGGCGGGATCGCGCCGCAGGACCCGCCCCAGCACCTCGCCCAGCGGACCGGGGAACCGCGGCGGAGCGACCTGCCCCTCCGCCACGCGCCGCAGCAGCGCGTACGGGTTGTCGTCGGCGTTCCCGAACGGCGGGTGGCCCTCCAGCGCCGCGTACAGCGTCGCGCCGAGGGAGTACACGTCGGACGCGAACACCGCGCCGTGCCCCGCCGCCACCTCCGGCGCGAGGAACGCGGGCGTGCCGATGACGGACCGGGCCTCGGTCACGGTGCCCTCGCCGACCGCGCGCGAGATGCCGAAGTCGACGACCTTCGCCGTCCCGTCGTCGCCCACCAGGACGTTGAACGGCGTCACGTCCCGGTGCACGATCCCCGCCGCGTGCGCCGCCGCCAGCGCCGAGGCCACCTGCCACCCGACACCCACGACCAGCGCCTCCGGCAGCGCCCCGCTCGCGTCCATCATCTCGGCCAGCGTCTTCGACGGCACGTACTCCATGACCAGGCACGGCTTCCCGTCGTGCTCGACCACGTCGTGCACCGTCACCGCGTGCGGGTGCCGCAACCGCGCGGCGATCCGCCCCTCCCGCACGATCCGGTCCACGTCCTCCGGCGAACCCGCCGACGTGAAGAACTTGACCGCGACGACCCGCGCCAACCGCTCGTCCTGGGCCCGCCAGACGACCCCGGCCGCCCCTCTTCCGAGCGGCGACACGAGCCGGTAGCGCCCAGCGATGACCTCATCCCGTTCCGGCACGGTCAAAAGCTACGTGGCCGCCCCACCCACCGGCCAGCCCCTGTTGATCGCGGGAGGGCGCGCGGGGCGTCGGATCTGCGGTGGTTGGTCGACGGCTCGCCTGCCAACCAGCGGATCGTCGTCGGGCCGCTTCACGTCATGCTGTCGTGCTGGCCGGTCGACCGGTGTCCGGCTCGGGGCTGGTCGGAACGTGCGGGGGTGGTCCGGTCGCGGCGAGGATCTTCCGGATGTCCGCGAGGTCCTTCCGCCGTCCCAATGCCCGCTTGTAGGCGAGCACATTGCTCAACGAGGCGAACCGAAGGCCTTCGACGACATCCGCGTTGTCGATCAGCTCGTCGGCGTCGCAGGTGGGTGCTATCCATCCCGACGAGAACTGGATGCGCCCACCCCAGAACTGCACCACGCGATCCCCGCTGACCACACCGACTCCTGGGATGCCGATGGACGACACATGTCGCCAGGCACGGCCTCGCGCCACCACGTCGAGGTCACGGATGTCCTGCCGCAGGCCGTGTGCCAGCAGGGGTGCACTGCCGAACAGCACGAAGTCGTCGCGTTCGAGTCCGAACTCGACCAGCCGGGCGATGAGGGGGTTGTCGTGGACGCTTGGCCTTCCGAGCAAGGGGTCAGTCCTTTCTCGGGTCGGTTTCGCGAGCACTTTGGAGGAGACGATTGAGGAGCGGCAATCTCGCCGACTGGGTTGGAGGCGCGGTTTCGGGTTCCTCGATGGTTGGTTCGTGCGGGCAGTTCGCCTCGAGTTGGCCGCACGCCCTGATGATCTCGCCGCGCTCATCGGGTGTGCTGTCCTTGAGCGCCATGTCGAAACGAGTCGTTCGCGACCTTTCCCGCACCATCATCTTGAGGAGTGAGACCAACGGCCGGATGATCGAAGAGAGCATGGCGGCGGCGACTGCGGTGGTTGGTACCAGCCAGGAGGCCTCGGTGAGCAGATCCGCGGGCATCGGTCGCTCACCTCCCGGTCACAGCAATGCCGTGCGATGGCCGGCTGCGATCTCCACCAGCCCGGCGACATCATGGATGACCAGCGCTTGCCGGCCTGTACTGATCAGCTGCCCGTTCTTGAACGTCCGGACGATCTTCTTCACCGAGTCGAGCGAGGCACCGGTCAACGTTGCGAGGTCCTGTTGACTGAAGCGGATGCCTACACCCTTCTCGTTGTGCGTGCCGACGCCGCTGTCGACGAGGTCGATGAGCGCCTTCGCTAGGCGCTGCTCCACCGCCAAGTCCGATTCGAGGACCTTGCGCGTCGCCTGGTCGAGCCTCTCGTCCGCGGCGAACAGTTGTGCGTGCATGGCACGTGGGTGTCGGTAGAGGAACTTCAGCCATTCCACTGCGGGCAAATGGAGAACTTCGACTTCGTTCAAGGCGATGATGCTCGCGGAGCGCGGTTTCTGCCGCACAGCGGCCATCTCGCCCACCATCTCATTCGGCCCGCGGATCGCGACGATTCGCGGTGGCCTGCCCACCACCACCTTGACATGCCCTTTTTTGATCAACAGGGCGAAGTCGGTCTCCTCGCCCTGGCTGATGAAGACGTGCTCCGCCTCTCGGTGGAACACATGCCCCAAGGGTTCGAGTTCCATCAGCTCCTCCTCGGTGAGAAGGGGCTTTCCCTGAGCGAAGGTCGGCTCTGCCACTCGGCTAAGTGTATAGATACACTTAGTGAGGTGCAACTGTACGTCCGAACGTGGACCGCCAGCGTGTCGGCTGACATGTCGCTGAAGGCGCGGCGCACGTGAAGGGAGGGCGCGCGGGGCGTCGGATCTGCCTAGGGTGGGAGGACGTTCGACGTCGTAGTCGGAAGGTGGCGGTCGGTGCCCGAGCAGCCAGGTTCTCCCGAGTCCGGTTATCCCCAGCGGAGTTCCCAGTGGTACGGGGGCACTGATCGCAACGCCTACATCCACCGCGCCTGGATGCGGCGGGGGCTGCCCGCGCACGCGTTCGACGGGCGGCCGCACATTGCCATCGCGAACACGGCGTCGGACCTCACGCCGTGCAACTCGCACTTCAACGAGGTGGCGGAGAGCGTCAAGCAGGGGGTGTACGAGGCGGGCGGGATCCCGTTGAACCTGCCGGTGGTGTCGCTGGGGGAGACGCTGGTCCGGCCGACCGCGATGCTGTGGCGCAACATGGCGGCGATGGCGGCCGAGGAGATGTTCCGGGCCAACCCGATCGACGGGCTGGTGCTGCTCGGCGGGTGCGACAAGACCATTCCGGCGCTGCTGATGGCGGCCGCGTCGGTGGACCTGCCCTCGGTGGTGGTGCCGGGCGGGCCGATGCTGACGGGCACGTTCCGCGGGGTGGCGCTGGGCTGCGGGACGGACGTGTGGCGGCTGTCGGAGGAGGTCCGCGCGGGCACGTTGTCGCAGGAGCAGTTCAGCCGGTCGGAGTCGTCGATGATCCGCAGCCGCGGCCACTGCAACACCATGGGCACCGCCTCGACGATGGGGCTGGTGGCGGAGGCGCTGGGGATGGTCCTGCCGGGGCTCGCGGGCACGCCCGCCGCGGACAGCCGCCTGCTGGAGAGCGCGCACGAGTCCGGGCGGCTGGCGGTGGAGATGGTCGCGGAGCAGCGCACGCCCAGTTCCCTGCTGAGCCGGGGCTCGTTCCTCAACGCGATCGTCGCGCTGGCCGCGATCGGCGGGTCGACCAACGCGGTGGTGCACCTGCTGGCCATCGCGGGCCGGGCGGGGATCGAGCTGTCGCAGGACGACTTCGACCGGACCGGCTCGGACATCCCGCTGCTGGTGGACCTGCAACCCGCGGGCCGGTTCCTGATGGAGGACTTCTTCCGCGCGGGCGGCCTGCACGCCGTGCTGCGCGAGGTGGAGGACCTCCTCGACCCGACCGCGCTCACGGTCACCGGCAAGCCGCTCGTCGACTACCTGGACACCGCCGAGATCTGGGACCGCGAGGTCATCCGCACCCGCGCCGAACCGCTCCTGCCGCACGCCGGGATCGCCGTGCTCTACGGCGACCTCGCCCCGGACGGCGCCGTGGTGAAACCGGCCGCCGCGTCCGCGCACCTCCTCCAGCACCGGGGGCGGGCGCTGGTGTTCGACTCCGTCGAGGACATGCACGCCCGCATCGACGACCCCGATCTCGACGTGGACGCCGACTCGGTGCTCGTGCTGCGCGGCTGCGGCCCCAAGGGCTATCCGGGGATGCCGGAGGTGGCGAACATGCCGCTGCCCCAGAAGCTCCTGCAAGCCGGTGTGCGGGACATGGTGCGGATCTGCGACGGCCGGATGAGCGGAACGGCCTACGGCACCGTCGTGCTGCACGTGTCACCCGAGGCCGCGGCGGGCGGTCCGCTGGCGCTGGTGCGGACCGGCGACTACATCGTCCTCGACATCGCGCGCAGGCGCCTCGACCTCGACATCCCCGCCGAGGAGCTGGTGCTGCGCCGACCGGACCCGGCGACGGTGGCCGCCTACGCCAACCCCAAGCGCGGCTGGGAGAAGCTCTACGTCCAGACCGTCGGCCAGGCGAACACCGGCGCCGACCTGGACTTCCTCGTCGGTTCCAGCGGCGACAAGGTGTCCCGCGAGTCCCACTGAGGTGTCACGCAGCAGGCCCGAACCGCCGTCGGTAGGCCGACGGGCTCAACCCCGTGTGCCTGCGCAGCTGCGACCGCAGGTTGGCCGCCGTCCCGAACCCACTGGCGGCGGCCACCCGCTCCAACCGCTGCTCACCCCGTTCGATCAACCGGCACGCCAGCGTGATCCGCTCGGCCGTCAGCCACGCCAGCGGTGTGGTGCCCAGTTCGGCGCGGAACCGCCGGTGCAGCGTGGCCTGGCTGGCGGCCGCCCGCGCGGCCAGGTCCGCGACGGTCAGCGGCCGGTCCAGCCGCTCGCGCGCCCAGGCCAGCACCGGTGCGAGGGAGGAGTCCGGCACGGTGGGCACCGGGCGTTCGACGAACTGCCGCTGACCGCCGTCGCGGTGCCCGGTGAACACCAGCCGCCTGCTGATCGCGTTGGCGACCTCGGCGCCGTGGTCGCGGTGGATCAGGTGCAGCCCGAGGTCGAGCGCGGCCGCGCTGCCCGCCGCGGTGAACACCGGCCCGTCCTCCACGAACAGCACGTCGGGTTCCAGCGCGACCAGCGGGAACCGGCGGGCGAACTCGTCGGCCCACCGCCAGTGCGTGGTCGCCCGCCGCCCGTCCAGCACCCCGGCCTCGGCCAGGGTGAACGCGCCGGTGCAGAAGCTGACCAGCCGCGCGCCGCGCTCGGCGGCGCGGGCGACCGCGGCCAGCACGGCGGGGGAGGGCGGCACCTGCGGGTCGGGCCGGTTGGGCACGATCAGCGTGTCCGCGGCGTCGGCGGCCTCCAGCCCGGCGACACCGGTGAGCGTGAACATCCCCAGGTGCATCGTCACGGCGGGCTCGGCGGCGCACAGCGCGAAGTCGTACCAGGGGCGGTCCAGCTCCGGCCGCCGCAGGCCGAACAGCTCCGTCGCCACGCCCATCTCGAACGGGTTGGAGCCCTGGTCGACGAGCACCGCGACCCGGTGCGAGGAATCTTGCGACATGTGCGATTCCTAGCACTCACGGCCGCGCGGGGCCAGTGGCCAGGATGGGCCCATGAGCACTCAGCCGATCGACGTCCAGTCCGTCCTCGACGGGTTCGACGCCCCCTGGAGCCCCCGGATCCCGCTGAACGTCAACGACTACGACATCCGGCTCGCCAAGTTCCTGGGCGAGCACGTGTGGCACGTCCACCACGAGACCGACGAGTTCTTCCTCGTCCTGGACGGCGAGATCGCCATCGGCCTGCGCGAGGACGACGGCGAGCGGGTGGTCACGCTCCCGCGCGGCTCGATGTTCGTCGTGCCGCGCGGGACCTTCCACAAGCCGTCGTCCGAGGAGGGCGCGTCGGTGCTGCTGGTCGAGCCCACCGGCACGCTCTCGGTGGGGGACGAGCACGACGAGGTGCCCGACCACGTGGACGCCACCACCGGCCACCGCGTCTGATCAGGCGCCCCGGCCCAGGGCCCCTTCCGGTCGCGGGGTGTAGGTCGCCAGCGGCTCGGTCGACCGGACGATCGTCCGCAGGTCACCGTCCAGCGCACCCGCGGCCCGCGCCTGCACCAGGACGTTGCCGAGCGCCGACGCCTCGACCGGGCCCGCGACCACCGGGAGCCCGCAGGCGTCGGCGGTGAGCTGGCACAGCAGCTCGTTGCGCGCGCCGCCGCCGACGACGTGCACGACGTCCACCTTGCGACCGGACAGCCGCGCGGCGTCGGCCACCGCGTCGCGGTGCGCCAGCGCGAGGCTGTCCAGCACGCACCGGACCAGTTCGGCACGGGTCCGCGGCTCGGGCCGCCCGGTCTCGCGGCAGGCGGCCGCGATCCGGTCGGGCATGTCGCCGGGCGCGAGGAACCGGGAGTCGGTGGCGTCCACGGTGGCCGGTGACGGGGGGAGCGCCGCGGCCTCGGCGAGCAGCGCGCCGGGGTCGGTGGTGCCCCACGCCCGGTGGCACTCCTGGAGCAGCCACAGCCCCATCACGTTGCGCAGGAACCGGATCGTGCCGTCCACGCCCAGCTCGTTGGTGAAGTTCGCCCGCCTGCTCTCCTCGGTGAGCACCGGGTCGGCCAGTTCGACGCCGACCAGCGACCAGGTGCCGCAGGAGATGTAGGCGAAGTTGTCGTCCCGCGCTGGCACGGCGACGACGGCGGACGCGGTGTCGTGCGAGCCCACCGCGTACACCGGAACCCGTTGGGAGAGGCCGATCCCCGGCAGCACCTCGCCGATCACCGAGCCGGGTTCGCGCAGCGGGGCGAACAGCCCGGTGTCCAGGCCCAGCGCCTCCGCGACCTGCTCCGACCACGCGCGGGTGCGCGGGTCCAGCATCGCCGTCGTGGAGGCGTTGGTGATCTCGGTGCCCTCCCGGCCGGTCAGCCAGAACGCGATCAGGTCCGGCACCAGCAGCGCCCGCACGGCGCCGCGCGCGGCCCAGTCGTCGGCCAGCAGCTGGAAGGCCGTGTTGAACGGCTGGAACTGGATGCCGGTCGCGGCGTAGTGGGCCTCCGCCGGGAGCAGCCCGCGGGCGCGCTCGACGGCGGGCCCGGTGCGCTCGTCCCGGTAGTGCACGGGGTTGCCGACGAGCGCCCCGTGCCGGTCCAGCAGCCCGTAGTCCACCGCCCAGGAGTCCACGCCGATCCCGTCGAGCGGTCCGGCGAGCCGCAGGCCGTCGACGACCTCGCGGTAGAGGTCGAGCACGTCCCAGTGCAGCGTGCGGCCGATCTTCACCGGCCGGTTCGGGAACCGGTGCGCCTCGTGCAGCGCCACCCGGTTCCCGTCGACCTCGCCCACGATCACCCGGCCGCTGGAAGCGCCCAGGTCGACCGCCGCGAACCGCTTCATCGCAGGAACGCCGCGGCCACGCCGGCGTCCACCGGCACGTGCATGCCCGTGGTGTGGCTCAACGTGGTGAGCACGAACACCGCGTGCGCCACGTGCTCCGGGAGCACCTCGCGCTTGAGCAGGGTGCGCTGCGCGTAGAACGCGCCCAGGTCCTCCTCGGCCACGCCGTAGACCTCGGCCCGCTGCGCGCCCCAGCCGCCCGCGAAGATCCCGGACCCGCGCACGACGCCGTCCGGGTTGACGCCGTTGACCTTGATCCCGTGCTCGCCGAGTTCGGCGGCCAGCAGCCGGACCTGGTGCGCCTGGTCGGCCTTGGCGGCGCTGTAGGCGATGTTCGACGGGCCCGCGAACACGGCGTTCTTGCTGGCGATGTAGACGACGTCGCCGCCGAACCCCTGGTCGATCATGACCCGCGCGGCGTGCTTGGCGACCAGGAACGAGCCCCGCGCCATCACGTCGTGCTGCTTGTCCCAGTCCTCGATCGTGGTGTCCAGCAACGGCTTCGAGATCGACAGCCCGGCGTTGTTCACCACCAGGTCCACGCCGCCGTAGGCGAGCGAGGCCTCGGCCAGCGCCGCGGCGATCTGCGCCTCGTCGGTCACGTCCGCCGTCACGGCCGTCGCCTTCAGCTCGTCGGCCACGGTGCGCGCGGCGTCGGCGTCGCGGTCGGCGACCACCACGCACGCGCCCTCGGCGGCCAGCCGGTGCGCGATGGCCCGGCCGATGCCCGACCCGGCGCCGGTGACGAACGCGACCCGCCCGGTCAGCGGCGCGGGCTTGGGGCGGCGGGCGAGCTTCGCCTCCTCCAGCGCCCAGTACTCGATGCGGAACTTCTCCGCCTCGTCGATCGGCGCGTAGGTCGACACCGACTCGGCGCCGCGCATCACCGCGATGGCGTTGAGGTAGAACTCCCCGGCCACGCGGGCGGTCTGGGCGTCGGCGCCGAAGGAGAACATGCCGACGCCGGGCACCAGCACGATCGCCGGGTCCGCGCCGCGGATGGCGGGGGAGTCCGGGGTCGCGTGCCGGTCGTAGTAGGCGCGGTAGTCCTCGCGGTAGGCGGTGTGCAGCTCGCGCAGCCGCGCCCGCACCTCGTCCAGCGGCGCGGTGGCGGGCAGGTCGAGCACCATCGGCCGGACCTTGGTGCGCAGGAAGTGGTCCGGGCACGACGTGCCGAGCGCGGCCAGTCGCGGGTGCTCCTCCCTGGAGAGGAAGTCGAGCACCGGCTCCGTGTCGGTGAAGTGGCCGATCCGGCGCTCGTCGGTCGAGGCCAGCCCGCGCAGCAGCGGGGCCAGCGCGGCGGCCCTCGCACGCCGCTCCTCGGTCGGAAGTGCTTGGTAGCCCGGCAGTTCAGCGCCGAACGGGTCGGTGCGGCCGTGCTCGGCGAGGAACCGCGCCGCGCCCTGGATGATCTCCAGCGACCGGGCCTCGGCCTCGGCGGACGTGTCGCCCCACGCGGTGATGCCGTGCCCGCCGAGCACGCAGCCGATGGCCTCGGGGTGCTCGTCCTTGATCTTCGCGATGTCCAGCCCCAGCTGGAAACCCGGTCGCCGCCACGGCACCCACACGACCCGGTCGCCGAAGCAGCGCTCGGCCAGCTTCTCGCCGTCCACGGCGGTCGCCAGCGCGATCCCGGAGTCCGGGTGCAGGTGGTCGACGTGCGCCGCGTCCACCAGCGCGTGCATCGCGGTGTCGATCGACGGCGCCGCGCCGCCGCGGCCGTGCAGGCAGTGGTCGAACGCCGCGACCATCTCGTCCTCGTGCTCGACGCCCCGGTAGACCGCGCTGAGCCCGCGCACCCGGTCCAGCCGCAGCACCGCCAGTCCGGGTTCGGTCAGCGTGCCGAGGTCGCCGCCGGATCCCTTGACCCACAACAGGTCCACCGGCTCGCCGGTGGCCGGGTCGGTCGCCGATCCCTTGGCGGAGGTGTTGCCGCCCGCGTAGTTGGTGTTGGCGGGGTCGGAGCCCAGTCGGTTGGACCGCTCCAGCAGGTCGCGCACGGTGCTCACGCGCCCCACCCGCCCTGGTCGACGCCGCGCGCGAGTGCCGTCATCATGATCTCCAGCTCGTCATTGAAACGTTTCATCCGCATGTTAGGGTTCGACGTGGCACGGAGCAAGGGATCGGGTGACATGGTCGGCATCAAGGACGTGGCGCGCCGGGCCGGGGTGTCGATCGGCACGGTCTCGAACGTCGTCAACCGCCCGCACGTCGTCTCGGCCGCGACCCGGTCCAGGGTCAACTCGGTGATCGAGGAACTCGGCTACGTCCGCGACGAGTCGGCCCGCCAGCTCCGCGCGGGCAGCAGCCGCACGCTGGCCCTGCTGGTGCTCGACCTCGGCAACCCGTTCTTCGTCGACGTGGCGCGCGGCGCCGAGGAGGCCGCGCACGCGGCGGGCCTCAGCATGATCACCTGCAACAGCGCCCAGCGCGTCGACCGCGAGACCTCGTACCTGGCGATGCTCGCCGAGCAGCGGGTGCGCGGCGTCCTGCTGAGCCCCGTGGGCACGGCCGACGAGAGCCTCGCGGGCTTCCGCCGCAGCGGCATCCCCTACGTGTTCGTGGACCGCAAGGCCACCGGCGGCGAGTGCTGCTCGGTCTCGGTCGACGACGTGCTCGGCGGCGCCCTCGCGGCCCGGCACCTGACCGCGCAGGGCCACACCAGGATCGCGTTCGTCAACGGCCCGGCCGTCCTCGTGCAGTGCCGCGAACGCGAGGAGGGCGTCCGCAAGGCGCTGGAGGAGGCCCCAGGGCACGAGCTGACCGTGCTGGAGGTCGCCGCGCTGGACGTGGCCTCCGGCCGCGACGCGGGCGCCCGCATCCTCGGCATCAGCCCCCGTCCCACGGCGGTGTTCTGCGCCAACGACCTGCTGGCGCTGGGCGTGCTCCAGGCGATGGTCGCCGCGGGCGTCCGGGTGCCGGATGAGGTCGCGATCGTCGGCTACGACGACATCGAGTTCGCCTCGGCCGCCGCCGTACCGCTCACCTCGGTCCGCCAGCCTGCCACCCGCATCGGCGAGACGGCCGCGCGGCTGCTGATCGAGGAGACGTCGGACGACGTGGCGCACGAACACCGCGCGGTCGTGTTCTCACCCGAACTGGTGGTGCGCGACTCCACCCGCGTGCCGCGCCGGTGACGGCCACTACCCGATAGGGGCTTCCACCGCGCCGTGCGGAGCGCACTCGCCGCAGGTGGGAGACGCTTCCCGCATGATCGGAACCTGCGACACCTGGTCGGCGGAGGACGCGGTGGACAGCGGCGCGGAGTGGTCGCTGCGCTACACCCACGACGACGACTTCCTGTCCATCAGCGCGTTCATCCCGCCGTCGGGCCGCTGCGCCGAGGCCGTCCGGGACGTCTACGCCGAGATCTTCGCGCTGGCCGGGTGGAGCGGGTACCCGGACATCTGCAGGCTCTGGCACTACATCGGGGACATCAACGGCGACAACGCCGACGGCCTGGAGGTCTACCGGGACTTCTGCGTGGGCCGCGCGCTGGCGTTCGAGGAGTTCCGGCCGCCGTTCGGGATGCCCGCCGCGACCGGTGTCGGCAGCTCGGGGGAGGGCATCACGGTGTGCGTGCTGGCCACGCGGGCCGGGAAGCTGACCGCCATCGAGAACCCGGACCAGGTGCCCGCCTACCGCTACCCGACCCGCTACGGGCCGAAGCCGCCGTCGTTCGCCCGCGCGGGCTACCTGGAGCGCGCCGAGGGCGACGTGCTGTTCCTGTCCGGCACGGCGAGCGTCACCGGCCACGAGACCGCGCACCGCGGCGACCTGCACGGCCAGCTCGACCGGACGCTCGCGAACATCCGGACCGTCGTGGGCGGCCCCAACCTCGCGCGCCACGGCGTGGCCGGGCACTTCGGCCTCGCCGACTTCGACCGGGTGAAGGTGTACGTCCGCAACGCCGGGGACATGGCCGCGGTCGAGGCCGTGTGCCGGACGGTCTTCACCGGCGACCCGGCGGTCGAACTGGTCCGCGCCGACCTCTGCCGGTCCGACCTGCTGGTCGGGATCGAGGGCGTGATCGCCGTGCGGGGCGGTCTGCCGAAGGTGTTGCGGCGGGCCGACCAGCCGGACGGCGCGAGCCGGGCGCAGGCGGTGTCCGCGCCGTAGCGGGCGGTGCCGGCGTCGAGGTCCAGTTCCTCCTTGTGCACCGACACCCTCGGCGTCGACCAAGTGGTGCGGGCCGACCCGTCCGCTCAGGCCGGAACGGCGTGTCCCGCCCAGCGGTCGAGCGCCTCCCGAGGGCCGGTGCCGCCCGCCACCCAGGCCACGTGGCCGTCCGGGCGGACCAGCAGCGCGTCGGCGGGAGCCTCGTCGGACCCGGCCCGGACCACGTCCACGCCGTCGTGGGCGACGTCGGCGCACCCGCCGGTGAAGTCGAGCAGCACATGTCCGCCCGCGCGCAGGAGTTCGGCCAGCCGGGTGGGACCGGCCGCCGTGGTGAGCCGGAAGTCGGGCAGGAACCGGCCGAGCAGCGGGTGCGGGTCGCCGGGCAGGTCGTAGCGGACGTCGGACCCCTGTGTCAGCTCGGCGAGGTGCCGCAGCGGCTGGGGGAGCGCGAACACCTCGGTGAGCAGCGCGCGCAGGGCGTCCCCGTCCTCGCCGGGCGCCCGGTCGAGCGCGGCCTGCGCCCTGGTCTGCAACAGCGCCCGCTCGCCGACCGGACGCCGTTCGGCCTGGTAGCTGTCGAGCAGTCCCGCCGACGCCGTGCCGAGCACGTCGGCCGCCAGCTTCCAGCCCAGGTTCACCGCGTCGAGCAGACCGACGTTGAGCGCCGACCCGCCCGCGGGGAACAGGTGCGCCGCGTCGCCCGCCAGCAGCACGCGGCCTGCGCGGTAGGTCTCGGCCAGCCGGGCCTGGCCCACCGTGCGGGACAGCCAGATCGGCTCGCCGAGGGGCAGGTCCACGCCGAGCACCCGGCGAAGGCTCCGCCGCAGCTCCTCCAGCGGCAACGGGCCGGTGTCCGCGGAGTCGCCGTCCTCGCGGACGCCGACGATCCAGATCCCCGGCCGCAGCGACGTGACCAGCACGCGGCCGAGCGGAAGGCGGTTCCAGCCGGGCCGCAGTAGTCCGTGGCCGGGCACCTCGACGGTGGTGTCGGCGCTCGTGAAGTGCCCCATCCGCAGCACCTCCCGGTCGGTCGTGCCGGGAAACCCGATGCCCGCGAACCCGCGCACCGGGCCGCGGCCCCCGTCGCAGCCCACCGCGTACCGGGCGCGCACCCGGTGCCCACCGCCCGGCCCCGCCACGTCGAGGGTCACCCCGTCGTCGTCCTGGGCCAGCCCGCGCACCTCCTGCCCGCGCCGGATCTCCACCCCCAGCTCGACGGCCCGGTCGGTGAGCAGCCGCTCGATCCGCGGCTGCTGGATCAGCACGGACGTCACCGGGTTGGGGTCCAGCGCGGCGAACCGCAGCGGCACCGAACCGAACGGGAACCCCGGCATCGCCCCGGCGAACGGACTCCCGGCGCGGAACCGCTCCAGCAGGCCGCGGCGGTCCAGCACCTCCACGACCTGCCCCACGAGCCCGTTCGCCCGCGGCAGGTCGCTGGGCTCCGGCCGCCGTTCGAGCACCACTGGGCGGACGCCCGCCAGGCTCAGCTCACAGGCGAGCATCAGCCCGGTCGGACCCGCTCCGACCACCACCACATCTTCCGCCATGACGTCGTCTCCCCAGCTCAGGTGTGCTCTGTCAGCCTAGGCTGACATGACGTTTTGTCAACCTGAATTGACAACCGCAAACCGGGAGCGAGGCGGATCGGCGTCGGTCTCGCTGATGTGGAGCACGTCACACCACTCCGACATCGAAGATCACTGTGAGCGCTCTCACGTTCACCGTTGGGGTGTCGCTCATCCGCTTGGTCGAGGCGGTCGCCCTTGCCGCAAGGGGTGTGACCGCAAATCGCCTGCTGCCGGGGGTGTCGGGCGGCGAGCCTGGCAAATCCCGCGAACGAGGTACTACGCCATTTGGCGGCCGGCCAATCGGCCATCCGGCCTGCCGGCGGACCGGTCGTCGTTCACTGTGAAAAAGCGACGGCAATTCGGCCGAATCGGACTTTCGTTAGCAGCACGTACCGGGTGTCAAGATCGTTCACAGCAGTTTCGCCATTCGTCGGTATGACTGTCCGTGCTGGTCAATCGCCTTCCGTGAACCCAATGCGCCGCGGATCAGCCGTTTGTCCAATTCCAGGGGGGCATTGCATATACAGGGGGTTGCCGGTGCTGCTCCGACCCCGCTAATGTCCCCTCGTCCACCGTTGTGGTTGATCACGAGAGTGAACGCCGAGTCGGACCCCCGACCGACTCACCGGGTTCCCCCGCCCGGTTCGACCGGACTCCCCGAACACGGAAGGCTCAAGTCTTGTCCCACCCCCGCTCCTCCGGCGGCAAGGCAGTACAAGCGAGCACGGCACCCCGAGCCGTGCGCAGCCACCGCCTGCCGCCCCCGCCGTCCGCCCTGCGCGGCCGGATCGTCGTCGCCGCTGTCGCCATCGGAGCCTTCGGCGCCGCCGGTGCCGGTCACGCCCTCCAGGCCACCGGCGCCCCCGCGCCGTCGGACGAGGTGACACCGCTCGCGAACGCCACGGACGGCGCCGCCGCGTTCGGCATCGGCGGCACAGCCCCGGCCGCCCCGCAGGTGCTCCAGGTCGTGAAGCACGCCGACCCGAGCGCCGAGGCGAGCAAGCTCACCAAGAGCCAGCGGATCACCGAGGAACGCGAAGCCGCCGAAGCCGAGGCCGCCCGCCCCAAGGTCGTCGCCCCCGCGCACGGCAGCTTCTCTTCGGGCTTCGGCTACCGCGACGGCGCCATGCACTACGGCGTCGACATCGCCGCCCCGCTCGGCTCCCCGATCTACGCCGCCGCGGACGGCGTCGTCATCGAAGCGGGCCCCGCCAGCGGTTTCGGCCTCTGGGTCCGGATCCAGCACGCCGACGGCACCATCACCGTCTACGGCCACATGTACTACTTCTCCGTGCAGAAGGGCCAGCAGGTGCGCGCGGGCGAACAGATCGCCCAGGTCGGCAACAACGGCGTCTCCTTCGGCGCCCACCTGCACTTCGAGGTCTGGGACGCCAACGGTCTCAAGACCAACCCCCTGCCCTGGCTGAACAACGCGGGCGTCAGCATCTAGCCGCACGCGCATCGCCCCAGGGCGTTCCCGAACACCTGTGCCCCACGAAGCCCGACGCTTCGTGGGGCACAGCCCTTTCCAGGACGCGGCCCGGATGCCCTGTCGGCGCACCCGGACCCGTCCGTCACCTCAAAGCCCACTCCACCGCAGCCTCCACGTGCAGCCGCGTGGTCGGGAACAACGGCACCGCGCTGTCCTCGGCGCCCACCAGCAACTCGATCTCCGTGCAGCCCAGCACCACCCCCTGCGCCCCCTTGTCCACCAGCCGCGCGATCACCTCCCGGTACCCCTTCCGCGACGCCTCCTCCACCACCCCGAGGCACAGCTCCTCGTAGATCACCCGGTGCACGAACGCCCGATCCGCGTCGCCGGGAACGAGCACCCGCACCCCGTGCCCCGCCAACCGCTCCCGGTAGAACGCCTGCTCCATCGTGAAAGCCGTCCCCAGCAGCCCCACGACCTCCACATCCGCCCGCAGCACGGCCTCCGCCATCGCGTCCGCCAGGTGCAGCAACGGGATCCCCACGGCGGCCTGCACCCGATCCGCCACCTTGTGCATCGTGTTGGTGCAGATCAGCAGGAGGTCCGCCCCCGCGGCCTCCACCCCGCGAGCGGCCTCCGCGAGCACGTCGCCCGCCTCGTCCCACCGCCCCTCGACCTGCAACCGCTCCACATCCGCGAAATCCACCGAATGCAGCACGCAGCGCGCCGAGTGCAGCCCGCCCAGCCGTTCGCGAACCAGCTCGTTGGCCAGCCGGTAGTACTGGGCACTGCTCTCCCAGCTCATCCCGCCGAGCATCCCGATGGTCAACATCCCGCGTCCTCCTAGAGTCGCCGCCATTCTCCGCGTCCTCCGCAGGCAACCGGCTTGACCCTCCATCGCGTCCTACGGACGACATCCACGACGACTCCGCGGAGGAACCTTGCCGACCACCGTGTGCCGCGCCTGCGGAGGCGCGGGCAGTCCGCTCCGCTGGGCGTGCCCGTGCTGCGTCCGGGCGACGGTCGAGCGCCTCGACGGGATCCGCGACCACGCCGTCGCGCTCTGCGCGGCGGGGCCGTCCCACGAGGGGCGCTCGGACCCGACGCCACCGGTGCCCGCACGCCTGCGTTCGGCGCTCGAAGAGGGTTTGCGCGACCCGGACCCGGCCGTCGTGGCCCTGTCGGTCCTGGCCGTCCTGCACCGGGTCGCCACGTACGTCCGGCACCACCGCGGCGACCCCGGCGCGTGGCGGTGCACGATCGTCGGCGAGACCGGCTACCTGCGAGCCAACGCGGAGTGGTGCGCCCACCAGCTGTGGGGGCACGAGTTCGTCGAGGTCGTGCACGAACTGCACGTCCGCATCGGCTCGCGATCGGCGTCGGCTGTCCGCTGAGGGGCAGGTTCCAAGGCTTCGGCGACAGCCGGTCAGTCGCACGCACAGTGTCCGTTTGCTCCCCGTCTTCAGTCTGCGATGGGCTGCTCGGGGCCTTGTAGACCAGTCGATCTCCAGGAGTGATTACGAGCAGTAGTTGACTGGGCCGATGGGGTGACTTCTGTAACGAACCGGATCCGCGCGCTGTGAACCGCGTCAAACTCCCGCGTTGTCTCCCGAAGGTCGATGGAACGTCAACTCGTGGAGGGTTCTCGGTGCAGATCCGAATACTCGGACCGATCGAGGTGCACGACGACGGCGGTGTCGCGCTCCCGCCCCTGCCGCCCAAGGCCAGCCGGATCCTCGCGGTGCTCGCGGTCGACTGCGGCAGGGTGGTCCCGGTCGACCGGCTCATCGACCTCGTCTGGGGCGAGCAGCCGCCGCCGCAGGTGCGGAAGTCCCTCCAGGTGCACATCTCGACCCTGCGCCGACTCGGCGTCCCGGTCGAGCACCGGACCGCGGGCTACCGGCTCGACGCGGATCCCGAGCAGGTCGACGCGCACGTGTTCCGCGCCCTGACCGCGCGGGCGGGGGAGACCGTCGACCCGGCGGAGCGCAGAGCGGTGCTCGGTCGGGCGCTGGCGCTGTGGCGAGGCGCCCCGATGGCCGGGATCGACCGGCTGGCCGGACCGCTGGAGGCCCAGCGCCTCGCGGCCGTCGAGGAGGCCGCCGACGCGGACCTGGCGCTCGGACGGCACGCCGAGGTCGTCGACCTGCTCGTGGACCTCGTGGAGGAGCACCCGCTGGCCGAACGCCTGCGCGTCCGGCTGATGCGCGCGCTGGCGGGCGCGGGCAGGCGCACCGAGGCGATGCGCGTCTTCCACGACACCCGCCGCGTCCTCGTCGACGAGCTGGGAGTGGAACCCGGACCGCAGCTGCAACAGCTCTACCGGGCGGTCCTCGACGGCGGCGAGCCGGAGTCGGCGCGCCTCAACTACCTCCCGCGCGACGTCGGGGACTTCACCGGCCGCGCCGAGGAGCTCGCCCGGCTGACCGACGGCGAACCGCACGGCGTCTGGTGGATCGAGGGGGCCGCGGGCGTCGGCAAGAGCGCGCTGGCGGTGCACGCCGCCCACCGGCTGGCCGCGCGCTACCCGGACGGCCAGCTGTTCGTCGACCTGCACGCGCTGCCCGCGGTCCCCGGCGCGGCCCTGGACGCCCTGCTGCGCGCGCTCGACGTGCCCACCGTGCGGATCCCGATCCAGCTCGACGAGCGCGCGGCCCTGTGGCGCGCGCAGCTCACCGGGCGGCGGGTGCTGATCGTGCTGGACGGCGTCGCGGGCGTCTCGCAGGTCCGGCAGCTCCTGCCCGGCGCGCCCGGCTGCCTCACGCTGATCACCAGCCGCAACCTGCCGGTGGACCGCCAGGTGCAGCGGCTGGCGCTGGACGTGCTGACCTCCGAGGAGGCGGTGGCGCTGCTGGCGGGCATCCTCGGCGACGACCGGGTGGCCGAGGACCCGGAGGCGGCCCTGGAGGTCGCCGCGCTGTGCGGCCACCTGCCGCTGGCCGTGCGGATCACCGGCGCGCGCCTGGCGAGCCGACCCCACTGGCCGGTCTCCCGGCTGGTGAGCAGGCTGCGCGACGAGCGCGGGCGGCTCGACGAGCTGGTCGCCGACGACCTCGCGGTGCGCAGCAGCCTGGAGCTGACGTTCCGGGCGCTGGACGAGCCCGCCCGCGGCGCGTACCGGGCGTTCGGCTTCCTCGGCCACCCCGAGCTGCCCGCGGGACTGGCGCCCGCGCTGCTCGGCTTGCCGGAGGACGCCGCCGAGGACGTGCTGGACCGGCTGGTGGACGCGCGGCTGCTCGACGTCACCGGTCGGCACCGCTACCGGATGCACGAACTCGTCCGCATCCACGCCCGTGAGCTGGCGGAGGCGGAGGGCGAGGTCACCGAGCGGTTCGCCGCGTTCCACCGGGTGCTCGTCGAGTGCCAGGCCAAGGTCGACGGGTGCGTCGAACGGCTGATGCCCGCGGTGCCGCGGATGCAGGACTTCCTCGGTGAGCTGCACGACCACCCCGTGCCGCCGGCCGAGCGGGACGCGTGGTTCGCGGTCGAGGAACCGCTGCTGATCAAGGTCGTCGAACGGGCGGCCGAACTCGGGTTCGCCGCGCAGGCCTGCGACCTCGCCGAGGCGCTGGTGTTCGCCTGGTTCGGGCTGCGCAACCGGTACGACGGCTGGGAGCGGACGCACCGCGCGGCCCTGGAGGCCGTGGTCGCGGTCGGCGACCGCCGCCGGGAGGCCGTGCTGCGGTGCAGCCTGGGGCAGCTGCGCTTCAAGCGCGACGAGTTCACCGAGTCGGGCCGCTGGTTCGCCGCCGCGGGCGCGCTGTTCGTCGAACTGGGCGACCGGCGCGGTGAGGCGGTCGCGCTCAACGGCGCGGGCATGGTGGCCCGCGAGCAGTCCCGGTACGGCCCCGCGCTGGCCTCGCTGCACCGCGCGCGGACGCTGCTCGCGGAGCTGGGCGACGTGGAGGGCGCGGCGCACTCGCTGTACGGGATCGGCTCCGTGCAACGGGAACTGGGCTGCGACGCGGAGGCCGTGCTGTCGCTGCGCGCCGCGGAGGCGGCCTACCGCGTGGCGGGCAGCCGTCGCGGCGAGGCGCTGGCCGTGCGCGGGGTCGGGCTCGTGCACCGCGCCCGCGGCGAGTACCCGGAGGCCGAGGACCACTTCCGCCGCGCCCACGACATCGTGCTGGCGCTGGAGGACCCGCTGATGGGCTGCTACACGGCCCAGTCGCTGGCGAAGGTGTGGCTGCGCACGGGGCGGGTCGCCGAGGCGGCGCTGCTGCTGGTCTCGGCGGTGGAGAACTGCCGGGAGATGGGGGACCGGTTCGGTCTCGCGCTGCTCCGCCGCACCCTCGGCGAACTGCACCTCGTGGCGGGCGAGCTGGACCTGGCCGAGGTCATGCTGAGCGCGTCGCTCGCGACGTGGTCGGTGCTGGAGCTGCCCGCGTGGCGCGCCCGCACCCTGCGCGACCTCGGCGCCGTGCACGCCGGGCGCGGGGACGACGGCGGCGCCGCCCGCTGCTGGAGCGAGGCGGCGCTGCTGTTCGAGGAGCTGGGTTCGCGGGAGGCCGACGAGCCGACCTCCCGCGCCCGGTCGGACTGCTCGATCAGTCCTTGATCTTCTTGTACTTCCACGGCACGTAGCCGCCGGACTTGAGCGACGAGACGGAGACCGTCTCGTGGTCCATGTCCGTGGCGGTGCTGCCCTCTTCGTAGATCCACATCGACGTCTTCGCCGAGCTGGTCCACTTCTCGAACAGCTTCACGTGGTGGCCGGCGCGCAGCACCATGTCACCCGGCTTCAGACTCGCCCAGCCGATCTTCGTGGCGATGTCGTCGAGGGTGCTGGTGTTGCGGCTGCTGGTGATCTTCCAGGTCATGGACACGAAGCCGGAGCAGTCCGTCCGGTACTTCTTGCCCTTGTTGACGTCGAACGCGTACTTGCTCTGGCTGTACGGGACCTTGCGGGTCCACCAGTCCTTCGCCCGCGAGAGGACCTCGGCGCGGGTGATGGTGCCGCCGTAGCTCGCCGCTTTCGCCGCGGCGCTGGTGTCCTCCGCGTCCTGGAAGCCCTCAGGCGCCTCGAGGATCACCGAGGAGTCGGCCGACTCCGCCACCGCGGGAGCGGCGGAGGCCGGGGCCACCACCACGCCCGAGAAGAGGCCGAACACGAGTGCGGTCGCCGGCAGCAGCGCCGCGGCCGCGCGTCGAATCTGCATTGGAGAGTTCTCCTTGCCCCAGTGGATTGGACGGGCGGACCGTGGCGGGCCGTGCTGAAGATCCGCCTAAGAACGGGTAACCGGCCAGGTCAGGCGGCACGTCCGGCGGTGTGCTCCATTCGCGGCCACACGATGGGGTGATCGGGGGAGTGGATCGCGGACGGTCCGGGTAGTCCTTGGGCGAGGTGTCCACAAGGGACGCTGTCGAGGAGGATTCGGGCTCATGGGTATCGGCGACAAGTTCGACGCGCTCAAGGACAAGGCCAAGGAAGCTCTCGGCGAACACGGCGACAAGGCCGACCAGGGCGTCGACAAGGCGGGCGACTTCGTCGACGGCAGGACCGACGGCAAGTACTCGGAGCAGATCGACAAGGGCCAGGAGAAGGCCAAGGAGGGTCTGAACCGCTTCGGTCAGCAGTAGCCCCACGGTTTTCGAGGCCTCCCCCGCCACGACGGGGGAGGCCTCGTCGTGTGCGCGTTTCGCCTGAACGCCCCATTGCGAGCCGCCGGACCGACCCCTACCGTGACGACTGTTGGACCGAACCCTGGCGGCGCCTACCGGCGGCGGATGTCCCCGGTGGCCAGTGTGCGGGAACCCTCGGGGTTCGCGTGCTGCCCGCCGGAGGAACCAGGTCGCACCCTCCTCCGCACCAGGCCCTCGCGCGCCCCGCCGCAGCCGGGCCCGCCCTGCCGGGCCCGTCGAGGAAGGAGCCGACCCATGCCCGGTTGGACATCGAAGTTGCTCGCCGCCATCGCGGCGTTGGCCCTTGTCGCACCACCCGCGACCGCCGCCGAGGTCTCCGCGCCCTTGGCCGACACGTGCGCGGTCAAGTCGAAGCCCGCTGGCAAGGTCCTCCAGGGCTACTGGGAGAACTGGGACGGCGCCTCCAACGGCGTCCACCCGCCCTTCGGCTGGACCCCCATCACCGACACCCGCGTCCGCGACCACGGCTACAACGTGCTCAACGCGGCGTTCCCGGTGATCCGCTCCGACGGCACCGTGCTGTGGGAGGACGGCATGGACGCGTCGGTGAAGGTCGCCACCCCGGCGGAGATGTGCGCCGCCAAGGCCGCGGGCTCCACCGTCCTGATGTCGATCGGCGGCGCGGCCGCGGGAATCGACCTCAACTCCACCGCCGTGGCGGACCGGTTCGTCGCCACGATCGTGCCGATCCTGAAGAAGTACAACTTCGACGGCATCGACATCGACATCGAGACGGGCCTCGTGGGCAGCGGCAGCATCACCACGCTGTCGACCTCCCAGGCGAACCTGGTCCGGATCATCGACGGCGTGCTCGCGCGGATGCCGTCCAACTTCGGGCTCACCATGGCGCCCGAGACGGCGTACGTGACCGGCGGCAGCGTCGCCTACGGCTCGATCTGGGGCGCCTACCTGCCGATCGTCAAGAAGTACGCCGACAACGGCAGGCTCTGGTGGCTCAACATGCAGTACTACAACGGGAGCATGTACGGCTGCTCCGGCGACTCGTACTCCGCGGGCACCGTGCAGGGCTTCACCGCGCAGACCGCCTGCCTCAACACCGGCCTGGTCGTCCAGGGCACCACGATCAGGGTGCCGTGCGACAAGCAGGTCCCCGGCCTGCCCGCCCAGCCCGGCGCCGGTGGCGGCCACATGTCCACGAGCCTGGTCGCGCAGGCGTGGAACAACACCTGCGGTCGCGGCCTGAAGGGCCTGATGACCTGGTCGGTGAACTGGGACGGGTCGAAGAACTGGACGTTCGGCGACAACGTGAAGGCGTTGCAGGGGCGTTAGTGGCGAGCACGCCGTGGGCGTGGGCCCCTCCGCCCGCGCCCACGGCGTTCCCGCCGGGGTTCGACCAAGCCGAGGACCAGCGGGGACGCCGAATTTACATCGTTGGCACAACGTTGTAAAAACGCTACGATCGTCTTGCCCGTCTTCGACTTCGGCAGGGGGCGCACATGACGATGTTCATGGGCCCCTTCGTTTTCCCCCTTCGAGGAGTTCCCGCCGCCGCGCGTGTCCCCGCCGCCGCGAGCACGTCGAGGACCCGTCCGTTCGACACACCAGGCCGCACCCACCCTGCACCGGGAGCACAGCCATGTCGATTCCCCGCCGAACGTTCATCAAGGGCGGTCTGCTGACCGCGAGCGGAGCGCTCCTGGCCGAGCGCACCGCCCCCGCCGCGCTCGCGGCCACCGCCCGGTACCCCGTCAACCGCGCCCCGCTCGCCCCGTCCGCGTACCTCCGACTCCCACCCGGCGCCGTCAAGCCGCGAGGCTGGCTGGCCACCCAACTCGACCACCAGCTCACCGGGCTCAACGGCCGCTACCAGGAGTTCTCGCACTTCCTGCGGTTCGGCGAGAACGGCTGGACCCGGTCGGGCCTCGGCGGGTGGGAGGAGGTCCCCTACTGGCTGCGCGGCTACGGCGACCTCGGCTACGTCACCCGCGACTCCCGCGTGCTGGCCGACACCGAGCGCTGGATCAACGCGGTGATCGCGACCCAGACGTCGGACGGCTTCTTCGGGCCGTCCGAGCTGCGCGGTGCGCTCAACGGGCACGCGGACCTCTGGCCGCACATGCCGATGCTGCACGCCCTGCGCTCGTGGGCGGAGTTCCACGAGGACACCCGCGTCGACACCATGCTGACCCGCTACTTCCGGTTCGTGGCCTCCCAACCGGACGGCGTGTTCTCCGACGGCTGGGGCGCGACCCGGTGGGGCGACACGATCGACGTCGTCCAGTGGCTCTACAACCGGACCGGCGACCCGGCGCTGGTCGACCTGACCCGTCGGATCCACCAGCACTCGGCGAACTGGGTCGACCGGGTCGCGAGCCTGCACAACGTGAACTTCGCCCAGGGGTTCCGCGAGCCCACCCAGTTCTGGCTGCTGTCCGGCGACGCCGCGCACCGGGCGTCCAGCTACCACACCTACGACACGGTCATGGCCTCGTACGGCCAGTTCCCCGGCGGCGGCTTCGCCGGTGACGAGAACTCGCGGCCGGGGTACGGCGACCCGCGCCAGGGGTTCGAGACGTGCGGGGTCGTGGAGTTCATGGCCAGCCACGAGCTGCTGACCAGGACCACCGGCGACCCGGTGTGGGCCGACCGGACCGAGGACCTCGCCTTCAACATGCTGCCCGCCTCCCTGGACCCGGCGGGCAAGGTCACGCACTACGTCACCAGCGCGAACGCCGTGCAGCTCGACAACGGCGCCAAGGGGCGGCGGCAGTTCCAGAACGGCTTCGCCATGCAGGCGTACATGCCGGGCGTGGACAACTACCGCTGCTGCCCGCACAACTACGGCCAGGGGTGGCCGTACTTCGTCGAGGAGATGTGGCTCGCCACCCCGGACGGCGGTCTGGCCGCCGCGCTGCACGGCCCGTCGAAGGTGACCGCCAAGGTCGGCGACGGCACCGCCGTCACGATCGTCTCCGAGACCGGCTACCCCTTCACCGACACCGTGACGTTCACGGTGACCACGCCGAAGGCGCTCGCCTTCCCGTTCGCCGTGCGCATCCCCGGCTGGTGCCCGAACCCGTCGCTCACGGTCAACGGCGCCGCGGTCGCGGTGGCGGGCGGACCGCGGTTCGCCACGGTGAACCGGACGTGGGCCAACGGCGACAAGGTCGTCCTGCGGCTGCCGCTGACCCCGCGCACCAGGGTGTGGACCCGCAACCACAACGCGGTGTCGGTCGACCTCGGCGCGCTCACGTTCTCGTTGCGCGTGGACGAGCGCTGGAACCGCTACGGCGGCACGGCCGACTGGCCGGAGTACGAGGTGAAGCCCGGATCGGCGTGGAACGTCGGCCTGACGCCGAACCAGCAGTTCACCGTGTCGACCGGCGGCAGCACGACCGACCCGTTCACCACGGCGAACGCGCCCGTGCGGATCACCGCGAAGGTGCGGGACATCCCGGACTGGGAGGTCGACGGCGAGAACGTCGTCGGCACCCTGTCCGACGGGCCGGTCGCCACGACCGGTGCCGAGCGGACCGCCGAGCTGATCCCGATGGGCGCGGCGCGGCTGCGGATCACCGCGTTCCCGCAGACCGGCGGCACCAGGACGTGGGGGACGCCCGGAGTCCTGGTCCGGGTGCAGAACAAGAACAGCGCCAAGGTGCTCGGCGTGGACGGCGCGTCCACCGCGGACTCGGCAAGGATCGTGCAGTTCGCCGACAACGCCGCCGCCGACCACCTGTGGCGGATCGTGGACCTGGGCAACGGCAGGGTGAAGGTGCGCAACGAGCGCTCCGGCAGGGTGCTGGGCGTGGACACCGCGTCCACCGCCAACTCCGCGCAGGTCGTCCAGTACGCGGACAACGGCACGGCGGACCACCGGTGGACGCTGGTCGACAACGGCGACGGCTGGTTCCGGCTGCGCAACGTGAACTCGGGCAAGGTGCTCGGCGTGGACGTGATGTCCACCGCCGACGGGGCGCGGGTCGTGCAGTACGACGACAACGGTTCCGCCGACCACCTGTGGCGGATCATCCCCGACGGCACCGTCCGGATCCGCAACCTCAACTCCACCAAGGTGTTGGGCGTTGACCAGATGTCCACAGCGGACTCCGCGCGGGTGGTGCAGTACGACGACAACGGGACCGCCGACCACAACTGGCAGTTCGTGCCGGACGCGAACGGGTACTTCCGGATCCGCAACGTCAACTCCGGCAAGGTCCTCGGCGTTGACCAGATGTCCACGGCCAACTCGGCGCTGGTCGTGCAGTTCGCCGACAACGGGTCCGCCGACCACCTCTGGCGGCTGCGCGCGGACACCGACGACCTGTGGCGGGTCCAGAACGCCAACAGCGGCAAGGTCCTCGGTGTCGACGGCATGTCCTACGACAACTCCGCCCAGGTCGTCCAGTTCGACGACAGCGGCACCGCGGACCACCTGTGGAGGCTCTCGTGATCAGGACGGTCGTCCTCTCGCTGCTGCTCGCGGCGGCGCCCGTGGTCCCAGCCACCCCCTCGGTCCCGAGCACGGCGGCCGGGCCGTCGACCGCGGCCACCGTGTGCGTGCTGTCCTGCGACACCCTCGACCCGTCGAAGGCCAAGCAGGAGGCGTTCCCCGTCCCCGAGCGCCAGGTCAACGGCCGCCGCGTCGTCTTGCACGTGTCCGACGCGGACGGGATGGCCTGGGCCAGCGTCGACAACGGCGTCGCCAACGACGGCGTGTGGCTGGACCGCTCGTGGGACGGCGGCGCCACCTGGGACGGCCTGCTGGGCCGCGCGACCGTTCCCGCGTCGTGGACCGGCACCAGGACGCTGATGTACAACGTCACCGATCCAGGCGCGCACAAACGGGGCCTGATCAGGGCGTGCGGCGACGGCGGCGGGGTGGTGTGCACCGACTGGATCTACCCGGCGGTGTGCGACGCGACCTGCGACCGCACCGATGCCGGGCAGGCCAACGGCGACACCCAGCCCGTGCCCGCCACGACCCTGTACGGCCGCACCATCCGGCTGCACGTCGACCGCAACGCGATGGCGTGGGGCACGATCGAGGGCGGGTCGGGTGACGAGGTCTGGCTCGACCGCTCGTGGGACTCCGGCGCGACCTCGCCCGGCGGCTCTTCGCTCGGCCGGACCAGCACGGCCGGGCGCACCACGATGTTCGCCACCCGCGACCCGCGCGGCAGGCACTACGGCGGCGCCGTGCGGGCGTGCGGCAGGGAAGCCGCGCACCCCGAGGGCAGCTGCACGGCCTGGGCCCGTCCCGCGCCGACGCGCACGGCCGCGGCGGCGGACGCGCTGGCGTACTCCTACGACCCGTACACGGCGTGGTGGCCGAGCAGCTGGTGGAACTCCGCGGCCACGCTCACCGCGCTGACCGCGTTCGCCCTGCGCACCGGGAACCACCGGTACGACTGGATGATCGCGCGCACGTTCGACGTCAACCGGGGCGCGTTCGCCGCCGGGCAGCGCAGTTCCGACCCGATCGAGGGCAACTTCACCAGCCGGTCCATCGACGACACGGCGTGGTGGGGCCTGGCCTGGATCGCCGCCTACGACCTGACCCGCGACGCCCGGTACCTGGCCATGGCGACCACGATCGCCTCGTACGTGCACCAGTTCTGGGACACCGGCACGTGCGGCGGCGGGGTCTGGTGGGACCGCGAGCGCACCTACAAGAACGCGGTGACCATCGGCCTGTACCTGCGGCTGGCCGCGGCCGTGCACAACCGCACGGCGGGCGACACCGCGTGGCTCCAGCGGTCGCGGACGGCGGGGGACTGGTTCCTGGCCAGCACGATGATCAACTCCGCGGGGCTGGTGAACGACGGGCTGACCTCGGACTGCCGCAACAACGGGCAGACCGTGTGGACGTACAACCAGGGCCTGGGCGTCGGCGGCCTGCTGGAGACCTGGCGCGCCACCGGTGACGTCAAGTACCTGACCGGGGCGCGACGGCTGGCCGACGCGGGCACGACGAGTCCGGTGCTGGTGGTCGGGGGAGTGCTCACCGAGTCGTGCGACACCGCGCAGCGGACGTGCGACGACAACCAGAAGCAGTTCAAGGGGGTCTTCGCCCGGTACCTGGCCGACCTCGCCCAGGCCACCGGGGTCGCGGCCTACCAGCAGTTCGGGCAGCGGCAGTCCGACTCGATCTGGGCGGCCGACCGCGACGCGCTCAACCGGATCGGCCAGCGCTGGGCGGGCGGTACCGGCAACCAGGCCGACTGGCGCACCCAGGCGAGCGGACTGGAGGCGTTGACCGGGTGACCGGCCCACCAGTGTAAGCGCTTTCCCCTGGGCAGTACCGGCCACCCCGCCGCGCGGCCACGCGCGGCGGGGTGGCGCGCTTCCGGGCACCGTCGCCGCCAGCGTCCGGAAGCGGGATTCAGTAGCATGGCGCGGGGGCGTGTGAATGGTGGAGTTCAGGCTGTTGGGGTCGGTGGCGGCACTGGTCGACGGCTCAAACGTGCCCCTCGGAGGTCCGAAACCGAGGCTCCTGCTGGCGGCGCTGGTGCTCGCGCGCGGCCGGTCGGTGCCCGGTTCGCGACTGGTCGACCTGCTCTGGGACGACGACCCGCCCAGGAGCGCCACGGGCCTGCTGCACACCTACGTGTCCGGCCTGCGGCGCGCGCTCGGGCCGGACGTGATCCGCAGGGACCCGGCCGGTTACCGGGTCGACATCGAGGCCGGTGTGGTCGACGTCCACGAGTTCGACCGCCTCGCCGCCGACGCCAGCCTGGCCGCCGAGCGGGGGGAGCACGAACGGGCCCGCGACCTCTGCGTGGCCGCCGAGTCCTGGTGGCGCGGTGACGCCCTCGCCGGGCTGGGGGGCGCGTTCGCGGCCGCCGAGGCGGAACGGCTGCGCGACGCGCGCCTGGCCGTGGTCCAGGTCCGCGTCGCCGCGCTGGCGGCGCTGGGTGCCGACGAGGCGCTCGTCGGCGAGCTGACCGCGCTGGTGGCCGAGCACCCGTTCCACGAACGCCTGCGGGCGTCGCTCGTGGCGGCGCTGGGCCGGACCGGGCGCAGGTCGGACGCGATGGCGTGCTTCCACGAGGCTCGCGAACTCCTCGCCGACGAACTGGGCGTCGAGCCCGGCGCGGAGCTGCGCGAGGCCTACCGGGCGTTGCTCGTCGAGGAGGAGGCACCGCCCGCGCTGGTGCCCGACCAGCTCCCCGAGGACATCCCCGACTTCGTCGGACGGCGCGACGAGCTGCTGCGGATCCACGGGGGCGCGCGGGTGGTCGTGGTCTCGGGCCAGCCGGGCGCGGGCAAGACGACGCTCGCGGTGCGCGGTGTGCGGACGGCCCCGACGGCGTTCCCCGGCGGCAGGCTGTACGTGGACCTGCGCGGCTCGCGACAGCCGTTGGACCCGTTCGACGGGCTCGGCCGGTTCCTGCGCGCCCTGGGTGTCGCGGCCGCCGCCGTGCCGTCGCGGCTGGACGAGCGGGTGGGGCAGTACCGGACGATCACGGCCGCGCGCGGTGTCGTGGTGGTCCTCGACGACGCCGCGACCGAACGGCAGGTCCGGCCGCTGCTGCCCGGCGGGGAGCGGTCCCGGTGCGTGATCACCACCCGGCGGCGGCTGTCGGCGCTGGAGTCGGCCGAGCACCTGGGCATGCCGGTGCTCGACGGGGCCGAAGGCCTCGCCCTGCTGGCGCGGGCGGCGGAAGGCCGGGTGGCCGAGGACCCGAACGCGGCCCGCGAGGTGCTGCGGCTGTGCGGGCACCTCCCGTTGGCCGTGCGGATCGTCGGCGCTCGTCTGGCGGCCCGACCGGACCGGCCGCTGTCGGCCGTGGTGGCGCGGTTGCGGGAACAGCGGCGGGTGCTCGACGAGCTGGTCGTGGGCGACCTGGAGGTGCGCGGCAGCCTCGCGCTGAGCTACGACGCCCTGGACGAGCGCGCGCGGCGGGCGCTGCGGAGGCTGGGCTGGCTCGGCACGTCGGACTTCGCCCCGTGGGTGCTGGCCGTGCTGCTCGACGTGCCCGTGCCCGACGCGGAGGACGTCGTCGACGAGCTGGTGCACGCCCAGCTGCTCGACGTGGTGGGTGGCGGCCGGTTCCGGCCGCACGACCTGACCAGGATCTTCGCCTGGGAACGCGCGGAGGCGGAGGAGGACCGCGACGCCTTGGCGGCGACCGCCACGCGGGTGGCGGAGGTGTGCCTGCTGCTGGTGGAGCGGGCCTCGGGCGGGACGCCGATGAAGACGCTGCGCCCGGCCCGCTCCGCCGCGCCCGCGCAGTCGCGGCGGTGGGAGGGGCTGGGGTGGTTCGCGCTGCCCGCCAGGCCGGTGAACTGGCTGGACGTCGAGCAGGGCACGCTCGTCCACGTCGTGGAGCGGGTCGGGGAGCTGGACCTCGCGGACGTGGCGACCAGGCTCGCCACGGCGCTGTGCTCGTCGTCGTTCGCGGTGGAGAACCGCTTCCACCACTGGTGGCGCGCCCACACCGCCGCGCTGGAGTCGGCCCGGCGCGCGGGCGACCTCGCCGGTCAGGCGCTGCTGTTGTCCGGGCTCGGGTGGCTGCGCAGCGAGCAGGACCGGCTGGACGAGGCCATCGACTACTACCGGCAGGCGCTGGACCTGCACGACCGCGCCGAGGACGGGCCCGCGGCGTCGGTGACCCGGCTGCTGCTGGCGAGCGTGCAGCGGGAGCGCGGGGACCTGGTGGACGCGCTCGCCACGCTCGACCGGGTGATGGGAACCCTCGTGGACCCGCGGGCGCTGACGCGGGCGCACCACGGCCGCGGGATGACGCTGCTGGAGCTGGGGGACGTCGCCGGGGCCCGTCCGGAACTGGACCGGGCGCTGGCCGGGTACGCGGAGCTGCGGGACGCGCACGGCGTCGCGCTGGTGCGGCGGTCGCTGAGCCTGGCCCACCGGGCTGAGGGGCGCTGGGAGGACGCGGCCCGCGAGGGCGAGGAGGCGTTGCGGGGGCTGGAGAGCGCGGGCGACCGGCTGATGGTCGCCTACGGGACCCAGTCGCTGGCGAAGGTCCGGATCAGGCAGGGGAGGGGCGAGGAGGTCCGTGAGGCGCTCGGGCGCGCACTGGACATGTGCCACGGGATGCAGGACGGCTTCGGCGAAGCCCTCGTGCTCCGCACGCTGGGCGAGTTGGAACTGGCCGTCGGGGCTCCCGCCGAGGCCGTGGTGCTGCTGGGCCGGGCGATCGACTGGTGGGAGTCGCTGAGCCTGCCGCTGTGGCGGGCGCGGACGCAGCGCGACCTCGCCACCGCGTTGGCGGCGGTCGGGGCCACCGCCGAGTCCGACGCCGCCTACGAGCAGGCGCACCGCGCCTTCACCCGGCACCGCAGCCGGGAGGCCCGTGAACCGCGGCCCGCCGTCGCGCGCGACCCGGCCGCCCGACACGCGTGATGGTCGGCCTTCAGGCGCCCGACGGGCGTCTGAAGCGAACCTGAAGGTCCGCCCCGCACCATGGGTCCGAGAACACCGCCCGACTTGGGGGCCGGTGACGGGGCGGGGTCGAGGGGTCTCCGCCCCGTCGTCGGTGATCATGACCGGATATGGCCAGACCGGTGGTGGGGGTGGGCGGGAACCTGATCGGGTCAGCGCGCGGCAGCGCCCGGTAACAGGAGGATCCACCAGTGTCAGCCACACCCGTCGACCCCGACGCCACGCCCATGACCACGTCGGACCAGCGGGAACGGGCACGCGTCCTGCGCGCCCTGCACAGCGGGGGACCGCTGGTGCTGCCGAACGCCTGGGACCCCGGTTCGGCGGTGGCGATCCAGGCGGCGGGCGCGCGGGCGATCGCCACCACGAGCGCGGGGGTGTCGTGGGGGGTGGGGGTGGCGGACGCGGGTGGTCTGACCCGCGCCGCCGCCCTCGACGTCCTGCGCCGGATCGTCGCCGCGGTGTCCGTCCCGGTGACCGCCGACATCGAGGCGGGCTACGGCTCCACCCCCGACGAGGTGGCGGAGACGGTCGCCGGGGTGCTCGCCGCGGGGGCGGTGGGCGTCAACATCGAGGACAGCCCCGGAACCGGCGGTGAGCCGCTGCTGGACCCGGACGTGCAGGCCGCACGGCTGGCCGCCGCGCGAGGAGCCGCGGTGGCCGCCGGGGTCGACCTGGTGGTCAACGCCCGCACCGACACCTACCTGATGGGCGTCGGCCCGGCCGCGGAGCGGTTGACCGCCACGCTGAAGCGGGCGGAGCGGTACGCGGAAGCCGGGGCCGACGTGCTGTTCGTGCCCGGCGTGGTCGACCCGGACGTGATCCGCGAACTGGTCGCCGGTCCCTTGCCGCTCAACGTGATGGCGCATCCGGGCGCGTTGACCGTCGGGGAGCTGGCGGCGTTGGGGGTGGCGCGGATCAGCGTCGGCTCGGCCATCGCCCAGGCCGCCTACGGGGTGGCGGGGGCGGCGGCTCGGGAACTGCTGGGGGCGGGCACGTACGGCTCGCTGGAGGGGGCGATGGAGTACGGCGAGCTCAACGACCTGCTGCGCTGAGCCCTGCCACGAGGAGGTGGACCGTGGCGAGCGCCCGCCACGGTCGCCAGTTCGCGGAAGCGCCGTCGAGCGGGGAGGCGTCGCGGGCGCCGAGTCGCAGCGCGATGTGGTGCGCGGCGGCGACGTCGACCCCCGGCACGGCGGTCAGCGACCCGACCAGGTCGTCGAGGGGTTCGCCGCCGTCGAGGACGACGTCGCCGTCCTCGACCGCGCGGGCCAGCGCGCCGACGACCCCCGGTTCGGCGGTGAGGGCTTCGGCGGAGGGGAAGGTCCGCGTGAGCCCGTGGCCGAGCCCGTCGACCCGCGGCCCGTGCTCCCCGACCAGCCGGTCCAGCCCGGCGCGGTCCACCACGGCGTGGACGGCGGTCTCGAACGGCCCCCACGCGCCCGGCACGCGCACGCCGGGACGGGCGGTGACCAGCGGACCGAGCGTCCCGTCGGCGGCGAGCTGCGCGACGGCGAGCGTCTGGTCGGCGTCGATCCCGACGAGCCGGGCCGCGCGCTCCACGACGTGGATGACGCCCTCCCAGTAGGGCAGGTGGGCGCGCAGCAGCAGGTGGTCCGCGCCTCCCGGCCCGATCTCCAGCAGCCCCGGCGCCCCGTCGAGGGTGACGGTGCGCCGGTACACGCCGTCCACCACGGACTCGACGCCGGGCACGGCCCGCTCGGCGAGGAAACCGGCCATGGCGTCCCAGTCGTAGGGGGCGGTGAACGGCATCCGCAGCACCAGCCCGCCGTCCGCGGTGAGGCGGTCGCCGCGCCTGCGCCGTTCCCGCATCTCGCTGGGCGAGGCCCGGAAGACCTCCTTCATCGCCCGGTTGAACTGGCGGAGGCTGCCGAAGCCGGAGGCGAACGCCACGTCGGCGACCGACAGGTCCGAGTCGTCGAGCAGCCGCCGCGCGAAGTGCGCCCGCCGCGACCGGGCGAACTGGTCCGGCGTCACGCCGAGGTGGTCGTTGAACAGCCGCCGCAGGTGCCGCGCCGACACCCCCAGCCGCGCCCCGACCGCGGCCTCGTTGGCCTCGTCCAGCACGCCCCGGATGATCAGCTGCACCGCCCGGCACACCAGCTCGGGCGCGTCGTCGCCGACGGTCCCCGCGACCCGGTACGGCCTGCACCGCAGGCACGCCCGGTACCCGGCGGCCTCCGCGGCGGACGCCAGCTCGTAGGTCCGCACGTTCTCCGCGAGGGGCTTGGCCCCGCACCCCGGCCTGCAGTAGATCCCGGTCGTCCGCACGGCTGAATACGTCGTCACCGGCACCATGCTCCCGGTCGTGTCGAGCGGAAGCCGGCCGTTTTCGGACGTGGACGTGACGCGGCCGCCACGGGGAGTCCCCGTGGCGGCCGCTGTGGTCGGTCCTGGCGCACCCGTCAGATCACGGGTAGCTGACCACGTTCACCGGGACGGTGCCCGGAGGCGTCACGCCGCCGGTGTCGTTGATGACGTGGGTGATCAGCCCCTGGTAGTTCAGCGAGACCGTGCACAGGCTGTGGAAGCGCACGTTCGCGTTGTTGGGCACCTCGAACGCGTGGTAGGCGTTCACCGAGGGGTTGACGTTGAAGTAGTTGTAGCTGCCCAACCCCCACGCCTCGTGCGAGGTGACGTTGTCGCCGACCTTGTAGGCCGCGTACCCGTTGCGGCCGTTGGGACTCATCCAGCTCGCCTGGTTCGGGACGTCGTAGGGCATCTCGTTCTGGAAGAAGATGGTCTTGCCGCGCTGACCGTTCCAGATGACCTGGTACTTCTGGTAGTGCTCGACGAACAGGCCGGTCGCCAGCACGTCGTTGCCGTTGACGATCAACCCGGTGTCCGCCTTGGCCTGCGTCCACCCCCACGTGCCCGCGTTGCCGTGGTCGGCGCGCCAGGCCCAGATGTGGTCGATGATCGTGTTGTGGCTGTTGACGATCAGGCTGGTCGTCGCGTTGCCCGCGATCGACCCGCCGATGCGGAAGAACACGTCCTGCAGCGTCGTCGGGTTGGTCGCGTGGGTCGCGGAGGAACCCGACGGGCCCACGGTCAGCAGCGCCGCCGAGTTGGTCGTGCCCGCGTCGAACAGGATGCCCTTGACGCGGACGCCGTCGACGTCGGCGACCTGCATCGCGTTGACGCCGTTGTCCGGGATGATCGTCGGGTAGCCGACACCGAGCACGACGGTGTTGGCCTTCGTCACGTTGAGCGTCTGGTTGACGTGGTAGACGCCGGGGGTGAAGAAGAGGTTGCAGCCCGCGGCCAGCGCGGAGTTGATGGACGACGCGGTGTCGCCCTCCTTCACCACGTAGAACTGGCTCATCGGGATGGAGGAACCGGGGGTGCTGCCATTGGCCCAGCTGGCGCCGGAGGCGTTGGTGCGCAGGGACGGCGTGAACACGCGGTACTTGCCCGCGCTGTCGACGTAGAGGTAGGGCACGTCGCGGGACACCGGCGTGGTGCCCAGCGTGGTCTCCGGCGGGTTCGGGAACGTGGTCGCCGGGGCACCGGTGGTGCCCGAGAAGACCATGTTCCACACGCCGCCGGCCCAGCTGCCGAGGGTGCTGTCGCGGGTGTACCACTGCTGCTGGGAGATGGACGCGGTCTGGCCGGACACCTTGGTGTCGGCGATGTAGCCGCCGCTGGCGAAGCCGTAGCTGGCCGGGTAGAGCTGGAGGTTGCCGCGGATGTCCATGCGGCGGAACGGGGCCGCCTGCGCGACCGCCCAGCGGTTGGAGCCGCCGACCGGGTTCACGGCCATGTTCTCCGCGGAGCGCCAGAAGTTCTGCAGCGCCACGCCCTGGTCGGACTCGTTGAACGCGTCGACCGTGATGGCGCCGTTGATGACCACGTCACCGGGGTTCTGGCCGAGGCCGGCGACCGAGGTGTAGTAGCCGACGTCGTCGTGGACGCTGTAGGAGCCGGGCTTGAACAGGTGCGCGACGCGCTTGTTGGACATCTGCGCGGTCAGGGTGTCCTTGAGCGAGTTGAAGTCGGAGTCGAGCTGCGACTGGATGCTCGTAGCGGACATGCTCGGGTCGAAGATGCGCACGTTCGGGCCGAAGTTCGGGGTGTCCGACTGGGTCGGGCAGCCCGCCTGGGTCGTGCCGATCGTGTACGTGGCGCTCGCGACGGCGGAGTTCGCCAGGCCGGACTTGATGCCGATGGCGTTGACCGTGCGCGTCGTCGGGACGCTGATCGGGCCGCTGTAGAGCGTCGAGGACGCGGTGGGCTGCGAACCGTCCACCGTGTACCGGATCGTGGAACCCGAGGTGGCGGTGGAGATCGTCACCGTCTGCGCGGAGGAGTACTGGCCGCCGGCCGGGCTGAACGTCGGCGTCGCGACCGGCGTGCCGATCACGTAGGCCGCCGTGGCCACCGAGGAGGTGGTCGAGCCGGACTTGATCGCGATCGCCTTCAGCGTGGTGTTGCCCGAGACGGAGATGGCGCCGCCGTAGACCGTCGAGGACGCCGTGGGCGTGGACCCGTCGGTCGTGTACCGGATGGTCGAGCCGGAGGTGGCGGTGGAGATCGTCACCGACTGGGCGGTCGCGTACGTTCCACCGGCAGGGGAGAACGTGGGCGTCGCGACCGTGCTGGAGCCGCCCGAGTGGGTGTAGGAGAAGTGCGGCGTGTCGTACTGCGGGCCGCTCTTCTCGTAGGTGAACCAGTAGTCGACCACGTTGCCGGACGACAGCGAGCCCACGGTCTGGGTCCACGTCCCGGAGGCGTTGGCCATGCGCACGTTCTGCTGGTTCGCGCCGTTGACGAGGTAGTGGACGTCGACGTACACCGCGGTGGTGGTCGGCGTGAACGAGATCCGCGCCTCGCTGGCGCTCAGCGACGTCGCAGTCTGGGTGTAGTCGGCCGCGGCGGCGCTTCCGGAGACGCTCGTCATGACGAGCAGCGCGGACGACGCCAGCGCGATCAGTCCGGTGCGCCAGCGCGAGCGCCGACGTCCGGTGGTTTCAGGGCTCCGATTCACGACGGGGGCCACCTCCAAGCAGGGAAGATCGTGCAGGGACTGCGTGAGAGCGCTCCCACAATCCGGACGATAAACCCATCCGGGCCGACGCGGAAGGGTTACACGGAAGAAACAAGCCGGACATTGGCAAATACACGGGTAGGAGGGCCCCGTGCGCGGACTCCGCGACCGCTTGGGCCGGTCGCCACTTGCGCTGAGCAGGCCCGACGTGCTTCGCGCGCACACCCCTACTAGGGGGCCGGGGCTATTCGACTAGGCCGGACAGTCGCTTCCCGCGTCGGCTCGCGGTGGAATGCAGACCCCGTCAATCATGAGATTTCCATGAGGTGGATATGCGTCAGGTATAAGCGATGCCGAATTCGACCTCGAGCGCCCTCGCCTGTTCCGGAGTCGCCAGCACGTACACCGCGCCGACGTCGACGCCGTCGAGCGCGTGGAACCGGCGGGGGTCGTCACCGCCGGGCTCGAGGCGGTCGATGAACTCGAAGACCGCCAACTGGTCCAGGTACTCCTCGGACCGGTGCTCGACGCCCCACACGACCGGCACGCCGCCGACCTCGAAGCGCAGCGACTCGGCCCCGTCGTCGTCCCGTCCCAGCACGACCTCGCCGACCACCACCCCCGAGACCGCCGCGGTCTCCCGCAGCAGCTCCCGGTAGGACTCCTCCAGGTCGTCGACGTCGTCGCCGTGCACGGCGACCGCGACCCCGAAGTCCACCAGCGCGAACCCGATGTCCGCCGGGCCGGGTTCCTCGTCGGCTCCACAGAGGTCCAGCACCTCGCCGACCGCCTCGACCGGCACCATTCCCAACTCCACCAACCGGTTCGCCAGCACGGCGTACGTGATCCCCATGGCGCGATCCTGCCGGATGGGCGGAAAACCCCGCGGGGCGCGCCCCGGTTTCGGCCGGAACGCGCCCCGTGCAGGGATCCTCCTGGATCAGAAGGACGTCAGGGTGATCTTCACCGAGCTGGGCACGCCGTCGAACACCAGCGACTCGAAGCCGCCGACGTCGTCGAACGCGAACCCGTAGGCCTTGCCGTCCACCATGTTCGCGTGGATGTTCTTCGAGTAGTGGTCGGTGACGGCCCGCGTGTAGAACTGCGAGCCGTCGTAGGTCGGCTGGGTGTGCAGGAAACCCAGCGTCGACCGGTGCAGCGCCGCGCACAGGGAGCGGGCGAGCGGACCGACCACGTCGTCGTTCGGCGCGGCGAGCTTGCCGTCGCAGCCGAACACGTCCTTGGTCTCGGGCTTCGGGAACGACGCGACCTGCCTGCCGGTCGAGTCGGTGAACTGCAGCACCCCGTCGCCGTCGGTGCGACCGGTGTACTTGAGGTTCGGCTGGAACTGGAACGGCACCACGGTCAGGTCGGTGTCCTTGTAGGTGTTCCAGGTGTCGGTCAGGTACCCGTCGAGGTAGGTCGGGTCGAAGCCCGAGTCCATGCCCAGTCGCGGCGCCAGCACCCGCAGCCTGGTCCCGTCGGCGCGCTGATGGACCAGCTTGCTCCACGGGCCGGGCTCGTTCGCGATGGCGTCGAAGATCGCGTCCCGACCGCCGGGCTTGAGCTCGCCCGCCGTGCTCGTGCCGCGTTCACCGGTCACCGACACCGAGTGGGGGACGCTGAACATGTCGACCTGCGAGCTGTTGAGCCACAGGCCCGCGTCGTTGTAGGTGAACTCGCTCCAGTCGAACAGGGTCTCGCGGTTCGGGTCGCCACCGGCCCACGGCGCGGGCTGCACCAGACCGTCCTGGCTGAGCAGGAACGTCAGCTTCTGCCCGAACGCCATGTACATGCGGCCGGAGATCCCGCGCGGCAGCTGGATCGTCTTCGCGGACCCGTTGCCGGGTCCGGCGATGGCCACGTCCGGCGCCGGGCTCGGCGGGTTGGTGCCACCGGTCCACGCCGTGAACGCGCCGGCCTCGTCGACGTAGCCGAGTTTGCCGGTGGCCAGGTCGGTGCCCAGCACGTAGAGGAAGACCTCTTCCGACCGCCCCGAGTCGTTCGCGACGCTGACCGGCAGCAGACTCGGTGGCTGCGCCGCTTGGGCGGTGGACGTGACGCCCAAGGACAGGGGCACGCTCACCGCCAACGCGGTGAGCAGGTGGAGCAGTTTCCTGGTGCGCACTGGCCACTCCAATCCCCGTTGACCGGGTGTAGTCCGTGAGAGCGCTCTCCATTGGGAGCGACCCCATGGTTGGAGTGGCCAACCCCGCGGGTCAAGGACGACCAGATGGTCCTGTGGTCCAAAACCTGTGGACCTTTCGGCGACCTTTCGCCGCTGCTCGGAGGTTTAGCCGCAGGTGACCGGAAGGTTCGGAAGGCCGGTATTGGTCACACCGGGTTGGGAGTCAGATCGCCGAGGATCGCCTCGCCCTTGGTCAGCCACGCGAAGCCGAACGCCAGGATCGCCGCCGACTCCAGCCACAGGGCGGGGTGCAACCCGGTGTCCGGGAACAGGTTGACGAGTACGATCAGCGCCAGGCACGCCAGGATCACCGCGCCCGACACCGCGTAGACCCGGTTGCGCTGCTTCTTCCGCACGGTGGGCCGGGTTTTGTCGGACTTGCGGAACAGCACCAGGCAGAAGTAGGCCAGTGGCAGGAAGAAGAGCGCGGCGAACACCAGGTGCAGCACGCCGACGACCCCCTGGAGCGAGGAGTGGCCGCCCTCGGGCGTGGTGGGGAAGAGCCCCACGCCGATCGCCGCGAACCCCGCGACCGCCGACGTGGTGTTGTCGAGCCGGTCGTAGCCCCGGTAGGACAGCAGGAACACCCCGACCGCGCACATCGCGCCGACGAAGACGTTGCGCATCGGGCTGTAGTAGTAACCGCTGATCGAGTCCAGGAGACCGTCGCCCGCGAGCAGCGACCCGGCGACCACCACGAACGGCAGCAGCACGCCGATGAACCCGATCGCCCGCCTCAGGAACAGGTAGGAGTGGACGAGCGAGTCCTGCTGGTTCATGGCCGCCTCCGCCGTGGGTCCTCTAACGGGTAGATCGGCAGGGTACGGACCGCCCCGCGGCCGCCATCGGGGTGCTCGTCCCCATAACGCGATCAGCCCCCGGTCGTTGGACAGGGCAACCGAGGTGGAGAGGGGCTGCGGATGCTGCTCGAGGACGGCACCGAGCTGAACGTCGTGAGCGCCGGTGACCCGGACGCCGACGTGACCGTCGTGCTGGCGCACGGCTACGCGCTCGACCACCGCACGTGGCGGCGGGTGGTCCAGGCGCTGGGGGACGATTACCGGGTCGTGGCCTACGACCACAGAGGACATGGGAAGTCCGGTCCGGCCACCAAGGAGACCGCGACCATCGAGCAGCTTGCCGACGACCTGGGCGAGCTGATCGAGCGCGAGGTGCCGACCGGCCGGGTCGTCCTGGTCGGACACTCGATGGGCGGCATGGCCGTGATGGCCATGGCCGAGCGCCGTCCCCGGCTGTACCGCCGGCGGGTCGCGGGTGTGGTGTTCGTCGCGACCGCCACCACCGGCCTGGCCGAGACGTCGCTGGCGTGGCCGAAGGGCGTCGGGAAGCTGGTGCGCGAACTGGAACGCGCTTTCGGACCGATCGTGCGGGCGGTCCGGGAGAAGATCGAACCCGCCAAGACCGCGGGCCTGCGCTGGTGGCTGTTCGGCGACCAGCCCCGTGCCGAGGACGTCGAGCTGACCGCCGAGATGGTCTGGGCGCACTGGCCCACCACCATTTCCCTGTTCCGCCCGGCGGTCGACCGCTACGACCGCGAGGCCGCGCTGACGGTGGCGGGGGAGCGGCCCGTCATCGCGGTCGTGGGCGACGAGGACCGGCTCTGCCCGGAGTCCAACGCGGAGGAACTGGCCGCCGCCGTGGGCGGAGAAGCGCTGGTGGTGCCCGACGCGGGGCACATGCTGCCGCTCGAACGCGCCGACGAGGTGGCGGCCTGCGTGAGGAAGCTCGCGAACTCGGAGTCCCGCGTTCGGTGAGCGGGGGCTAGGGTTTTGCCATGGTGGCCCTGAACGCCTGGTACGGCGACGAGTTGATCAGCCTGCACGGCGCTGACGACCTGAACGTGTTGCTCGACCGGATGACCCGCGAACACGCGGGAGCCCAAGCACCTCCGCTGCTGCAGATCTCCAGGAGGGAACGGGGTTCCTGGGCGATCCTGCACATCGGACTGAACCACGACCGCGGAGTCGTCGGGCACACCGACAAGTCCGGCGCCGTGCTCAGCACCGACGGCACCGCGCCCACGGGCCCGCAGCTGACCTACGACCACCGAGGAGAGCCGCACCCCATGCCCTCCAACGCGGAGGTCCCCGCGGCGAACGTCCGCCAGGCCGCGCACGACTTCCTCCAGGCCAACGGCGCCCGCCCGACCTGCGTCCGATGGCAGGTCACGGTGTCGCCCGCGGACTGACCCCCGCGGTTCCCCCACACCCCGTCGGCCCGCCGGTCCCCGTGACCGGACGGGCCGACCGAGTTTCACGGCTGTGGAGTCTCGGCTGTGAAGCCTCAGCTGTGGAGTTCCAGCTGTGGAAGCTCAGTCGCGAAGGCTCAGTCGCGGATGAACGCGGCCAGGTCGTCCGGCGTCTCGTGGATGTGCGCGACCGGCTCCCGGTGATCGGACGGGCCGATCGGGCTCCCCGGCTGTGCAGCCCCGGTCGTGGAAGTTCAGTCGCGGATGAACGCGGCCAGGTCGTCCAACGCCTCGCGGACGTGCGCAACCGGCTCCCGGTGATCGGACGGGCCGACCGGGTTCCCCGGCTGTGCAGCCCCGTCGTGGAGCCCCGGTCGCGGAAGTTCAGTCGCGGACGAATGCGGTCAGGTCGTCCAGCGCCTCGCGGACGTGCGCGGCCAGCTCCCCGTCGGCGGACCCGCCTGCCCAGCGCTGGAACGCGACCCGGAAGACCGTCACGGCAACCTCCGCGGTGACGTCCGGCGCCGTGGCGCCCCGGTCGCGCAGGACGGTCGCGAGTGCGGCGGACCAGGCCATGAGCTTCGTCAGCTCCCGTTCCCGGAGTTCCGGGTCCGAGGCGATGACGGCGGCCCTGCGCAGCACCGACTCCCGGTGCGAGTCGAGTTCGACGGCCACCGCCTCCAGGCCCGTCGCGACCACGTCACGCGGTGTCGCGGTGTCCACGACCGCGGCGGCGGCGTCCGCGAGGACGGTTCGCAGCCTCTCCTCGTTGCCGAACAGCACCTCCTTCTTGTCCGCGAAGTAGCGGAAGAAGGTGCGCTCGGTCAGCCCGGCCCGCTCGGCCACGGCCGCCGCCGTCGTGCGGCCGAACCCCTGCTCGGCGTACAGCTCCAGCGCCGCCTCCTGCAACCGGCGGCGGCCGTCGGGCTCCCAGCGACTCATGGCGCCATCCTATGCTGATGTCAGCGGGTGACATCACCGTCGACCAGGCGTACGGTCATCCATGTCAGCCACTGACATCAATCGTTCCCCAAGACTGGATGGCGACCATGCGCGACCAGAGGACGAGGCCCGACGTCCGAGGCCTCCTGGACTACCTGTCGACGCTCGACGCGCCCCCGATCGAGCGACCGGCCTCGTCCTGGCGGGCGACAGCGCGGGCGGGACCCTCGCCATCGTCACGGCGACGGCCCTGCGCGACGACCCCGCACCGGTCCCGGTGCTCGCGCAGCTCACCGTCTACCCGGCCCCCGACGGCTCCAAGCCCTACCCGTCGGTCGACGAGTTCGCCGACGGCTACCTGCTCACCAAGGCGGGCCACGAGTGGTACCACCACCACTACGCCCCGGACGTCACCGACGTGCGCGCCTCACCGTTGCTCGGCGACCTGACCGGACTGCCGCCCGCCGTCGTCCTCACCGCCGGTCTGGACCCGGTCCGCGACCAAGGACGTGCCTACGCCGCCGGACTGGTGGCCGCGGGCGTGCCCACGACATTCCTCGAGGCCGAGGGGAACGTCCACGCCTTCGTCCTCATGCGCAAGGCCGTCCCGTCCTCGCAGGCCGACGTCGAGGCCGCGTTGACCGCGCTCCGCTCGCTCCTCCCGTGACACGCCGAAGTGCCCCCTCGCCGCGAGGGGGCACTTCGGAGGCGGTGGATCAGCCCTTCAGCGCCGGGTAGTCCAGGTAGCCGTTGTGGTCGCCGCCGAAGAACGTCGACGGGTCCGCGGGCTGGTACGGACCCTGCGCCGCGAGGCGCGCGGGCAGGTCCGGGTTCGCCAGGTACGACGAGCCGAACGCGACCAGGTCCGCGCCGATGTCCTCCAGCGCGTCCTGCGCCGACTCGTGCGGCTGCCGGTAGTCGGCGTCGCGGTGCGGGTTGACCACGAGGGTGTGCGGCCACGCGGCCCGCAGCTCCTTGGTCAGCTCGCGGGTGCCCGCGACCTCCATGATGTGCAGGTACGCCAGCGGCAGGTCGGCCAGCTCGGTGACCAGCGCCAGGTACAGCTCGCGCGAGTCGCCCTCCTCGATGCCCTGGATGAGGTTCGCGGGGGAGATGCGCAGCGCGGTCCGCTCCGGCCCGATGGCGTCGGCCACCGCGCGGACGACCTCGACCGCGAACTTGATGCGGCCCCGCACCGAGCCGCCCCACTCGTCGGTCCGCCGGTTCGCGCTGGTCGACAGGAACTGCTGGGTGAGGTAGCCGTTGGCGCCGTGGATCTCGATGCCGTCGAACCCGGCCTCGACGGCGTTGCGGGCGGCCGTCACGTGCTCCTGGACGATGTCGACGATCTCGTCGTGGGTCAGCTCGCGCGGCGTCGGGTAGTCCTGCATGCCCGTGTAGGTGAACAGCTGGCCCTCCGGGCGCACCGCGGACGGCGCGACCGGCTCCAGGCCGGAGTTGTCCGGGTGGCTGATGCGGCCCGCGTGCATGACCTGCGCGAAGAACGCGGCGCCGTTCGCGCGGGCGGCCTTCACGACCGGCTTCCAGCTCTCGACCTGGTCCTCCGAGTGCAGGCCCGGCGTGTTCGTGTAGCCCTGCCCCTGCACGCTCGGCTGGATGCCCTCGGAGATGATCAGGGCGGCCGTCGAGCGCTGGCCGTAGTACTCCGCCATGATGTCCGTCGCGTGGCCGTCGCGGGTCGCGCGGCTCCGCGTCATCGGGGCCATCGCGATCCGGTTCGCGGTCTTGACGGTACCGACGGTGGTCTCTTCGAACAGCCTGCTCATGTTCTCTGCTCCTGTTGTGTGACCTCGGCCGTCAGACCTGGCCGGGGAAGAATCCGTGGCGGGAGAGGGGCGCGACGAGCTCGCGCTCCTCGTAGGCGAAATGCGAGAGCAACGTGTCGGTGAGCAGGTCGACGGCCTCGGTGATCGGACCGAAGTCCGTCGGGTCGCCCGCCAGGTGGATCAGCGCCGCGTCGACGCCCTCCAACACGGTGTGGATCGCGTGGTGCTCCTCGGTCAGCCGGTCCAGCACCGCGCCCAGATCCCGCTGGCTGCGCCGCAGGTGGGGGAAGATCTGGCCGGTCTCCATGCCGTGGTGCTGGGTGAGCGAGGCGCACTGCGCCTGGCACGCGCCGTGCAGCTTCCAGTTCGTGGTCCGGATCGTGAGCCCGTTCAACTCCCCGCGCGCCGCGCCGATCCCGGTCTCCCCGTTCTGGACCCGCCGCAGGATCTGCCGAACCTTGGCCAGTTCCGCGCGGTAGTGGTCGTGCACGGCGATCAGGTGGTGCCCCGCGCTCAGCCCGCGCCGGGTGAACCGGACACCCTCGTCCGGCTCCGGCGCACTCGGCCGGTCCGCCTCGCTCAACACCGACTTCGCGCTGGTCCGCGCACTCGGGGCGGTACTGGGGACCAGCCCGGTACGGCGGGTGACCCATCCACCGGCGGTGTGGTCCGACATGTCCTGGCCTCCTCGATTGCGCTGCGCCGAATATAGTCTGTCCAGCAGAACATCTGTCAAGTCAAAAATATGCCCGACCGACGACATGCCGTGTAAGCTGCGCCTATGCCGATCGCCGGATCCCACGACCTGGCGGAGGGGGACGCCCTCCGCCGAGACTTCGGCTGGGCTCTGGGCGTCCTGTTCCGCGCGTACCTCAAGGCCGCCAACGAGGCCACCGGCACCCTGCCGGGCGGCCCACGCGGCCATCAGGTCCTCGAAGCCGCGACCCGCAAGCCCCCGGTCAGCCAAAGCGTGATCGCGCAGGAGATCGGCATCGACCGCACCGTCATGACCTACCTGCTCGACGACCTCGAAAAAGAAGGCCTCCTCACCCGCCGCCCCGACCCGGCCGACCGCCGCAGCCGCCAAGTGGTCGCCACGGACAAGGGCGTGGAACGCCTCGAACACCTGCGCGGCCTCATCCTCCGCGCCCAGGACTACGTCCTCCAGGACCTCGACGAGTCCGACCGCAAGGCCCTCCGCTGCCTCATGCAGCGCTCCGCACTCAAACTCGACTCCCTCGACCCCACCGCCCCGTGCAACGTCATCCGGGACATCAAGGCCACCGACTGCCCCTGACCCAGCTCGCGATCACGGCACGGCAGCAGCAAGGCCCAGGCCTACGCGTATGCCTTGGTGAGGCGTTGTTCGCAGGTGGGGTCTGCTGTCGTTGGGGTTCGCCAACTTCGTCCGGTACTGCGGTGCTCATCGGACACATGCGCAGCAATCCGGCCCGACCACATGCGCACCGGGCCAACCGCCCCACCGAGCAAAGCGCTCAACCCCACGCCCCTGAGCAAAGCCCCCAACCACAGCCCTACTGAGCAGCACTCGTCCGCTGTGCGGCCGGCTTTACTTGGGGTTTTTCGGCCCTACACTTTCGACGGCGGGCAGGAGCACTACAACCTGCCCTTTTAGACCGCCGAGGGCCGAAAAGAGGGCCCCAAGTCAAGCCAGGCGCACCCGGAGACCTTGGATCCGATACCGGCGACCCAGCACGACACCCACCCACACCCACCCCAGCCCCAACACTTCTAGCCGCACCCTCAGCTCTCAGCTCTCAGCTCTCAGCTCTCAGCCCTCGGCCCCCAGCACCCCTGGCCCAACCCCAACCCCGCCCGCCTCACCCCACCCATCCACACCCATCCGCCGCCCTCCCCAACACCTCCCGAGACCCCTCAACCGACAACGCCACCGCCGCCACCTCCTCCAACGCCACCCGGTACTCCGCCACATGCCCCACCCCCTCCAGGAACACGTCCGCCACCAACCCCTCCAACCGCACCACCGCCCCCTCGGCGTTCTCCAGCACCGCGAACGACCCCTTCACCCCGGCGTGGCCCCCGGCCCCGGTCGGCACCACCCGCACCACCGCCGGGCTCAGCAGCAGGTGCATCAACTGGTCGTGCATGACCTCCCGGCCCCCGACGGGTCTGGACAACACCTGCTCCTCCAGGAAGAACGTCCCCTTGGCCGCCTCGCCGATCGCTTCCCCGCCGACGGCCCGCGCGTACTCCGCCGTCCGCAGCAACCGCGGCACCACCATGCACTGGTACTCCACGACCCCGGTCGCCCGCGCCTCCTCCACCCGCAGCGCCCCGGACGGTCGCACCCAGACGTCCCTCCCGGACTCCCGGCTCAACGACACCAGCCGGGCGAACTCCGCGCCCTTCACCCCGCACACGGTCAGGTACGCGGCCACATCGGTGTCGGAGACCCCGCGCACCCCCGCCTCCAGTTTCGACACCTTGGCGATGCTCCACCCCAACCGCTCGGCCAACCTCCCGCTGGGCCACCCGGCCGTCACCCGCTTCCCCTTCAGCTCCCCGCCCAGCTGGCGACTCCGCGCAGTGGACCTCCGAGCGTCCTGTTCGGACATGCCGCCCCCTCTCCTCCGTCTCGAATGGACTGTATTGACCGGCACCGACAAAAACCGGTCTCCCGGAACCGCTCGATGGAATGATCACCAGTGATTGTTTGACCGCCGGGAATGGGATTCCATTGACCGGTGAGCGTGGAACCGTTGGCAGAGCTGGTGAACCGGGGCTTCTTCTTCCAGACCGTCCCGGACGAGAAAGGGGAGATCGCGGTTGTCGTCGGTTCGTACGGGTGGCACGGCTACTACGACCGCATCCACGTGTGGGGTGAGGACGAGGCGGTGGCGGCGCGGGAGTTGAGCGACCACCGGCCGTTCAGCGGCAACGTGGTCTGGAGTTACGAGGGGTCGGCGTCCGACGCCGCCCAGGCGCTCCTCGACCTGCCGAAACCCGGTGAGCCCGGCGCGCCGACGGTGGCCAGGACGGCCCCGTCGAGCCTCTGGCTTCCGCTGCTCTCCGCGCGGAGGCGAGAATGATCAGCACGTCCACGCGCGGAGGAGTCGCTTGTGCTGCCCCAGGAACACCTCATCGCCCGAGTGGTCGACCTGTGCCGCGCCGACGCCCGGTTCGACGCCGTGCTCCAGTACGGCTCGTTCCCGCAGGGGAGCGGGGACGAGCACAGCGACATCGAGTTCTGGCTGTTCACGAGCGCCCGGATCGACCCGGCGGAATGGTGCTCGCGGATCGCCCCGATCACCCACCACGTCCGCAACGAGTTCGGCGCCGACGTCGTGTTCTTCGAAGGGCTGATCCGAGGCGAGTTCCACTTCGCCCAGGACATCGCGCAGGTCGCGGAGTGGCTCGCCCGCGGCGCCCCCGTGGACCGCATGATCGTGCTCGACCGCACCGGCGCCCTGCGCAGGGCGCTCGACGCGGTCCCGCTGCGGCCGGCACTCCCCGCCTCAGCGGAGGTCTGCGGCCGCTTCGTGAACTGGCTGGTCCTCGCCCACCACGTCCGAGCCAGGGGAGAAGCGCTGCGCACGGCCGACACGATGGCGCACGTCCGCCGCCACCTGCTGTGGATGGCCAGGCTGGCCGAAGCCTCCACCGACCACTGGCTGACCCCGTCGCGCCTGGCCGAACAGGAACTACCGCCGCGAAGGCGGCTCGACATCACGACACCCGAGGCGGCCTGGCGCGCCGGCCGAGCGCTCTGGCTCGAACTCGACTGCCCGGTCCCGAAAGCACTGTTCGCCGAACTGGACGCCGCCCTGCCGTACGTCGCAACGACCTAAGACCTGCCCGCGGGTCGTCACAACGGGCCACCAACACCCGCAACCCCGCTCACCACGGGCAACAAAGGCTCCGGAACCGACGTCAGCCAGATCACCAGGCCCCACCGCATAGCCCCTAACGGGACAGCTCACGCTCCAAAGGCGCCCGGAAACGGGGCTGCACCCTGACCGAGCCCAACCACCCGATCAGCGTCTCGGCCTCACGCGCGATCAACGCCTCGGCATCGGCGCCGACGTCCTCCAGCAGCCGCCACACCACCTCGCCGTCCGCGCGCTGCGCCCAGCCGCCGACGACCCGCCCGTTCCACCACACGGTCGGCCCCGCGTTGCCCATGGTGTCGAACAGCTGCGGCACGTGCGCGGGTGAGAGGTACCAGTCGCGGTCGCGCCACCCCATCGGCGTCGAGTCCAACCCAGGCAGCAGCGCCGCCCACGGCTCCGGCTCCGCGGCCGGTCCCGCGTCACCCGGCACCACGTATCCGGTGCCTTCGGCCAACTCGACCTCCTCCATGCCCGCCAGCGCCTTGCGCGTGGCGGTGAGCGACCAGCCTGTCCACCACTTCAGGTCCGCCGCGGTCGCGGGCCCGTAGGAGGCCAGCCAGCGCCGGGCCAACTCGGCCTGCGCGTCCGCGAGCGGCGTCGCGGGCCACGGGGAAGCGGTCGTCCAGCGGAACTGGCTGCTGATCCACGTCCCGCGCGGCCTCGTCCGCCGGATCCGCCCTTCGCAGGCGAGCACCCTGATGATGCGGCTGGAGACGTTCTGCTTGGCCTCGTAGGACTTTCCGGCCGCGACGACGATCTGTTCGCACAGTGCGGGCACGTCCTGCCCGAGCTGCACGGCGGTCGCCTCGCCCCGAGCCCGCAGCGCCTCCAGGGTCTGCTGCTCGACCTCGGCAAGCCGCCGTTCGTCCCAGCCGAGCCCCTCGCGGAGGTAGGTGACGAGCTTGGCCCGTTCACGGGCGGCGATGGTCACGCCGGTCGACCCGTCCACGACGGGCGCGAGGTCCGCGGGCACCACGAACATGGTGCGCCGCATGGCCAGCAGCTTGTGCAGCGTCACGTCCTCGTAGAGGGCCCGCTCCACGGGCTCGTGCCCCGGTGTCCGCAGCCGGGCGGCGATGGACATGAACACGGTGGCCGGGTCGGTCGCGTGCACGGCCACCAGCGCGTCCGCCACCTCCTCCGCGGTCCCCACGTGCGACGAAGGGGAGAGGAGGTGCCGGACCCCCACGCGGGCCCGGCGTTGGCGCACGTCGATCATGGTCATGCGGTCATCCAAACACGTGCGGCCCCGGCGTTGGTCGAAACCGCTCCGCTACAGCATGAACGTCCCGACCACCCTGTCCCCGACCTGGGACACGACCGCTCCGCAGCCGACGAGCACGGCGATCGCCGCCGCGTTCTCCGGAGTCGTGTCGGCCACCACGGTCTTCCACTTCGACTCGACCGCCCGCCGGATGACCGCCCGCAGGGCGTCGGACCCGATGCCCTTGCCCCTGGCCGAGACGCCCAGCCACATGCCGGTCTCGACGACGCCGTCGTGACCGGACGGCGTCAGCCGGATCATGCCGACCGTCCGATCGTCCGCGACGACCTCGTACATCACGTCGTGGTGCTGGCGGTAGAACCGGCGGAAGGCCTCCTGCCGGGCCGGTGACCAGCCGGGTGGTCCCTCAACCGGGGGCATCACGTCCTGCTCGGTGGCCTCGGCCACCGCGACGGCCAGCAGCCGTTCGACGCCATCGGTGTCCAGTGGGGTCAGGTGCACGGAGTGGGGCATCGGGACATCGTGCCGGATGGATCTACGCTGGGCGCGGACAAGGCACATCTCGACGGTGGGACTTCGATGTCGGCGACGCGGCTGCTGGTGCTCGGCGTGGTGCGCGGGTACGGGCGCGCACACGGGTACCTGGTGGGCAACGACCTGCTGTCCTGGGGCGCGGACGAGTGGGCCAACGTCAAGTGGGGGTCGATCTACCACGCCCTCAAGCAGCTCACCAAGGAAGGCTGCCTGCGCGACGACCTCGTGCCGCCCGGTCGGACGGACTACGAGCTGACGGACAAGGGCGAGACCGAGTACCTGGAACTCCTGCGGGACTCGGTGCGGCGCCCCGAACTGCGGCCGGACATGCTCGGCGCGGGCCTGGCCATGCTGCCGTCGCTGACCCGCGACGAGGCGGTCGGGCTGTTCAGGCAGCGCCTCGGGGAGCTGGAGGCCAAGCGCGATTCGGCCGGGGCGCTGGGCCGCTCGTGGGAACGCCCGCCGCACGTCAAGGAGCTGTTCGGGCTGTGGGAGCACTCGGCCGCGAGCGGTGTGGAGTGGACGCGCGGCATGATCGAACGCCTTGAGGGCGGCGCCTACCCGATGATGGGCGAGCCCGGTTCGCCCGGTCCGGCGGGCAGCTGGCACGGCCCGGCGCCCGCGTAGCGGTTTGCACCCCTTTTGTTCTTCGGGCACACTCGTGGCACACCATTCAAGTTTGAATACTTTTCCGGCGGCAGATAGGCCCTCGCGGCCAAGCGGCATGGGGCCGGTACGGCATCACACGAACGGGCGGACACTGTGTCGGCCGCTAGTGCCTGGAGTGCGGCAAAGGTGTCGCTCGATGGAGTGAGTCCGTGGTCGGAGGACCGTGCCGGAGGCCCGGAATTGTCGGTGCTGCTTGCGATGGTGTGGTCGACCGGAACAAGGGGGAGTGCGACGTGGGACTGGAACGGTGCGCGGCGGTGTTCGAGGCGGCTGATCCGCCGAGGACGTCGACCGTGGCCTTCTACGGGGCGGAGCTGCCGGAGGGGGAATTCGGCGAGTTGACGGTCGCGGACGCGGACGGCTGGGTGCGGACGGTGCCCGCGGTGCGGATGCCGGTCGCCGAGGCGGTGCCGCTGCTGAGCAAGGCGCGCAGGGTGGGCGGCGCGCACCCGGCGGCCGCGTTCTGGGGCGGGGCCGTGGTGGTGGCGATGCAACTGGTGGCGCGGGGCAAGCTGCTGCCGTCGGTGACGGAGGGCGAGTTCGACGCGTGGCGCGTCGGCCCGCTGGAGACGATGGACGTGGAGGTAATCCGGGCGTTGGCGGCGGCGATGCCCGCGGAGTCGCGGGCGGTGCCGTTGCCGGGGCGGAGTCCGGCGGAGCTGGCGGACTCCGAGGTGCTGGTGCGGGGCTTCATCGACGCGGTGGCGGACGGGATGCCGCGGGGTGCCGCGGCCGTGCACGCGGTGGGCGCGCCGGTGTTCGCGGCGGTGGCGCCGCAGAAGGTGCCGCACCTGCGGGCGTGGGCCTCCCAGGGGGTGCGGATCTCGCTGCGGATCGAGGGCGACTTCGTGACGGGGAGGTTCCGGGCGGTGGTGCAGGTGCACAGCCTGGCCGACCCGTCGCTGGTGGTGGACGCGGACGAGCTGTGGGCGGACAGGTCGGCGGGGCGGGCGCGGATGGACGCGGCGGTCGCGGTGCGGCGGGCGGCGCGGGTCTGGGAACCGCTGCGGCAGCTGCTGGACGCGTCGGTGCCCGCCGAGGTCGAGCTGGGAGACGAGGACGTGGCGGATCTGCTGGTGCGGGGCGCGATCCGGCTCGCGGGCGTCGGGGTCGACCTGCACTGGCCGAAGGAGCTGGTCCGGGACCTGACGTCGCGGGCGGTGGTGGAGGCGCAGGCCCCGCCGTCGGACGTGCCGTCGTTCTTCGGCGGCGGTCGGCTGCTGGGGTTCGACTGGCAGGTGGCGCTGGGCGACGACCCGTTGACCGATGAGGAAATGGACCGGCTGGCCGAGGCGCACCGGCCGGTGGTGCGGCTGCGCGACCAGTGGCTGCTGGTGGATCCGGAGATCGCGCGGCGGGCGCGGGAGCGGTCGATCAAACCGTTGACGGCGATCGACGCGCTGGGCGCGGCGCTGACCGGGACGGCGGAGGTCGAGGGGGAGTTCGTGCCGGTCGCCACGAGCGGGTGGCTGGAGGCGTTGCGGCGGCGGATCGAGACGCCGGACGAGGGGGCGGAGCCGGTCGAGCAGCCCGCCGGGTTGCGGGCGACGCTGCGCGACTACCAGCTGCGCGGGCTCCGCTGGCTGGCGCGGATGACGTCGCTCGGACTGGGTGGCTGTCTGGCCGACGACATGGGGCTGGGCAAGACGATCACCCTGATCGCGCTGCACCTGCACCGGGGCGGTGGGCCGACGCTGGTGGTGTGCCCGGCGTCGCTGCTGGGCAACTGGGAGCGGGAGATCAGGCGGTTCGCCCCAGGGGTGCCGGTGCGGCGGTTCCACGGGGCGTCGCGGACGGTCGAGGGCGTGGAGTCGGGGTTCGTGCTGACGACCTACGGCACCATGCGGCTGGACGCCGACCGGCTCGGCGAGGTCGAGTGGGGGATGCTGGTCGCCGACGAGGCCCAGCACGTGAAGAACCCGAGGTCGGGGACCGCGAAGGCGTTGCGACGGATCCCGGCCGGGGCGCGGGTGGCGCTCACGGGCACGCCGGTGGAGAACAACCTGTCCGAGCTGTGGGCGATCCTGGACTGGACGACGCCGGGGCTGCTCGGGTCGCTGGCGTCGTTCCGGACGCGGTGGGCGAAGCCGATCGAGGGCGACTCGGACGGCGTGGCCGCCGAGCGGCTGTCGAAGCTGGTGAAGCCGTTCCTGCTGCGCAGGCGGAAGTCCGACCCCGGCATCGCGCCCGAGCTGCCGCCCAAGACCGAGACCGACCAGCCGGTCGCGCTGACCCACGAGCAGGCGGCGCTCTACGAGGCGACCGTCCGCGAGCTGATGGCGGAGATCGCCAAGGGCGCCGACATGACGCGTCGCGGGCTGATCGTGAAGCTGCTGACCGGGCTGAAGCAGATCTGCAACCACCCGGCGCAGTACCTGAAGGAGGGGAACCCGCGGCTGGCAGGCCGGTCGGGGAAGCTCGAACTGCTCGACGAGCTGCTGGACACCATCCTCGCCGAGGACGGCGCGGTGCTGGTGTTCACCCAGTACGTGGCGATGGCCAGGCTGATCGAACGCCACCTGGCCGATCGGGGCGTGCCGACCCAGTTCCTGCACGGCGGCACGCCCGTGGCGAAGCGCGAGCAGCTCGTGCAGCGCTTCCAGGACGGCGAGGTGCCCGTGTTCCTGTTGTCGCTCAAGGCGGCGGGCACCGGCCTCAACCTGACCCGTGCCGACCACGTCGTGCACTACGACCGGTGGTGGAACCCGGCGGTGGAGGACCAGGCGACCGACCGCGCGTACCGGATCGGCCAGACCAGGCCGGTCCAGGTGCACCGGCTGATCGCCGAGGGCACGGTGGAGGACCGCATCGCCGAGATGCTCGCCTCCAAGCGCCAACTGGCCGACGCCGTCCTCGCGGGCGGCGAGGCGGCGTTGACCGAGCTGTCCGACGCCGAGCTGGCGGACCTCGTCGAACTGAGGAGCGGACGATGACCGATCGGGTCCGGGGCTACCCGGCGTTCCCCAAGGGCCAGCGGCGGGCGCGCACCTGGTGGGGCAGGGCCTGGCTGCAGGCGGTCGAGGACACCTCGCTCGACCAGGGGCAGATGAGGCTGGGGCGGAAGTTCGCCGCGGCGGGCATCGTCGGGACGATCACCGTCAGCCCCGGCAGGCTGGCGGCGGTGGTCTACGACACGGAGGACACCTACCGCACGTCGGTGTCGCTCACCCCGCTGTCGGACGCCGAGTGGACCAGGTTCCTGGCCCAGGTCACCGCGAAGGCGGGCCACATCGCGGCGCTGCTCGACGGCGACATGCCGCACGACCTGGTGGTGGCCGCGGACGACGCGGGCGTCCAACTGCTCCCCGGTATCGGCGACCTGGATCCGGACTGCACGTGTCCCGGATGGGAGCTGCCCTGCCGGCACGCGGCGGCGCTGTGCAACCAGGCTTCCTGGCTGCTGGACGCGGACCCGTGGGTGCTCCTGCTGCTGCGGGGGCGCGAGCGGGAGGAGTTGCTCGCCGAGATCCACCTGGACGACGACCGGCCCGCCACCGCGACGGGAGAACTGGCCACCGAGGTGTTCGCGGCCCCGCGCGTACCGCTGCCCGCACCACCACCGCTGGTCGAACTCGGCCCGCTCCCGGAGTTCGACCCCGTGCCCGATGTCGACGTCGAGGCTCTGCGCTGGCTCGTCGCCGACGCGGCGGCCCGCGCCAGGGAGTTGCTCACCACCGGCGAGCTACCGGTGTTGGAGGAGTGGCCGGACCGGGTCCGGATGGCCTGCACCGTCGCCGATCCACGACTCACCGCCCGACTGGCCGCGGCCGGCCCCGGCCTTCCCCGCGCCATGCGGGCTTGGGGCTATGGCGGGGCTGTCGCGCTCACGCTGCTCGACACGGCATGGGCACCGTCCAAAGCCGAAGCGGCTCGCGCCCACACCGCGTGGGAGGGGGAGGAGCTACCGCCCGCCACGGTCTGGCGCAACCACTGGACCGTCGAGTCCGAGGGCCTGCAACTCCGCTTGGGCCATGACGGCCGCTGGTACCCCTACCGCAGGGAAGGCACCGACTGGTGGCCCGCGGGCCCACCCGAACGCGACCCGGCGGCCGCGTTCGCCGACCTCATGCCCTGAACCACCACACCTGTGGTGCCGCGGGTGCAGTGACCAGCGGCGACCGCTCACGACGGCGGCGCGGTCGCCCACGACAGGGCTACGACAGGACTACAACAGCTAGGAGGAACTTCTTGGACCGTGTCGAATAGACGGTGCCCGACATCGAACTTCCGCCGGCGCGACGACATCCGAACAGCCGTCCTGTCAGGAGCGCTGAGCCCGGTGGCCACTGTGGACGGCACGCCGACCGCAGACACCAACCCAACGCCGACACGGCCGGTCGGCGTGCGACGGGATGGGGCTGCTGTCACGGGTGAGGTGCTTCGGGTTGACCGGCGGGGGTGACTGCTGACGAGCAAACCGGTTGATGGGCGGTCGGTTGCTCACGACCGAACCGGCTGGCGCGGCACGCGGCAACGGGGCGACTGCTGGTGGCCGGGCCGGGCTGGGCCGACTGGCGGGCGGGCGGGCGGGCTGGCTGGCTGGCTGGCGGGGCGACTGCTGGTGACCGAACCGGCCGACGGGGCGATTGCCGGCGACCGCGCTGGCGCGCGATGGGTGTGACCACCCGCCGCTTGACCGCTCGCCGCTCGATCACGCGGACGGCCTGTCGTGCAGTCGTCTGCCACTCGACGGCATGGCCGCCTGTTTCTCAGCGGACCAACTGCTCAACCGCGCAGCAGCCTGTTGTGCGACCGCGCAACCTCGCGTAGCCGAACTGCCGAACTGCCGAACCGTGCAGCAGCCTGCTGTGCGACCGCGCAACCTCGCGTAGTCCAACTGCCGAATGGGTCAACCGTGCAGCCGCTCAACCACTTGTCCGCGTGTCGCCCAACCAAGTGGCCACCGCCCCTCAACCGACCCGCCCCTCAACCCATCCACCCCTCACTCACCCTCACCCCACCCGCAACCACCCTCAACCGTGCAGTCGTGCGTTCAGGCGTGCGGCCTGCCGGGTGAGGTGGTCGCGTTCGGGGAGGCTGGGGGCTGAGAGGGCGGCGTCGGTGTAGAGGCGTGCGGCGGTGGTCGGGTCGCCGTCGCGTTCGTGCAGGTACGCGGCGACGGCGGTGTAGCGGGGGAGGGTGGGGTCGAGGTCGGTCAGGGCGGCGAGGCCTGCTCGGGGGCCGTCGGCTTCGCCGACGGCGACGGCGCGGTTGAGGCGGGCGACGGGGCTGTCGGTGAGGCGTACGAGTTCGTCGTACCACTCGACGATCTGGACCCAGTCGGTCTCCTCGGCGGTCTGCGCGTCGGCGTGGAGCGCGGCGATGGCGGCCTGCGCCTGGAACTCGCCCAGGCGGTCGCGGGCGAGGGCCGACTGGAGGATGTCGACGCCTTCGGCGATCGTCCCGGTGTCCCACCGGCCGCGGTCCTGCTCGGCGAGCGGTACCAGCCTGCCGTCGGCGCCTGTGCGGGCCGGGCGGCGGGCGTGGTGGAGCAGCATGAGCGCGAGCAGGCCGGAAACCTCCTCGTGGTCGATCCTGGTCGCCAGTTGGCGGGTCAGCCGGATGGCCTCGGCGGAGAGGTCGACGTGGCCGGAGTAGCCCTCGTTGAAGACGAGGTAGAGCACGCGCAGGACGGTGGCGACGTCACCGGCCTGGGTGAAGCGGACACCGGAGACGGTCCGCTTGGCGCGGCTGATGCGCTGGGCCATGGTCGTCTCGGGGACGAGGTAGGCCTGTGCGATCTGCCTGGTGGTCAGGCCGCCGACCGCGCGCAGCGTGAGCGCGACGGCCGAGGCCGGGGTCAGGGACGGGTGGGCGCACAGGAAGTACAGCTGGAGCGTGTCGTCCACGACCTCGCCCTGTTCGGGGGCGGGTTCGGCGTCGACGCGCAGTTCGCGGTGGCGGCGGGAGGTGTCGGCGCGGGTGGCGTCGAGGAACTTGCGCCAGGCCACGGTGACCAGCCAGCCCTTGGGGTCGCGCGGCGGGTCGTCGGGCCAGACGCGCACGGCTTCGACCAGGGCGTCCTGCACGGCGTCTTCAGCCGCGGCGAAATCCGCTCCGCGGCGGGCGAGGACGCCGATCACCGCGGGGGTGAGGGTCTGCAGCAGGGACTCGTCCACCGTTCGTCACTCCGCGGTGGTCGGGGGCGCGGTCAGGAACGGGCGCAGTTCCAGCCACTCGTGGATCGGCTTCCCCCCGGCCCCCGGAGCGGCCGACAGCTCCCCCGCCAGCTCGACGGCGCGCTCATAGCTGTCCACGTCGATCACCATCCACCCCGCGATCAGGTCCTTCGTCTCCGCGAACGGGCCATCGGTCACCGGCGGCCGCCCCTCGCCGTCGTACCGGACGAACACGCCCTCCGGCGACAGCGCCTGACCGTCCGCGAACTCACCGGTCTTCTCCAACCGGTCCGCGAAGTCCTGCATGTACTTCATGTGCGCGGAGATCTCCTCCTGCGTCCACCGGTCCATCGGCACGTCGTTGACCGCCGCCGGCGCGCCCCGGTAGTGCTTGAGCAACAGGTACTTGGCCATCATGATCTCCTCGGTGCGGTGCGGTGCGGTGCGGTGCGGTGCGGTGCGGTGCGGTGCGGTGCGATGCGATGCGGTCGGCCGTTCCTGGCCGTGTTCACGACGGGGACGAAGTCGCGTGCGGGTTCTCGACGTCCCGCCGCGATGTTTTCACGCGAATCCCGGAGGAAGCCTTCAGACGCGCTGGCGCTCGGCCCTTCGCCGGGACAGCTCCTCGACCGCGCTCGGCAGGGTCGTCTCGAAGTCGATGAGCTTCGCCCACGTCGGCGTCACGACGATCCGGACCATGCCGTCGTAGAGCGACCGCACCTCCGCCTCCCACTCGACCCGCTGCTCGGGCGTCATCCCGTAGGCGCCGCTGGCCTGGACGAACTCGTCCGGGATGCCGTCCACGACGTCCAGCTCCGCCCGACCGCGGATGAGCAGGATCTTGGGCGGGTGCTCCTCGTTGTCGATCGTCAGGGCGACCGCGGGATTGGCGCGCAGGGCGTGGAGCTTCGGGGCGTTCTTCGCGGTGCACATGACGATCTCCGAGCCGTTCCAGGTGAACACGATCGGGACGTTGCGCGGCGTGCCGTCCTTGGCGACGTAGGCGAGCCGGGTCAGGGGACGGGCCAGCAGTTCCCGGCTGTACGGGCGGTTCAGGACCTCGGTGATCTCGTTCGGCTGCACTGTCGTTCCCCTCGTTGTCGGTGTTCTGGCCCTGGGACGCAGCGGGCGCCGGGTTCTCGACATCCGGAGGGCATCGATTTCGAAATCACGGCGCATCGGCCGGGATGTCCTCACGGGCCACGCGTCCCAGCGAGCGGTCGAAGACGGTCGACAGGAGGTAGAGCACGCCCGCGCCGAGCATGATCCAGGCGAGGTGGTGCATGCCGCCGGTGTCCGCGCGCTGTCCGAAGGACACGGCCGTCGTCGACGAGGCGACCATCGAGCCGACGTAGGCGAAGGTACGCAGCAGGCCCGCCGAGGACGCGGTGCGCTCGGGGTCGGCCTGGAAGTAGACGGAGTTCTGCAGGGCCAGGTTGTTGAGCCCCTGGGGGATGCCGAAGACCAGGGCGACCGCGACCAGCGCCCACACGGGGCTGTCCGCGGTGAGCGTCAGCATCACCCCGCAGGCGACGATCTGCCCGAGCGCGCCGACGAGCAGCTTGCCGCGCACGCCCTTGCGCCGCCCCGAGACGATCGAGACGCCGATGGCCACCAGGAACATCGGCGTCTGCACCAGCCCGGCGTGCGTGGGCGTGAGTCCGAAGCCCTCCTCGGTCCACTGGGTGAACCCGTAGAGGAAGGAGTACGCGACGACGTAGGCGACCAGCGAGCGCCCGTAGGTGGTCAGCAGCGGTGTGTTGCCGCCCAGCACCCGCAGGTCGATGAACGGCGTCGCGGCCCGCAGCTCCCGCACCCCGAACGCGGCGCTCGCGACGAGCACGATCACCAGCAGGTACCAGTCGCGCAGGTGCGGGTTCATCAGGAACAGCAGCAGCGAGAGGAGCGTCGCGGCGAACAGCGCCATGCCGGGCAGGTCGAGTTGGGCCGCGACGCCGTCGCGCCGCGGGGACTCGCTGGCGCGGGCCTCCTTGGGCAGTCGGAGCAGCCCGAGCACCACGGCCACGACGGCCAGCGGCACGTTCAGCGCGAAGGTCGCGCGCCAGCCCCCAAGCCCGATCAGCAGGCCGCCCAGCAGGGGGCCGATCACGGCGATGGTCTGGTTGGCGACCGCCAGCACGGTCAGCACCCCGCCGGGGCTGTCCCGCCCGGTGCGCTCGGCCTCGCTGCGCACCAGCGCCATCGCGGCGGGGTACCCGGCGCAGGTGCCGAACCCGAGCAGCACCCGCGAGGCGAGCAGCACCCCGATGTTCGGCGCCAGGGTGCCGACCACACCGGCGACGCCGACGAGGCTCGTGCTGAGGAGGAAGAGCCTGCGCGGCCCGAAGAGGTCGATGAGCCGCCCCATGACGGGCTGTCCGAGCGCGGTGGCCAGGTAGAGGGCCGAGACGAGCCACGCGGTCTGCGCGGGCGGGGCGCCCAGCGCGGCGCCGATGGGGACGAGCGTGACGGCGATGATCGTCGAGTTGATCGGGTTCAGGACCGAGCCCAGCACCATCGGCGGCAGCAGCCGCCGGTCGAACCCCGTGGCCGCCGCCCCGTCCCGTCCCCGCGTGTCGTGGTCAGTCACGGGTGAGGCGCTCCAGCACCGCCATGGCCGCGATCACGGCTCGCCGTTCCTGCTCGGTGCACTTCGCCTGGAGTTCACCGGCCAGCCATTCCTGCCGGGCCTGCCGCCCCTCGTCCACCCGCCGCTGCCCCTGCGCGGTCAGCGCGATCAGCAGCCTGCGCCCGTCGTCGGGGTCGGGTCGCCGTTCCACCAGTCCCAACGCGGCCAGCGCCGCGACCGTCGCGGTCATCGACTGGTGGCGCACCCCTTCGGCCGCGGCGAGCGCGCTGGCCGTGACGCCCTGCTCGCCGGACAGCCGGGCGAGCACGGAGGCCTGCCCGAGGGTGATGTCCTCGGCTTCGGCGGCGTTCAGGATGCGACGCCGCAGGCGGCTGATGACGGCGCGGACCTCGCGCGAAGCGCGGACCGCTGAGGGGGACGGGTGCTCGGCCATGCCGTCCACGCTAGAACCCGCAGTCCAAGTTGTACAGTTCCGGCTGTACACCTCACACCGCAGGCCAGGCCGAGGGCGTGCGAGTACCGCCCGGATGCCGCCGAGCGTGGGCCGGATCGCCGGGATGTGGCTAGATGATGACGCCGGGCATGCTCGCCGCACTGCGGCGGCGGCGCAGCCAGATCTTGCGGGTGCCGTCCCCGTAGAGCAGCACGCGGGAGAGCTCCCAGCCCGCGAACTCGGCGTGGATGGAGAGCTGGGTCGCTGCGGTGCGGCGGGAGACGCCGGGAGGCAGCCGCAGCGGCCGGTACTCCCAATCCCCGTCGGTCACTCCTTCGTTCACGGCGAGATCACCTGTATCCCTTGGCCGTCCGCGGATGCGACGAACACCCGCCCACTACCTGGATCGACCGCCACCGAATCGGGCTGGCGGACGGTGGGGAACCGGAACTCCTCGACCGGTTCACCACCGGCGACGTGGTAGGCAACCACTTCGTTCTTCTCGGTGAGCGTCACCCACGCCAGATCGGTGCGCGGGTCGTAGGCGAGCCCGTAGGGCCCGCCCGGCACGGGGTACCGCTGACGCATGATCAGCGGGTTCGCGGTGAAGGCGAGCAGTTCGCCGCCGCGGGTGTCGGTGACCAGGACGCGGTCGAAGCGGTCGGTCACGGCGTTGGTGGCGCCGTCGCCCGCGCGCAGACCGGCGCCGAGGGTGCCCGCGGCCGCGTCGAGGTCGAACACGGCGCTGCGGAGCCGGTCGAGGACGACCACGTGGCCGCCGACGACGAGGACCTGGTCCGGGCTGGTCACGGGGCCGACCTCGCGGTCGCCGACGCGGATCGAGTGCGCGTCGCGTTCGGCCACCAGCGTCTTGTCGCCGAGGACGGCCACGTCGGCCGGGCCGCCGTCGAACGGCTTGCTGGTGGACGTGGCGTCGGCGGGGGAGATGCTCACGACCACGTCACCGGTGGGGACGGCGGCCTCGATCCGGTCGCCCGCGACGACGAGGCGCGCGGCGGGGGCCGGGAGCGCGACGGTGCGCGGCGTGGCGTCCGGGAGCGAGAACAGCTGCACCGACGGCGGGGACTCGACCGCGACGGCCAGGACGCCGCCCGTGAACACGACGGCGGTGGCCTTGCCGGACAGCGGGAGGACGGTGCCCGCGGGTGCCGTCGCCTGGTCCGGTGACGGTGACGGAGTCGCCGACTCGAGCGTGGCCGCGACCTGGAGGGGGTCGCTCGGCTCCTCGCTCCTGGCGCAGCCACCGACCACTACCGCCCCGGTCAACAGCACAGCGGCCAGTCGACGCAACGTGGAACCTCCCAGCGGCCGGGTGACCCCGGTACCCCATTCGCGAAATGTCCCTCCAGCATCCACGACCGAACGGCCGCGGTCACGCAGGGGGCGGGTGTTCCCATTGGTCCACAGAGGTGATACTCCCCGGCCGCACGTAGCACCGGGCGTTCCGGCGCGACCATTCAAGTAGGGCGAATGGAGGTGCGCGATGACCGTCGGTGTTCTGCGCGACAGGCACGTCGAACTGCTCCGGCAGCACCGGGTGGCGGACGGCTTGCCAGCGGGGTGCGTGCGGCCGCTGCGTGCGGCCGAGCGCTACCACACGTGGTCGCAGGTCGCGGCCGAACCTGCTCTGACCAGGCTGAACAGGCTCTCGACCGTGCGATTAAGGCCGGACCCGTACACCGGGGCCGACCTGGGGGCGTCGCAGTGGGTGCTCGACGCGCAGGCCCCCGAACTGTTCGGCCTCGCGGAGGTCGCGGGCTGGGCGGTGCGCACGCCGTTCTACGCGGGGGTGTTCCCGACCGGGTCGATGAACGCGCTGTGCAGGCCGATGCCGGGCACCGGCGTGCTGGTGCTGGTCGACAGCGGAGTGCTCCACCTCGTACCCGATGTGCTGAAGATCATGATCGTGTCGCGGCCCGCTTTCGGTGACGCGCCGCTGCTCGACCCCGACCAGGCCGCCTCCGCGCTGGCGGAGGTCTTCAACGCCCACCTGTTCGGCAACGGGGCCGCCGCGGCCCGCCCGCTGCCCGACCTGTCGGGCCAGCGCCTCGACCTGCTGCGCCTCATGACCAGGCGCGCCACCCAGTTCGTCGTCGCCCACGAGATGGCCCACGTGCTGGCGGGCCACCTGATCGTGTCGTGGCGCCAGACCGATCCCAACACCCCCGTCGGCGCCCTCGACATGCAGGCCGTCGGCTGGCCCCGCGAGTACGAGGCCGACCGGATGGCCGCGCGCATCATGCTCGCCAGCCTCGACGGCCTGAGCCCCTGGGAGCGCGACACCGTCGAGCCCTACCTCGTCGGCGCGGTGCTCCTGGTGCTCGCGCTGCACGAGGTCGTGGCCGTCCTGGCGGATGCCGCGGGCCGCGTCCTGCCGTTCACCGGCAGCCACCCGCCGCCGCTGCTGCGCATCCGGGCGATGGTCGACCACCTCGCCGAACACCTGCGCGCCCCGGAGTCCATCGCCGTGGCGGCCGACCTGGCCACGTGGCTGGACGAGCGCGTTCCCGCGGTCCTGGAGTGGCTCACCATGGTCGACGTCCCGCCCCGCCCCTGATTGCCGGGGGTCACCCCGCGACGACGGCGGTGGCGGTGCGGACGAGGGCGGCGGTGGCCAGGGAACGGGACTGCTGGGGCCAGGCGATGACCAGGGTGGCGCGCGGGGCGTCGAGCACCGGGACGTAGGTGACGCCGGGGCGCGGGTAGCGGGCGGCGATGGACGCGGGCAGGAGGGTCATCAGGTCGTTGAACTCGACGTGGGCGAGGAGTTCGGGCAGGTCGCGGGCCTTGCTCCGCCTGGACACGTGGGCGAGGCAGCGGTCGAGGTCGCCGGGGTTGGCGGGGTCGAGGCCGGGGAGGTCGAGGTCGGCCAGGGTGACGTGGGCGCGCCGGGCGAGCGGGTGCGCCGAGGCGAGGGCGAGGACGCGGGGTTCGCTGGAGATGGTCTCGCTGTCGAGTCCGGTGTGGTCGAACGGCTCGTAGAGCAGCGCGACATCGGCGTGGCCCTCGCGCAGCAGCCGGGGGTGCTCCTGCCAGCCGCACAGGCGGATCGCGACCGGCTCGGCGGCCGGGTCGGACGCGTACGCCGCGAGGATCGTCTCCAGGATCCCCGAGGCGTTGTCGGCCTTGACCGCGAGCACCGTCTTGGGGTCGGGGTCGGCCGCTCGGCGGGCTCGGCGACCCGCCGCCTCCAGGGCTTCCAGGGCGATCCTGGCCTGGTCGAGCAGGACGGCCCCGGCGGGCGTCAGGGAGACGCTGTGGGTGGTCCGCTCGAACAGGGTGACGCCCAGTTCGGCCTCGAGCTTGCGGATCGCGCGGGACAGCGGCGGCGAGGCGATGCCCAGCTTCTCGGCGGCGCGGGTGAAGTTCAGCTCTTCTGCCACGGCCACGAAGTAGCGCAGCGGTCGGGATTCCACGACACCCACTCTCCCAGGCCGACGGCGGAAATCACCCCATCGGGCGTTCGGGGTAGGCGAGTTCGACGGCGCTCACGTCGTCCAGCGCGGACCGGATCGCGGGCGGCAGGGTCAGGTCCTCGGCCGCCAGCGACCCGAGCAGCTGGTTGGTGTCGCGCGCGCCGACCACCGGCGCGACCACGCCGGGGCGGTCGCGGACCCACGCCAGCGCCACGCACAGCGCCGACGTCCCCAGCCCGTCGGCCGCGGTCGACACCGCCTGGACGATGCGGGACGCGCGGTCGGTGCGGTGCTGCTCCACGTACCCGGCCAGGTGCGCGGAGGCGCCGCGGGAGTCGGGAGGGGTGTTGCCGTTGCGGTACTTGGCGGTGAGCACGCCGCGCCCGAGCGGGGCCCAGGGCAGCAGGCCGATCCCGTGGTGGGCGGCGGCGGGGACGACCTCGCGCTCGACGCCGCGTTCCAGCAGGGAGTACTCGACCTGGGCGGAGATCAGCGGGGCGCGGCCCGCGACGGCGCGCTGGGTGGTGGCGGCGGTGCCCAGCTGCCAGCCCGAGTAGTTGGAGATGCCGACGTAGCGGACCTTTCCGCTGCTCACGGCCGTGTCGAGGGTGGCGAGGGTCTCGTCGAGCGGCACCGACTGGTCCCACGCGTGCAGCTGCCACAGGTCGATGTGGTCCACGCCCAGGCGGCGCAACGACCCGTTGAGGGCGCCGAGCAGCGCGGCCCGCGACGCGCCACCGCCGAACGGGCCCTCGTTGCGGCGGGCCACGGCCTTGGTCGTGATGACCACCTCGTCGCGCGGGACGACCTCGCCGAGCAGGCCGCCGAGGATGCGTTCGCTCTCGCCCTCGACGTAGACGTCGGCGGTGTCCACGAGCGTGCCGCCCGCCTCGGTGAAGGCCATCAGCTGGGTGGCGGCCTCGTCGGCGTCGGTGTCGCGGCCCCAGGTCATCGTGCCCAGCGCCATCCGGGAGACGCGCAGGCCGCTGCGGCCGAGCTGTCGGTGTTCCACGGGGCGAGCGTAAGGGCTCCGACCTCGCCAGGTCGGGAGCGTCGTGGATCTTCACCGTTCGTGCCGGACGTGACCGGCGTCACCGGGGGTACTCCGGCAAACGGTGTTACCGGCCGGTACGGTCAGTCGGTGCGATTGGGACTGAACCTCGGATACTGGGGCGCCGGCAACGACGCCGACAACCTCGAACTCGCCAAGGAGGCCGACCGGCTCGGCTTCTCGGTGGCCTGGGCGGCGGAGGCCTACGGCTCCGACGCGCCCACCGTGCTGTCGTGGATCGCCGCGCACACCGAGCGCATCGACATCGGCAGCGCCATCCTCCAGATCCCCGCGCGGACACCCGCGATGGCCGCGATGACGGCGGCGACCCTGGACACCCTGTCCGGCGGCCGCTTCCGGATGGGCCTCGGCGTGTCCGGACCGCAGGTGTCGGAGGGCTGGCACGGCGTCCGCTTCGACAAGCCGCTGGCCCGCACGCGCGAGTACGTCGACATCGTGCGGCTGGCGCTGCGCCGCGAGAAGCTGCGCTACGAGGGCAAGCACTACACGCTGCCGCTGCCCGACGGTCCCGGCAAGGCGCTCACGCTGACCGTCCACCCCGTCCGCGAGGAGATCCCGATCTACCTCGCCTCGGTCGGCCCGAAGAACCTCGAGCTCACCGGCGAGATCGCCGACGGCTGGCTCGCCCTGTTCTTCTCCCCGGAGTACTCCCAGGACTCCCTCGCGGCGGTCAAGGCCGGTCGCGAGAAGGCGGGCAAGTCCATGGAGGGCTTCGACATCGTGCCGACCATGCCGATGTTCGTCGGCGAGGACTGGCGCGCGCTGGCCGACCGGGTCCGCCCGTACGCGGCGCTCTACGTCGGCGGCATGGGCAGCCGCAAGCAGAACTTCTACAACGACCTCGCCTCCCGGATGGGCTTCGAGGCCGAGGCCGCCGAGGTGCAGGACAAGTACCTGGCGAGAGACTACGAGGGCGCCATGGCCGCGCTCCCGGTCGAGTTCCTCGACGCCACGTCGCTGCTCGGCACCAAGGAGCGGATCGCGGAGAAGATGCAGGCGCTCGCCCAGGCCGGGGTCACCACGTTGACCATCACCCCGATGCTGCAAGATCTGGAGCAGGGAGTCGCGGCGCTGCGCACCGCGGTGGAAGCTCTGGATCTGGCAGGAGTGGGTAGTTGAGCTGGTTGCAGGCCCTGGTCCTCGGACTGGTTCAAGGACTTACCGAATTCCTACCCGTGTCGTCGTCGGCGCACTTGCGGATCACGTCGACGTTGTTCTTCGGCAACGACGCGGGCGCGTCGTTCACGGCGGTCATCCAGCTCGGCACCGAACTGGCCGTGCTGATCTACTTCGCCAAGGACATCGGGCGGTTCATCTCCGCCTGGTTCCGCGGCCTGTTCAGCGCCGAGGCGCGCAAGGAGAAGGACTACCGGCTGGCCTGGTACGTGATCATCGGGTCCATCCCGATCAGCGTGCTCGGCTACATCTTCAAGGACGAGATCCGCACGTCCGCGCGCAACCTGTGGATCACCGCGACGATGCTGATCGTGTTCGGCCTGCTCCTGGGCCTCGCCGACCAGCTCGCCAAGCACGCCCGTTCCGAGCTGACCATGAAGGACGCGATCGGCATGGGGTTCGCCCAGGCCCTCGCGCTCATCCCCGGCGTCTCGCGCTCCGGCGGCACGCTCACCGCGGGCCTGTTCCTCGGCTTGGACCGGGCGGCCGCGGCGCGCTACTCGTTCCTGCTGGCGATCCCGGCGGTGTTCGGCGCGGGCATCTTCAGCATCCCGGACGTGCTGGAGCGCGGCGGCCCGAACGACGCCTCGATCCCGCAGATGATCGTGGCCACGGTCCTCGCGTTCGCGGTCGGCTACGCCACGATCGCGTGGCTGCTCAAGTACGTCTCCAAGCACAGCTACTCCGCGTTCGTCTGGTACCGGGTCATGCTCGGCATCGTGCTCATGGGCCTGCTGTCCACGGGCCTGCTGCCCGCCACCTGACGCGAAGCGCAGTCGCGAAGGCCACCATGTCCGCATGGTGGCCTTCGCGCCATCTAGGGTGGATCCCCGTGGCCACCGTGATCCTCCTTCGACATGCCCGTTCGACCGCCAACGGCTCCGGCGTCCTCGCCGGCCGCACCCCCGGCGTCTCCCTGTGCGAGAAGGGCGAGGCGCAGGCCATCGGACTGGTCGACCGGCTCAAGGGCATCCCGATCGACGCCGTCGTCGCCTCGCCCATGGACCGCTGCCAGCAGACCATCGCCCCCCTGCTGGCCGACCGCGGACTGGTCGCACTGACCGAGCCGCAACTGGCCGAGGTCGACTACGGGAGCTGGACCAACCGGGCCATCAAGGACCTCCTCGACGAACCGCTGTGGAAGGTCGTGCAGCAGCACCCCTCCGCGGCCGTGTTCCCGGAGGGCGAGGGCCTCGCCACCGTGCAGGCCAGGGCCGTCGCCGCCATCCGCGCCCACGACGCCCGCGTCACCGCCGAATTCGGCCCCCGTGCGGTGTGGCTGGCGTGCAGCCACGGCGACGTCATCAAGTCCGTGCTGGCCGACGCCCTGGGCGTCCACCTGGACGGCTTCCAACGAATCGTCGTCGACCCCGCATCAGTATCGGTCGTCCAGTACACGGAAACCCGCCCGTTCGTACTGCGCTCCAACGACAACGGCGGCGACCTCTCCGGTGTGGTCCCACCCCCCGAGCACAAGCCGTCGTCCTCGGACGCCGTAGTCGGCGGAGGAGCGGGCGGAGGAGAGGACGCGGCGGTGTAGGTCGCGCCCGACCGGGCTGACCCCGTTCTGAGCAGGCTGCCAGCAGGCCCGGTGTCGAGGACAAGCCCAACAGGCCCGGTGTCGCGCTGCCGCCGAAGCACCACGCGGACACTGGCGCCCACAGGCTGAACTGTCGTGCCCTTCCTTAATGTCGGGGCATGACGGACATCAGCCTGCGGGTGTGGGACGAAGGCGACCTGGGGTTGCTGCGGGAGCTGAACGCCGGGACGCCCACCGCGTTGGGCGGGCCGGAGTCGGACGACGCGGTGGTCGACCGGCACCGGCGCTACACCGAACTCTCGACGCAGGACTCCGGCCGCATGTACGTGGTGCTGCGAGGCACCAGCACCGCAGGCTCCATCGGCTTCTGGGAGAAGCAGTGGCAGGACGAAGCGGTCTACGAAACCGGCTGGCACGTACTGCCGGAGTTCCGCGGGCAGGGGGTCGCGGCACATGCGGCCGTGGAGATCGCCCGAATCGCCACCGACCTGGGAACGCGCAAGGAACTCCACGCCTTCCCACCCGTGGACAACCCGCCGTCGATCGCGGTGTGCCGCAAAGCGGGGTTCGCCTCGCGAGGCGTGCACGACTTCGAGTACCCCAAGGGCACCTGGATCCGCTGCGAGGACTGGTGGCTGCCGTTGTGACCCGCGGACCTGCCGGGGCCCGGACCGTGCAGGGGAGTGCGGTCCGGGCCCCGGTCGTCCGGCGGGGTCTACTTGACGTTGACCGCGGCCCACGCCCTGTTCACCGCGGCGTACTCCGCGCTGCTCGCCCCGTACAGCTCGGAGGCGGCGGCGAGGGTGCCGGTACGCGCGGCGGCGTACTTGGTGCTGGAGGTGAACTTGGTGGTCAGCGCGCGGTACCAGATCTTCTCGGCCTTGGCGCGGGTGATGCCGGTGACGGCGGCGCCGTCGTAGGTCGGGCTGTTGTAGGCGACGCCGTTGATGGTCTTGGCGCCGCTGCCCTCGGACAGCAGGTAGAAGAAGTGGTTGGCGATGCCGGACGAGTAGTGCACGTCCAGGCTGCCGACGGTGGAGGACCAGTAGTCCGCGGACTTGCCGTCCTTCGAGGGCTTGTCCATGTAGCGCAGGGGAGCGCCGGTGCCGCGGATGTCGATCTTCTCGCCGATGAGGTAGTCGCCGACGTCGGAGGTGTTGGCGGCGTTGAACTCGACCGTGGTGCCGAAGATGTCGCTGGTGGCCTCGTTCAGGCCGCCGGGCTCACCGGAGTACACCATGTTGCCGGTCGCGGACGTGACGCCGTGCGACATCTCGTGACCCGCGACGTCCAGCTCGGTCAACGGCTTCGCGTTGCCGACACCGTCGCCGTAGGTCATGCAGAAGCAGCTGTCGCTCCAGTTGGCGTTGTTGTAGGCGTTGCCGTAGTGCACCCGGCTCATCGCGCCGACGCCGTTGTTCTTGATGCCGCTGCGGCCGTGGACGTTCTTGTAGTAGTCCCACGTGGCCGCGGCGCCGTAGGCCGCGTCGACACCGGCGGTGGCCTTGTCGCTGATCGCGCCGTTGCCCCACTTGTTGTCGGCGTCGGTGAACAGCGTCCCGGTCCCGGTGCCGTTGGCGGAGTTGTTGACCGTCTGGTTGCCGCGCAGCGGGTCCTTGAGCTGGTAGGTCGACCCGGACAGGGTCGTCTGCAGCTTCACGGTGCCGCTGTACTGGCTGACACCGGTGCCCTCGACGTGCATCACGCGGTCTTCGCTCATCAGCACCTTGCCGGTGGTGGCGTCGGTGTAGACGTGCAGCTCGCTCGGCGACTGGTCGGCCTTGATCCCGGTGAGGACGACCTCCCAGGCCAGGGTCGGAGCCTGGTCGATGGCGAACACGACGAGCTGCGGCTCGGCCTTCGACCACTGCGCGCCGGTCTCGGCCGCGAGCACCGACGTGGTGGCGTCGGGGGCGGCGATCGCGGGCTTGGTCGAGACGTCGAGCTTCGCCTCGGTGGCGCGGTCGACGGAGGCGAGGTCGCCCGCCTTCGTCTGGTGCACGACGAGGTCGCCGCCGACGACGCGCAGGCCGTCGAACGTGCGGTCGTAGCGGAAGTGCCTGGTGCCGTCGGGGTCGGTGACGACATCCTTGACCACGAGCTGCTCTTGGCTGCTCAGGCCCAGTGCGGAACTCACCATTCCGGTTTGCGAGGCCGCCAGGCTCAGGGTGCCCGTGCGGTCAAGCGTCGCCGATGAGTCCGCGGCCGACTGCGGTGCGGCGGTGGCTGTGAGACCACTGACCGTCACCAGGGCGGCGGACACCAGGGCCGCGTAGCCCAGGGTCATGCGTTTCATGGACGCTCCTGTTCCAGTGCAGGGGGAATCCGCCTGTCCGTGGAATTCCACGAATTGGGCGAACGCCGAGGAACATCCCGGCCAACATCGGTGCTGACCGGGAAATCGATCGTATTGCCGCCCCTGCATGGGTAAATCGTCTCCCACGATGTGGGATCGCTTCAGATCCTGAGCGATATCGCGGGAGTTCGGGTCATCCCGCGTCCGGATATCAAATGAAATGCCAGCTCAGACTGCCTGGAAACGTCATGGCAACAATGGTGGGCAAGCGCGCGAAAGGACCATTCGTGTTAGGCCTTGTGGGCCAGCCCATTGGTCTAGGACATGTTTAGAGTTAATGACAGTGGGTGTTCGATCCATCACTCGGGATGTCCGATTTTGCCAATTGGATGACCGGATTTCACAACCCGCCCGAGCAGAGGGGCGGGGGAAGCTGTCCACCGCGTGCGCCGCGCGAGCGGGCCGACCCCGTCCGGGCGGGGTCCGCGTGGTCGAACACGCCGTTTCGACGGTGGTCGATGCCGGCTAGCATGCGGACATGCGGGCCTTGCAGCACCCGGAAGTGGACTCGGTGGAACTCACGACGGTGTTGAGCGCGCTGGCCGACCCGGTGCGGTTGCGGATAGTCGCGGAGCTGGCGCGGGCGGGCGGGGTCGTGTGCGGGCAGTTCGACGTCCCGGTCAGCATGTCGACCCTGTCGCACCACCTGAAGGTCCTGCGCGAGGCAGGGGTGCTGCGGGTGACGCCCCAGGGCAGCTACCGGACGCACGAGCTGCGGATGGACGAGATGGAACGCCGCTTCCCCGGCGTGCTGCGGTCGATCACCGAGGCCACCGCGAGCTGACCGCCCCACGACGGGCGACCGCGAGGCCGGTCAGGGGTGGTTCACGGGGACGTCCGGTGGCGCAGCAGGTGGATGCCGTCGGCGGCGGTGAAGTACGCCCACACGTTGGCGCCTCCCGGTGTGGTGGCCAGACCGGTGTCGTAGGCGCTCTTGGTGGCGAGCTGCTCGGGCAGGACGACCTCTTCCCAGCCCGCGTCGGTCCAGCGGTAGTAGACGGGCCTGGTGGTGAACGTGCCGGGCGTGGTCCTGGTGCCCCACGTCCAGCCCGCGACGACGCCGCGCAGCGTGAGGCGGCCGGTGGCGGGCGGGGTCGGGAGGGTGGTCCAGGTGTCGCCGTCCCAGCGGTGGACGCCCATGCCGTGGGGGGTGGCGCAGCCCAGCCAGACGTCGGTGGGCGAGTTGGCCGCGACGCTGGTGACGTAGCCGCGCGGGCTGGTGGCCGCGGGGAGCGGGTGGTTGGTCCAAGCGGTGCCGTCCCACCGGGTGAGGATGGGGTACCGGTAGCTGGTGGGTCCGCTGCCGGACCAGCCGCTGCCGCCCGCCCAGACGTCGGAGGGCGCGGCGGCGGTGATCGTGGTGAGGCTTTCGCGGGTGGTGGTGAGGGCTTGGTCGGACGCCCAGGTGGGGTCGGTGCGGCGGAGGGTGTGGGGGCCGCGGCCGACGACGTGGACGTGGTCGGTGGCGGTGACGGCTTTGAGCCAGCCCGCGGCGGGGGTGTCGACGCGGGCCCAGGTAGCGCCGTCGTTGTGCAGGACCAGCGGGTCGCGGTGGGTGTTGCCGACGGCCCAGACGTCGGCGGTGGTGTGGGCGGAGATGGCGATCAGGCTGGCCGCGTCGTCCAGTTCGGGGAGGTCTTCGCGGGTCCAGGTGGCGCCGTTCCAGCGCAGGACGACGGGGCGGGACGGGCGGCTGGTGAGGATGTCGGCGGTGCCGGAGATCCAGGCGTGGTCGTCGCCGAGCGCGGTGAGCGCGGTCAGGGTGGTGCTGGGTGGGAGCGGCGGGAGCGTCTGGCGTTCGAACACTCGGACTCCCGGTGGGTGGGGCTGGTTGATCGAGTCCATCGGTGCGGTGGTGGCGGTGTCAGCCGCTGGATGGGGGAATGGGCCGGATCGTGGTGCGGGACACGTTGCCCCGCGTTCCGGGCTGGAATCGGCGTGACCTGGGGCTTCGTCACGCCTGGGCGTCGCGGTCGGCGAACAGGGCGGTGAGCCGGGGGAGCCTGCGCAGGAGTTCGGCGGTGTCGTCGAAGTCCCAGGGGGCGCCGTCGGGGTCGGGGGCGACCATGGGTTCGTGGCCGCGGGCCGCGAGCGCGGTGTCGAGGCCGTCCGGGTCGCCGGTGGTGCGGCGGTAGGCCTCGCGGGCGACGTAGTCGAGTGCTTCCCAGTCGGGGTCGTCGCTGCTCGGGACACCAGGGGCGAGCGTGGCCAGGTGCTGGACGGCCGGGTGGTCGGCGAGCGCGTCGGGGTCCTCGGCGACGCGGGCGAAGCGGGTGCGGCCGAGGCCGACGAGCCAGGCGAGGAAGTAGAAGAAGCCGTCGTCGGAGCAGCCCCCGAGGACGAGGTGGGCGGCGGCCCAGTGGTCCCAGGTGTCGGCGCGGCCGCGGACGTGGTCGAGGAGGACCTGGAAGTCGGCGACGTCGGGCGGCGGGAGTCCGGCGAGCCGGGTGGTGAGCCGGTCGAGGCGGTCGTCGGGGACGCGGTCGGCGTCGTGTTCGACGAGGGTCCAGAAGGTCGTTTCGTCCACGGCGGTGACGGTAGGGGCGGGGTACGACATTTCCGGTCGGCCCGCCCCGGCGCGGATCGGAGCCCCCAGGGGTGACTTGCGGTTTCCCCCGCCCGGTAACCCGATGGTCGTAGTCGGTGGGGCGTTCTATCCTGGTCGCAGTATGGACACGCCGCTCGCCGGGTCGCCGTTGGCCGACCTGCACAAACGTCTGCCCGAGTTGATGCTTCGCGACCAGCGCAGGCTCCAACGCCGTCTCGATGGTGCCCGGAGGGTGAAGGACCAGAAGTCGAAGCACGCGATCGCGGCGGAGATCGCCGGCGAGTTCGACGACGCCGAACTGCGGTTGGCGGTGCGCCGGGAGGGCGTTCCGAAGATCGCGTACCCGGCCGAGTTGCCGGTGTCGCAGCACAAGGACGAGATCCTGGCCCTGATCCGCGACCACCAGGTGGTGATCGTGGCGGGTGAGACGGGGTCGGGCAAGACGACCCAGCTGCCGAAGATCTGCCTGGAGCTCGGCCGCGGTGTGCGGGGCCAGATCGGCCACACGCAGCCGCGCAGGCTGGCGGCGCGGACGGTGGCCGAGCGGGTCGCCGAGGAGATGAAGACACCGCTGGGGTCCGCGGTGGGCTACAAGGTGCGGTTCAGCGACCACTCCGGCGAGGACACGCTGGTGAAGCTGATGACCGACGGCATCCTGCTCGCGGAGATCCAGTCGGACCGGGATCTGAGCCGGTACGACACGCTGATCATCGACGAGGCGCACGAGCGGAGTCTGAACGTGGACTTCCTGCTGGGGTACCTCAAGCAGCTGCTGCCGCGCAGGCCCGACCTGAAGGTCGTCATCACGTCGGCGACGATCGACCCGCAGCGGTTCTCCCGGCACTTCGAGGACGCCCCGGTGATCGAGGTGTCGGGGCGGACGTACCCGGTCGAGGTGCGCTACCGGCCGGTGGTCGACCCCGAGGACGAGTTCGTGGACCCGGACCGCGATCAGACCTCGGCGATCGTCGAGGCGGTCGAGGAGCTCCAGGCGGAAGGGCCGGGCGACATCCTGGTGTTCCTGTCGGGTGAGCGGGAGATCCGCGACACGGCGGAGGCGCTGGGGCAGGCGGAGCTGCGGGGGACCGAGATCCTGCCGCTGTACGCGCGGCTGTCCTACGCCGAGCAGCACCGGGTGTTCCAGTCGCACAGCGGTCGTCGGGTGGTGTTGGCGACGAACGTGGCGGAGACGTCGCTGACGGTGCCGGGGATCAAGTACGTGATCGACCCCGGCACGGCGCGGATCTCGCGGTACAGCCATCGGCTGAAGGTGCAGAGGCTGCCGATCGAACCGGTGTCCCAGGCGTCGGCGAACCAGCGCAAGGGCCGCTGCGGACGCGTGTCGGCGGGCATCTGCGTCCGGCTGTACACCGAGGACGACTTCGAGGCGCGCCCGGAGTTCACCGACCCGGAGATCCTGCGGACGAACCTGGCGTCGGTCATCCTCCAGATGACGTCGATCGGGCTGGGCGACATCGCGGCGTTCCCCTTCATCGACGGGCCGGACGCGCGCAACATCGCCGACGGCGTGCAGTTGCTGCAGGAGTTGGGGGCGATCGACCCGGAGGTGTCGGACGTCAACAGGCGGCTGACCCCGTTGGGGCGCAAGCTGGCGCAGCTGCCGGTGGACCCGCGGCTGGCGCGGATGGTGATCGAGGCGGACCGCAACGGGTGCGTGCGCGAGGTGATGATCATCGCGGCGGCGCTGTCGATCCAGGACCCGCGGGAGCGCCCGGCGGACAAGCAGCAGGCGGCGACGGAGCAGCACTCGCGGTTCGCGGACCCGACGTCGGACTTCCTGTCGTTCGTGAACCTGTGGACCTACCTGAAGGACAAGCAGCGGGAGCTGTCGTCCAACCAGTTCCGGAAGATGTGCCGCAACGAGTTCCTGAACTACCTGCGGGTGCGGGAGTGGCAGGACATCTACTCGCAGCTCCGGCAGGTCGCGAAGACGCTGAAGCTGACGGTGGGCGAGGACGCGGCGGAGCCGCAGAACGTGCACATCTCGCTGCTGTCGGGGCTGCTGTCGCACATCGGCGTGAAGGACGTGCCGAAGAAGGACCCCGGCAAGCGGGCGTCCACGGAGTACATCGGGGCGCGCGGCGCGCGGTTCGCGGTGTTCCCCGGTTCGGCGCTGTTCAAGAAGCCGCCGCAGTGGGTGATGGTGGCGGAACTGGTGGAGACCTCGCGGCTGTGGGGTCGGATCGTGGCGCGGATCGAGCCGGAGTGGGCCGAGCGGCTGGCGCCGCACCTGGTGAAGCGCAACTACAGCGAGCCGCACTGGGAGGCCAAGCGCGGTTCGGTGGTGGCGCTGGAGAAGGTGACGCTGTACGGGGTGCCGATCGTGGCGGCCCGGAAGGTCAACTACGGGCGGATCGACCCGGAGCTGTCGCGGGAGCTGTTCATCCGGCACGCCCTGGTGCAGGGCGAGTGGACGACGCACCACAGGTTCTTCGAGGCCAACCGGGCGCTGCTGGCCGAGGTGGAGGAGCTGGAGAACCGGGCGCGGCGGCGGGACATCGTGGTCGACGACGAGACGCTCTACGAGTTCTACGAGCAGCGCGTCGGCGCCGAGGTCGTGTCGGTGCGGCACTTCGACACGTGGTGGAAGAAGACCCGGCACACCCAGCCGGACCTGCTGACGTTCGACAAGGCGATGCTGATCAACGAGCGGGCCGAGGTCAGCGAGCAGGCCTATCCGGACTCTTGGCAGCAGAACGGGTTGACGCTGCCGCTGTCCTACCACTTCGAGCCCGGCGCGGGCACCGACGGCGTGACGGTGGACCTGCCGCTGCCCGCGTTGACGACGTTGGGCGACGAGGCGTTCTCGTGGCAGATCCCCGGTCTGCGGCTGGATCTGGTGGTGGCGCTGATCCGGTCGCTGGCCAAGCCGCTGCGGCGCAACTTCGTGCCGGTGCCGGACGTGGCGAAGGCCGTGCTGGCGCGGATCTCCACCGACGACCCGCTGCTGACCGCGCTGGAGCGCGAGCTGCGGACGTTGACCGGGGTGGTGGTGCCGCGGGACGCGTGGCAGCTCGACCAGGTGCCCGACCACCTGAAGCTGACCTACCGGGTGGTGGACGAGAACAACCGGCAGCTGGCCCTGGGCAAGGACCTGGGGGTGCTGAAGAAGCAGCTGGTCAAGGAGGTGCGGGCCACGCTCACCGCCGCGGCGGCGGACGTGGAGCGCTCGGGGTTGACGTCGTGGGACTTCGGCGCGCTGCCCAAAACGATGGAGCAGCGGCAGTCCGGTGTCGTGGTGACGGCCTACCCGACGCTGGTGGACGCGGGCGAGTCGGTGGCCATCCGGGTCGTGGACACGCCCGGCAGGCAGCGGTTGGCGATGTGGCGGGGCACGCGGCGGTTGCTGCTGCTCACGGTGCCCTCACCGGTGAAGGTGCTCCAGCGGACCCTGGACAACTCCGCGAAGCTCGCGTTGACCCGCAACCCGCACGGCGGGGTCGCGCCGCTGCTGGCGGACTGCATCTCGGCGGCGGTCGACCGGCTGATGACGGAGGCGGGCGGTCCGGCGTGGACGCAGGCCGGGTACGAGCGGCTGCTCAAGCACGTGCGGACCAACCTCAACCAGGCGGTGTTCGACGTCGTCGGCGAGGTCCGCAAGGTCCTGGTCGCGGCCCAGGACGTGGAGCTGCGGCTCGGCACGGTCAAGGCTCCGATCTTCGCCCCGGCGGTGGCGGACGTGAAGGCGCAGCTCGCGGGCCTGGTGCACAAGGGCTTCGTCACGCAGGTGGGCGCGGCGCGGCTGCCGGAGATCACCCGGTACCTGCGGGGGATCGAGCGGCGGCTGGAGAAGCTGACCGAGAACGTGGCGCGCGACCAGGAGTGGATGGACCGCGTCCACCAGGTGCACCAGGAGTACCGGGAGGTGCGGGCCCAGGTGCCGTCCGACGAGCCGAACGAGGCGCTGGACGACGTGCGGTGGATGATCGAGGAGCTGCGGCTGAGCTACTTCGCCCAGACCATCGGCACCCGGTACTCGGTGTCGGACAAGCGGATCTTCAAGGCGCTGGACGCGGTGGTCGGGTAGCGGTGGTCGGGTAGCGGTGGGACGCCCCGACGGGCGTCCCACCGCGGACCGTCTGGTGCGGTGACCACCAACCCTTGCCGGGTTTGGCGCCGCTCGGGGTGACCCCGAGACGCGCGAACCCGGTGAGGATCGCGGTCACCGAATTAGGTCCGGCCGAGCAGGTGCATCCCGGCCGAGGAGTCGCTGCGACCGGCGAAGAACCCGCCGAGCCCGATGGCGAACTCCTCCACGGTGAGCCTGCCGTCGCCGTCGGAGTCCAGCTGCCGGAAGCCGCCCAGCACCTCGTCGCCGCCGACCCGGTCACCGAGCAGACGGGTGTACTCGGCCTGGTCGACGTACCCGTCGCCGTCGCTGTCCAGCGCCGCGGCGACGGCGTCCATGGCCGTGCGCAGCGCCTTGCCGTGGGCGGCGCGTTCGTACTCGTGGCGGTCCACCCGCCCGTCGCCGTCCACGTCGGCCCCGGCCTGGAGGTCCAGCCACCAGGCGTGGAAGGCGTCGTAGAGAGCGGACTCCGTGGCCTCGTCGACCTCGAGCCTGGCCGCGATCACCCGTGCCGTCGCGGCGAGGTCGGACCAGCTGACGTACCCGTCGCCGCTCTGGTCCAGGATCCGCTCGAAGATCTCCGGGCGCCCGGCGGCCGGGGTGGCCGCCGCGCGCCGCAGGCTGCTGCTGAGGCGGCGTTCGGCCTCGATCGCGGCGGCGGCCACGGGCATGAACCGCAGGCGCTGCGGGGTGATGCGGTCCAGCAGCCGCGCGCCCCGGCACACGACCGTCGCGAGGGCGGTGCCCGTCGTGCCCGCGTGCATGCCGAACCGCTCCCGCAACTCCTCGGGGAGCAGGGCGGCGGTCATCCGCATGTAGGCGTCGGCGGCGGTGCCGCTGAGGACCCGCCACACCGGGGCCGGCAGGAACGCCAGGCGCGACGGCGGCGGGATGTCACCGGCCAGCGCGGCCAGCAGGTCGACCAGGCCCTGGGTCAGGGTGAGGCGCTGGGAGGTCATCTTCTCGAAGTAGACCCAGAAGTCCGCGACGGTGGCGGGCAGGTCGTCGTCCCCGAGGCCGAGCAGGGCGCCGCAGGTCCGCATCTCGTCGTAGAGCCGCGACTCGTCCTCGGGCGACAGGGGGTCGCCGCCCGCCCGGCACATGGTGACCACCGCTTCGAACAGGGTGAGGTGCACCCACGCCACGGCTTCGGGGTCCAGCGCGTCGAACGGGCAGCCCGAGGCGTCGACCCCGTTGATGCGGCTGTGCAGCCGGGTCAGCCTGGCGGCTTCCTTCTCCCGGCCCCTGGTGTCGAGGTACACGATCCGCTGCAGGCTCAGCATCGTCTGCTTGGCCCGCCGCCACGGGTGGCCGCGGTAGGTGGAGAACTGGGTCACCCCCGCGCCCACGACGGGGTGGGCGGTCTCCAGGACGAGGGCGCGCGCCAGGACGGTCACCAGCCGCCACTGCCCGATGTACTGCCAGGTGATCGAGTCGGGTCCGAAGGGCAGGGCACCGGTCGCGGCGGGTTCCGGGACGGTGTGGATCTCGTTCATGGTCGCATCCTCACGGTCGCCGGGGCCGGGTCGCGTTCCGCGACGCGCGCGGGTCACCCGTCCGGGGACGAGGACTACCCGGCCGTGGGGAGTGGCGCGCTGTCCGCACGGGTAGTGCCGCACTCCGGCTTGTCGTGGATCCCCCACACCGGGCACGCTCTAGGGTCCTCGTCCGTGACCGACTTCCTCGACACCACCCGAGCCTCCTACGACATCGTCGCGGCCGACTACGCCGACCTGCTGCGCACCGCGCTGGCCGAGAACCCGTTCGACCGCGCCATGCTGGCCGCGTTCGCCGAACTCGTCCCCGACGGCCCGGTCGCCGACATCGGGTGCGGGCCGGGGCGGGTCACCGCGCACCTGCGCGGCCTCGGGGTGGACGCGTCCGGGATCGACCTGTCGCCGGGCATGGTGGAGGTCGCCCGCCGCGACCACCCCGAGCTGCGGTTCGAGGTGGGGTCGATGCTCGACCTCGACCTGCCCGACGCCTCGCTGGCCGGGCTGCTGGCGTGGTACTCGGTGATCCACCTGCCGCCCGCCCGGCGGCCGGAGGCGTTCGCGGAGTTCCACCGGGTGCTGGTCCCCGGCGGGTACGCGCTGCTGGCGTTCCAGGTCGGCGACGAGGTCCTGCACATCACCCAGGGGTACGGGCACGACGTCGACATGGAGGCCTACCGGCTCGTCCCGGAGCAGGTCGGCGCGCAACTCGCCGAGGCGGGGCTGGCCCCGCACTCGACGCTGGTGCGCCAACCCGAGGCCAGGGAGAAGACCCCGCAGGCCTACCTGCTGGTGCGCAAGCCGTCATGACTCCGGCGGCAGCCCGAACAACCCCTCGGCGCTGCCCCCGGCCAGCGCGTCCAACGCCGTGACGAGCTTCTTCTCCTCGTATCCGGCACCCGGTCGCCCAGCACCCGGAAGGCGCCCGCGTCCTCACCGGTGCGGTGCGAGGTGACGGCCGCGCAGAAACGCCGGGCAGTGCGCCCGCAGGTCGCGCGGCGGTCTCCTGGCCGGGCGCACCGCGACGCTGCCGGGATTCGACCAGCTGTCGCCGCTCGGTCAAGCGCGCGGCCAGCCTGGCACGATTCAGCCACGGCCTTGGCGGTTCCCCACGTCGTTGATAACTTGATCATCCGTTGCCACGCAGGAAACCTCGACTCGAGAGGCACACCTCGGATGCGCGTTCTGATCGTTTCCGCACTGGGCACCGGTCACGTCCTCCCCGCCGTTCCGCTGGCGTGGGCGCTGCGCGCGGCGGGCCACGACGTGCTCCTGGCCGCCGCCGGTGACGCGCTCGTGGCCGGGAGAGCGGGCCTGCCGGTCGAGGACGTGCTGCCCGGACAGGACATGCGCGGCGTCTTCGAGTGGATCAGGGAGAACCGGCCCGAGCTGGTCGCGCGGCTGGGCAACACCGAGGCCAGCAGGGACCTCCGCGAAGCCGTGCCGGTGTTCGCCCAGGTCGCCGACCGGATGGTCGACGGGATCGTCGACACGGCGACCCGGTACCGCCCCGACGTCGTCGTCTACACCCAACTCCAGGGCGCGGGCCCGCTGGTGGCCGCCAAGCTCGGGGTGCCCGTCGTGCAGCAGGGGTTCGGCTTCGCCCGGACCACCGGGGTGAACGAGCTGATGCGCGAACACCTCGCCGACGCCTACCTCAGGCACGGGGTCACCGGCACCGCGGAGCCGCAGCGGATCGACGTCGCCCCGCCCAGCATGCTCGCCGGCGCACCGGAGGGGTGGTCGGCCCGGTACCTGCCCTACAACGGCGGGGCCGTGCTGCCCGACTGGCTCGCGCGCCCGCCGAGCCGCCCGCGCGTCGCCGTCACCCTGGGCACGGTGGCGCCGATGATGAGCGGGTTGGGCGCCGTGAGCCGGATCGTCGACGTCGTGGCGGGAGTCGACGCGGACTTCGTCCTCGCGGTGGGTCGGACCGACGTCGGCGACCTGCCCGACAACGTCGTCGCCGTGCCGTGGGTGCCGCTGGACCAACTGCTGCGCACCTGCACGGCGATCATCCACCACGGCGGCGCGGGCACGACCCTGACCGCCGCCGACGCCGCGCTGCCCCAACTGGTGGTGCCCGACGGCGCCGACCGCTACGCCAACGCCGACGCCGTGCACGAGCGCGGCATCGGCGTCTCGACGACACCCGAGGCGGTGGACGCCGACCTGATCGGGTGGCTGCTCAAGGCGGACGGACCACGCGTGGCGGCCGCGGAGGTGCGCGAGGAGATGCGCGCCATGCCGACCCCGGCGTCGCTGGTGCCGCGCATCGTCGAACTCGCGGCCTCCTGAGATGCCGGGCGGCCTCAAACCGACGTCCGTGGTGTCGGTGGTGTTCGTGGCGACGATGTTCGTCAGCATCCTCGACGCGACCATCGTCAACGTCGCGGTACCCGCGATCAGCGCCGACCTGGGCGTCTCGCCGGTGGAGGCGCGCACGGCCGTCGTCGGGTACCTGATCGCCCTCGCGGTGGTCATCCCGCCCAGCGGCTGGCTCAGCGACCGGTTCGGCGCCACGCGGGTCCTGCTGACCGCGCTCGCCGTGTTCACCGTCGCCTCCGCGCTGTGCGGGATGGCGCAGACCCTGACCCAGCTGACCGCGTTCCGCGTCCTGCAAGGACTCGGCGGCGGGATGCTCATCCCGATCGGGATGGCGATGCTGTTCCGGGTCTTCCCCGCCGAGGACCGGATGCGCGTCTCGCGGATCACGGTCGGGCCCGCCGCGGTGGCACCCGCCCTCGGACCGGTCCTCGGCGGCCTGTTCGTGGACCACCTGTCCTGGCGGTTCGTGTTCTTCGTCAACGTGCCGATCTGCGTGGCCGTCCTGGTGTTCGGTCTGCTGTTCCTGCCCAGGGGGCGCGAACCCGCGGTCGGCCGGTTCGACGTCGCGGGGTTCGTCCTGTCGTGCGCGGGGTTGGCGCTGCTGGTGTACGCGCTGACCGAGGGCGCGACCGCCGGGTGGACGTCGCCGGTGGTCGTGACGACCGGCCTGGCGGGGACCGCGCTGCTGGCGGCCCTGGTCGTCGTCGAGCTCCGCGTCCCGGAACCGATGCTGGACCTGCGGCTGTTCGGCGACCGGGTGTTCCGCACCGTCAACGTGGTGACCGTGCTGGCCGTCGCGGCCTTCCTCGGCTCCCTGTTCGTCTTCCCGCTGCTCTACCAGAACGCCCTCGGCGCCTCCGCCTCGCAGACCGGCCTCATCGGCTTCCCCGAGGCGATCGGGGTGATGGTGGGCTCGCAGGTCGCCGGGCGGGTCCACCGCCGCGTCGGGGCGCGCGGGCACATCGCGGTGGCACTGCTGGCCGTCGCCGCGGGGCTGGTCGGGCTCGGACTCGTCGACGGGTCCACCGATCCGTGGCTGACCAGGGCGATCATGTTCTTCCTCGGCGTGGGCATGGGCAACGTCCTGAGCGCCACGCGGGCCGCCGTGTTCGCCACGCTGCCACCGGAGAAGACCGCGATGGCCTCCGCGCTGTTCAACACCAGCGGGCAGGTGGGCTCCGCCCTGGGTGTCGCGGTGCTCGGCGGCGTGCTCGTCGCGCTGGGGACCACCACGACGTCGGGGCAGCCGAACCTCGCCGCCTACCACGCGGCGTTCTTCGTCGCCGCCGCGCTCATGGTCGTGGGCGCGGCCTGCGCGTCGGCCCTCCGCGAGAAGGCCACGGCAACGCCCGTCGCCGTGGCCGCTGATCAAGCGGACCACCACGGCGGTCCCTAGGCTCGGGGGACGGGCCACGCACCCGTGGACCGGACACCGTCGAAGGGCTCATGTGGACACCCGTAGCATCCTCATCTCCGGGGCCGGTATCGCCGGACCGACGCTCGCGTCGTGGCTGTCGGCCTCGGGTTGGGACGTGACCGTGGTCGAGCGCTTCGACGGCGTGCGCGAGCAGGGCCAGAACATCGACGTGCGCGGGGTCGGGCGCCAGGTGATCCGCCGCATGGGCCTGGAGGACGCCGTCCGCGAGCGCCACACCGGCGAGACGGGGACGGACTTCGTCGACGACCGCGGCCGTCCGATCGCGTCCTTCTCGGCGGGCGCCGACGACACCGGCGGTGCCACGGCCGAGCTGGAGATCCTGCGCGGCCAGTTCGCCACGCTGCTCTACGACCACTCCGCGGCCAGCGCCGAGTACGTGTTCGGCGACCGGATCACCACCCTGCACGACGACGGGGCGGGAGTGGACGTGGAGTTCTTGCACGGCCCCGCCCGCCGCTTCGACACCGTGGTCGTCGCAGACGGGCTGCGCTCGCGCACCCGCTCCCTGGTGATGCCGGACGCGCACATCCACGAACTCGGCCTCTACACCGCCTACCTGACGATCCCGCGCGCCGCGGGTGACAACGATCGGTGGCGCGTGCTGACCTGCGGGCAAGGGCGGGCGATGACGCTGCGCCCGGACAACCTCGGCACCACCCAGGCCTGCCTGAGCTTCGTGTCCGACGTGCGCGGCCTGGACCGGCTCGGCCACGACGACGTCGTCGCCGTCCTGCGCGCGACCTACGCCGACGTCGGCTGGCAGGCCCCGCGCGTGCTCGCGGGCCTCGACACCGACTCCCTGTACTTCGAGGAGGTCGGCCAGGCGAAGCTCCCCACGTGGAGCCGCGGCCGGATCGCGCTGCTCGGCGACGCCGCCTACTGCGCGTCACCCATCAGCGGCATGGGGACCACCCTGGCGCTGGCGGGCGCCTACGTCCTGGCCGGGGAACTCACCGGGAACGACGACCCGCGCACCGCCTTCGCCCGCTACGAGCGGATCCTGCGGCCCCTGGTCACCAAGGCGCAGAACCTCCCGCCCGGCGCCCCCTGGATCGCCCACCCCCGCAGCAACCTGGGGCGCGGGTTGTTCCGGACCGCCGTGCGCGTCGCCGGGTCCCCGCTGCTGGGCCGGGTCGCGGGCCTGGCGGGCCGGTTCGCCACCCCGCCCGCCGAGGCGATCGCGCTTCCGGACTACCCGATGCCCGCCCACCCGGCGGTCACCGCCTGACGGCGGCGGGTCTCAGATCAGGCGCAGCGTCAACGTCGTCCAGGCGCCGAGGTGGACGCGGTCGCCGTCGGCCACCGGGTGGGGGCGGTTGGCGGGAAGCGGATCGACGGCGTCGTTGACCGTGGTGCCGTTGGTGGAGGACAGGTCGACCACGGCCCACGCGTCGCCTGCACGGACGAGCATGGCGTGGCCCGCGGACACACCGGGGTCCTCGGGCGGGCCGATGAGGTCGATGTCGGGGTGGATGCCGCGCGACCGGCTGCGGCGGCCGATGCTGACGCGGTCGTCGTGCAGCACGAACCGCCGCTCCGGGCAGTACAGCGGGAACTCCACGGCAGCGGAGTCCGGGCCGCCCGCGGCGACCACCCGGTCGAAGTAGCCCCGGTCGGCGGTGACGACGACCTGCCACGTCACGGGCGCGGCCACCGGGGGACGGGGCGCGCCGACGGCGATGTCCAGGGAGTCGTGGCCGCACTCCTCGCAGAACCGGCCCACCTGCCCGGTCCCGCACGACGGACACGCGCGCGAATCCGGCGCGACCACCGGCTCCGGTGCGTCCAGGGCGATGCCGCACACGTCGCAGTAGTCGTCGGCGGCGCCGACGTGACCCGCGGGACAGGTCGGCACGTCAGCCGCCCTTCCCGACCCGCTTGGTCACCGTGGATCGGGTGTCCAGGGTCATCTCGTCGGCGTCGGCCACCTGCGGCCGCAGCCTCACCGTGCCGGTGACCGGGTCGTCCACCTCGACGACCTTCGCCAGCAGCTCCGCGGTGCCGGTGTTGCCCGAGGACGCCGCCAGCGCCACCGCCCGGCCCAGTTTCGCGGTCGCGGTCTCCACGTCGCCCGCCTTGCGCGCCTCCAGACCGTCCTGGATGACCTCCGCCAGTTCCGCCTGCCCGGTGTAGTGGGCGACCTCGCGGTTGATCCGCGTCGACAGCTCCTCGTCGGCGGTCCACACCGCCAGCACCCGGCCCTGCCCCAGCACCCCGCCGCCCGGCGCGACCAGGCTGACCCGCCCGGCGAGCATCCGGTCGCCCACACCGGCGGGCCGCACCCGCACGCACAGGTGGTAGTCGCGGCTCTCCTCGCCCCACGCGCCGGTCGGGTAGTCGCCGGTGCGCGGCCCGGCCTCGGCGCGGCGGCCGGTCAGGTCCAGCACGGTGGGGGAGACCTGCTTGAGGAACCGCACCGAGGCGCCCTCCGGCGTCCACAGCCGCAGCGACACGCCGCCCACGGCCTTGCCCATGGCGGTGGCCGTCATCGCCCGGAAGTCCTCGGCCAGCCCCAGGGGGTCGGCGACGATGTCGACCGTCCCCAGCATCGCCTCGGCGATCTTGCGCAGCTCCCCGACCTGCCAGTCGGTGCCCACACCGCGGCAGTCGCAGGTGAACCGGCCGCCGATCGAGGCCAGCGTCCGCGACAACTGCGCGGGCGTCTCGTGCTGGTTTTGACCGTCGGTCAACAGGATCGCGTGCTTCAACGGCCCCTGGTGCCGGGCCAGCACCTGGTCGGCCAGCGCCAGCCACCGCCCCATCGCGGTACCGCCGTCCGCGACGAGGTCGCGCACGACCCGCTTCGCCTCGATCTTCGTCCGCGGGCTCGCCACGGCGAGGCCGCGGTGGGTCGGGTAGATCATCCGCGCGGACTCGGTGCCCTCCACCACGGCGAAGGACACCCCGTCGCGCAACGCGTCGATCGCGGTGGTGGTGGCGTGCTTGGCCGCGGCGAGCTTCGTCGGCGGGTACCGCATCGATCCCGAGCAGTCCACGACGAGCACCTGCGCGACGTCCTCGGCCGCCACCCCGCCCGCGGGGATCCCGGACGCGGCGACCGTGACGATCGCGTCGACCTCCCGCGCCCCGTCGGTCAGGTACTCGTTCTGGAAGACCTCCACGGCGAACTCAGCGGCCACGGCCCACCCCCACTTCGATGACGACGACGGTGATGTTGTCGTGCCCGCCCGCGGCCAGCGCGTGCTCGGTCAGCTCCCGCGCCAGCTCCACCGGTGTCGTGCCGCGGGTGCGCGCCGCGTCGAGGTCCTCGACCTCCGGCAGGTAGTTCCACAGCCCGTCGCTGCACAGCAGCACCAGCCCGGTCTCCTCCGGGCGCAACGTCACCACGTGCGGGCTGACCTGCCCGGAGTCGCCGCCCAGCCAGCGCGACAGCACGTGCGAGCGGCGGTCGTTGACCGCCTCGGCCTCGGTGAGGACCCCGTCGGCGACCAGCTGCGCCGCCCACGTGTCGTCCTTGGTCAGCCGGCGCGACGGGGTGGCGTTGCCGACGTCGGCCAGCCAGTAGGCGCGGCTGTCGCCTACCCAGCCCACGACCGCGCCGTCGTCGGTGCGCATCGCCGACACGTAGGTGCACGACGGCGCCACGTCCGGCGCCTCGGCGCGGGCCAGCGCGCCGGCGGCGCGGTTGGCCGCCGCCACGGCGAGCACGGTGGCGCGCTCGGGATCGGTGCCCTCCACCAGCGCGTCGACCAGCACGGTGTTGGCCGCGTCCACGGCGGCCTGCGACGCCTCGTCGGCCCGCTCGGAGGACGCCACGCCGTCGCAGACGATCGCGGCGACCCCGCGGCCGTGGACGTGGCCGAACGCCATGGAGTCCTCGTTGCGCGCGCGCCTGCGGCCGCGGTCGCTGATCCCGGCGACGGTGGGCAGCACGAACTCCATCCGGTCGCGGCCCACGGGTTGGGCGCGGCCGCACTGCTCGCAGAACCCGTCCTCGTCGATCTCCGCGCTCCCGCACGAGCACAGCGCGGCGGCCGTGCCGTCGGGGCCGCCCACCGGGGTCGTGCGCACCAGCAGGTTGCGGCCGCAGCCTTCGCAGAAGCGGTCCTCGGCGGCGACGGGCTCGTCGCACTCGGGGCAGTTCGTCATCGTCACACCAGCGTCCGGGGTCGGACCGCGTTCGCGCGGTCGACGAGGGCGAACCGTTCCTCCGGGGTGTCGGCCAACCGCGCCAACGTCCGGTAGTGCCGTTCCAGGCCGAGTCTCAGACCGCGGTCCGACATCTCGCACCCCAGCAGCTCGCCGTGCCCGGCCGGGTCGGTGGACCCGTCCGTGGTGAGCAGCTCGAACGCGGCCTGGAGGACCTCCACGCTCAGCTGCGCGTGGCGGGCGACGTCGAGCTCCAGTGCCGCCAGCCGGTCGGCCGCGCCCGCGATGGCCACCAGCGCGGGCTGCCCGTCGGTGCTGTGGTGGCGGGCGTCGGTCTGCGCGCGGATCGCGGTGACCTGGGCCGCGACGTGGTGGCTGGAGGTGTCCGGAACGGTGTGCAGCACCGCGACCGCGCGGTCGCGGGTGCCCGCGGCCAGCAGCACGCGGGCCAGGCCGAACGCGGCGCTGACGTAGGAGCGGTCGGTGCGCCACACCACCTCGTAGTAGTGCGCCGCCTCGGCCAGGTTCCCGGTGGCCTCCGCGCACAGCGCGATCGCGAGCTTGGGCGCGGCCTCGCCGGGCAGCACGTCGTACACCGTCTCGAACGCCGCCCGCGCGTCGGCAGGGTTGCCCTCCACCAGCGCGGCCAGCCCCCGGTACCAGACCGGGCGCCAGTCGTCGGAGTCCACCAGCGACGGGTCGTCGGGGTCGAACATCGAGGTCGCGGTCAGCCCGTAGAGCTCGCGGGTGGCCTCCTCGGCGTGCCCGGCGTCCACCAGCGCCCGCACCAGCTGCAACCGGACCTCCGCCGTGCTCACCGGCGCGGCGCGCAGGGCCTCGACCCGGTCGACGGCGTCCCCGGTGGTGGCGTTCGCGAGGAACCCGGCGGCGGGGTCGGTGGCGTCTACCTGCGGCACCGGCAGCGCGGCGGCGGCGGTGGCCAGGTCCGGGTCCTGCTCGGAGCCGAAGCACCGCCGTTCGGGGGTGAACTGCCGCGACAGGCCGGGCCGGGGGTTGTTGTCCACGGCCAGCACCTCGCGCAGCACCCCGGTGAGCTGCTCGGCCATCTCCTCGGCGGAGGTGAACCGCAGTTCGGGGTTCGGGTCGGTCGCCCGGCGCAGGAACCGCTGGTAGGACTCGAACCCGGCCAGCAGCGGCTGGTCGGCCGGGGTGGGCAGGGAGCCCTTGTACTTGCGGCGGAAGTCGAACGAGAAGCTCATCACCGCGAGCGCCCGGCCCACCGTGTACAGGTCGGAGGCCACCGACGGGCCGATGGTGCCGATCTCGGGGGCCTGGTAGCCGATCGTGCCGTAGATCGCGCTGCGGTTGTCGCCGATGCGGCGCACCGCGCCCAGGTCGATCAGCTTGAGCTGCTCCTCGGTCTGGATCACGTTGTCCGGCTTGAAGTCGCAGTACAGCAGGCCGACGCCGTGCAGGTAGCCCAGCGCGGGCAGGATCTCCAGCGCGTAGGCGATGGCCTGGGCCAGCGGCAGCGACTCGGTGCCCCCGCCGGACCCGCGCAGGTCCTTGATCATGTCCTTGACCGACTGGCCGCCGACGTACTCCATGACGATGTAGTCGACCGACTCGCCGGTGCGCCGGTCGGCGTGCTGCACGAAGTTGTGGATCTTCACGATGTTCGGGTGCTCAACCTCGGCCAGGAACCGGCGCTCCGCGGTCGCGGCGGCGATGGCGTCGGCGTCCCCGGAGTCCAGCAGGCCCTTGAGCACGACCCACCGGTCGCTCACCGCGTGGTCCAGCGCCAGGTAGATCCAGCCGAGCCCGCCGTGCGCCAGGCAGCCGAGCACCTCGTACTGGCCGTGCAGGACCTCGCCGGGCTCCAGCTTCGGGGTGTAGGAGTAGTGGTGGCCGCACTGCGGGCAGAACCCCTCCACCCGGCCGGGGCGGCCTTCGCGGCTGCGGCCGACCGCCTTGCCGCAGGCGCTGCAGAACCGCTTCGCCTCGGGCACCTCGGGGTCGGCCAGCACCGCGCTCTTGGGGTCGCGGTAGGGCACGCGCGGCACCTCGACCAGACCGGCGCCGAGCCTGCCGCGCCCCGAGGAGCGGGTGGACGCGCGGCGGGTGCGGCCCGAGGAGCTGACGGTGCTGGTCCACGGCGCGGTGCTCGGTCCCGTGCTCGGCCCGGTGGAGGTACCGGTCGACGGACCGCTGAACGCCCCCGTGGCCTGGCCCAGCGTGCTCGGACCGGTGTCCGGGCCGCCGTCGGCGTCGGCCTTGTGCATCGCGGTGTAGGCCGACCCCGAGTACGCGGACACCGACGACGCGGTGCCGGACAGGGCGGAGACCGCCTCGATCCCGCAGGTGTCGCAGAACCCGTCGGCTTCGACGGTCCCGTCGCACCCGGCACGGGGACACGTGGTCATCTGGCCTCCACCAGGTCGAGCACGGCCCGCTGGTAGCGGCCCACCGCGCGGGTCGCCTCCGGCAGGTCGCACGGTGCGGTGAACAGGACGTCGTGCGCGTCGCGGTGCAACGCGGACAGCGCTGGGTCCTCGGCGTGGCCGAGGCGGGTTGCCTTGGCGCGGTAGGCCTCCAGGCGGCCGCGCAGCTCGGCGCGGCGGTCCAGCAGCCCGGTGAGGACGGCCACCAGCTCCCGGCACCCGGCGGCGGTGTCCGGGACGGGCGGCACGGCGGCCACGGCGATCTTCATCCCGACCAGCTCCCGCAGCCGGTGCGCCTCGGCCCGCAACGGCGCCAGCTCGCGCGCTTCCACCTCGGCGGCGGCCTGCCGGGCCACGGCGGCGGTCAGCGCGTCGACGACATGGGCGTACCCGACGCGCATCCGGTCCACCAGCTCGTCGATCCCGACGCGTTCGGCGACCGACGCGGGCCCGGTCAGCCCGCGCCGCGCCAACGGCACGGGGTGGACGTCGAGTTCGACCGACGGGCCGGTCAGCAGCTCGGCCGCGGCCGCGAGGTCGGCCGCCGTCGGCCTGCCCGAGCGCAACTCACGGGCCCGTTCCAGCACCCGCCGGTAGGCGTCGAACCACGACCACAGCGCGGCCACCGCCTCCCGGTCGGCGGCGCCGAGCAGCGGGTGGCCGGGGTGGTCGTCCATGGCCAGCAGCGACTGCGCGATCCGGTCGCTCTCCGCGCCCAGCCGCGCCAGCGCCCCGTCCACCTCGTCGCGGTCCACGGCGCTCAGTCCCGGTACTTCGCCGCGGGCGGCTCGGCGGCCTGGTCCAGCCCGCCGAGCCAGCGCTGGTGGATGACCGCCCACGTGCCGTCGGCGCGCAGCCGTTCGAGCACGGCGTTGACGAACCGCACGAAGTCCTCGTTCGCCTTGGGCACGCCCATCCCGTAGGGCTCCTGGGTGAACTGCGGGCCGACCATCTCGGTGTAGGGGTCCTGCGCGGCCAGCCCGGCCAGGATCGTGTCGTCGGTGGACACCGCGTCGACCTGGCCCTGCTGGAGCATGACCAGGCAGTCCGTCCAGTTCGGCACCGACACCACGGTCGGCTTCGCGGGCACGTTGGCGACGTTGGTCAGCGAGCTGGACCCCTTGGTGGCGCACACCCGCTTGCCGCCCAGGGAGTCCGGGCCGCCGATGCCGGAGCCGCGCGCGGCCAGCACCCGCTGCCCCGCCTGGTAGTACACGGAGGAGAACGCGACCCGCTCGGCGCGTTCGCAGTTGATCGTCATCGTGCGCACCACGACGTCCACCTCGCCCTTCTCCAGCGCGGGGATGCGCTCGTCGGAGGTGAGGACCTTGAACTGGATCCGGGTCGGGTCGCCGAAGATCGCCTTGGCGATCTCACGGGCCATGTCGACGTCGAACCCCTCCAGGGTGCCGGTGCCGGGGTTGCGGAACCCCATCAGGTACGTGTTCTGGTCCACCCCGGCGATGAGCCTGCCGCGGGCGGCGATCTTCGCCATGGTCGAGCCAGGGGGCATCCCGCCGGGTTCCGGCGGCGGGCCGGTCGGGCGCAGGCTGGCCGTCGCGTCGCACGAGGGGGTGGCCTCGGGTGTGCTGGGCGGCGCGCTCACCTCGGCGGCGTCGGCGGGCCGGGGCGCCCCGGTCGGCCCGGCGGTGATGTCCGGCGCCGAGCCGGGCACGGGGGAGCACGCCGCGAGCAGGAACAGCAGCACGACCGCCAGGCGTCTCATCGGTACTCCTTGAGTCGCTGCCACAACCCCGCGACCGCCGCCGCCGCCGCGCCCAGCGCGAGCAGCGCCACCACCGCGACCGTGCCGGACAGGGCGCCGCGGGCGGTGGCGACCGACCCGGTGAACGCGGTGCGGGCACGGGTGATGGCGGTGACCAGGTCGCGGTCGAGGCCGTCGAACGCCGCCGCCGCGCCACCGGTGTCACCGCTGAGCGCGATGCCCAGCGCGTTGGTGGAGTCGCCGGTGTCGTCGGCCGCGCGGATGCGCTGGTGCGCGTCCTGCCAGGTCCGGTGGTTCGCCTCCGCCGAGGTCACCGCGTCGCGCACCGCGGGCTCGGTCGCCAGCGACTTCGCGGTCGCGATCAGCCCGCCCAGCTCCTTGGTGACGGCGGCGTAGCGGTCCTCGTAGACCTTGCCGCTGCCGCGCGCCACCAGCGTGAGCGTCTCGTCGCCGCGCGCGGTGAGGGTGTCGATCCGGGCGCGGGCCAGCACGTCGACCTGGGTGGAGCCGTCGACGCGGGAGTCGGACACGGTGCTCGCGACGACGGCGCTGGCGACGACCACCCACAGCAGCGACACCAGGGTCAGCCCGGTGGCGACCAGCAGCCCGACGTTGACCAGCCGGTTGGTCCGGCGGGTGAGGTACCACTGGGCCAGGCCCAGCGCCGTGAGCGAGACCAGGCCGAGCAGCAGTTCGGTCCACGGGCCGCCACCCGCCCGGTCCTGGTCGCGCACCACGTTCGCGGTCTCGGCGCGGTAGAGGTCCTGGGCGGCGGGCAGCAGCTCGGCGCGCATCAGCCCCGAGGCCTCGCGCAGGTAGGCGGCGCCGACGGGGTTGCCCTGCCGGTTGTGCGTGCGCGCGGTCTCGATCAGCCCCGTGTACACCGGCAGCTGCCCGGACAGGGTGGTCAGGGCGCGACCGACCTCGGGGGAGCGGGCGCTCTCCCCGGTCGCGGTGGTCAGGGCCGCGGCCGCCTTCGCGATGTCGTCCTCGTAGCGGGCGCGCAGCTGCGGCGTCTCCACGCCACCGGACAGGAACGCCCCCGCGGCGGTGGCGTCGGCGTCGGCCATCGCCCGGTAGACCTCCTGCGCGGCGAAGCTCAACGGCTCGCTGCGGGTGGCCAGCTCCTCCAGCGCGTCCGACCGGGCCTGCACGCCGAACCCGATGAGCGACCCGGACAGCAGGCTCACCGCCACGAGCACCAGCGCGATCAGGCTCAGCCGCCCCGGAGTGCTCTTGACCAGCCCGGTCACCCGGCGCGGGGCCTGCGCGGTGACCACGGCCGCCATCCGGACCCCTTCCGCCTGACCCACTGCTGGTGATCAGTACCACGAACTCGCCACCAGCGTAGATACCGCCAGGGCAGTTGTGGCGGAAAACGCGGTGATCCCCGTAGCGGCGCGCCCGCCGGTTCGCGGACCACCCCGCGGTCTCAGGTGGTCAGCCGCTCCCGCACGGTCATCAGCGCGAACCCCAGCAGGTTCAGCCCCCGCCACGTGGACGGCGTCGCCGCCCGCCCGTCGCCCGAGCCGAGCCCGATGCCCCACACGCGGTCCAGCGGACTGGCCTCCACCAGCACCCGGTCGCCCGTGCCGAGCAGGAACCCGCGCATCTCCGGGTGGGCGGTGAACTTGCCGATGTTCCCGTCGACCACGATCCCCACGCGCCGGTCGTCCCACACGTCGCTGTCGAACCCGCGCACCTGCCTGCCGATGTTCTTCGCCTCGAACGGCGTGTGCGCGGCCAGCACCCGCTGCTCCGCCCGCTCGTCGCCGAACAGCCGCGCCTTGCCCGCCATCATGTAGTGCTCGGCGGTCGCGTAGGTGACGCCGTCCACGGTGAACGGCGAGGGGTACCACTGGCTCAGGCATTCCACGCCCAGGCCGCCGCGGGACTCGTGGCCCCAGAAGTGGACGAACTCCATCGGCACCCCGCGGTGCTCGGCCCGGCGCGCGGCGTCCAGGTCGCGGATCATCACGCCGACCTCGGCGGCAGCGGCAGCGGCAACCCCGGCAGCCCGTCCATGCTGACCCCGTTGAAGTCCTTGCCCTCGCAGTAGACGGCGAACTCCTCCTCGGACTTGCGGCCGAAGTAGTCCGCATGCAGCGTCCGCTCCTCGCGGTAGTCCATGAACGGCACCGCGTACCCGCAGGTGTCGCTGATGAGGTTCGCGGTCACCACGATCACCGCCCGCAGCCCCGGCGCGTCCGCGTCGCCGAACCCGGCGACCAGGTCGTCGAACCGCGGATCGTCGCGGAACACCGGCTCACCGGTGCCGTGCACCCGCACGATGTTGGGCGGCCCGGTGAACGCGCACCACATCAACGTGATCCGGCCGTTCTCCCGCAGGTGCGCGATCGTCTCGGCGTGGCTGCCGCCGAAGTCGAGGTAGGCCACGGTCCGCTCGTCGAGCACCCGCAGCGACCCCGACCGCCCCTTCGGCGAGATGTTGACGTGCTCGCCCGTCAGCGGCGCGGTGCCGGTGAAGAACACCGGCTGCTCCTCGATGAACGTCCGCAGCCGACCGTCGATCCGGTCGTAGGTCTTTCCCATGCCCTCGATTATGACGCGCCCACCCCCTCCGACGAGGCGCTATTTCCACTCCTTGGGCCCGTCCACCTCGTCCCCTGCCAATCGCGCGTGCAGGTGCTCGTCGTACCTCAACCCGTCCCCGTACCGCGACGCCGACCGCAGCGTCCCCTCGTTCCGGTACCCGGCCTTCGTCGCCACCCGGCACGACGCCGCGTTCGCCACCGCGTGGAACAGGTGCACCCGGTGCAGCCCCAACCGGGCGAACCCCCACCCGGTCACCGCCCGCACCGCCTCGGTCGCCACCCCGCGCCCGCGCGCCCACGACCCCACCCGGTACCCCATCTCCGCGGTCAGCTGGTCGAGGTCGATCCTGTGCAGCGACACGTTGCCCACCAGCCGCCCGCTCTCGGCGTCGAGGACGGAGAACGTGGCGTGGTCACCGGGCGTCCAGTCGCCCAGGCTCCGGCACCACTCCCGCGCGGCCGCCACGTCGACCACCGAGGGGGCGGGGTTCCACAGCATCGAGTCCGGGTCCCGCACCATCGCCAGCGCCTCGACGGCGTCGCGCTCCTCGGGTGGTCTCAGCAGCAGGCTCCCGGTGGTCAGCTCCACCGGCTCGATCGGCGACGTCATGCCGGGATCCTGGCCCACCGCGGTCCTCGCGCGCACCGCAATAACGTCGGCCCGTCGGGCGCCCGACCCGCCCGCCGACCGCGACGACCGGGTCCACCGGCGGTCCGGCCAGGACGCGGCCGGACAGGACCCTCATCGCAGCATCCCCAGCACGTGGCCGACGTTGGACTCCACGATCCCCAGCATGGAGTCGCGGTCGGGGAAGTCCCCGTCGAGCAGCCGCAGCGGCCCGGCCACCAGCGACAGGTGCAGCGCCAGCCGGTAGAACCGCAGCCGCGCGGAGTCCAGGCCGTCCACCTCCAGCCACCGGTAGTGCCCGCCGAACCGGAACGACAGGTAGGCGTGCTCCCACTCCACGTCGAAGAAGGACGCGCCCTCGATGTCGATGACCACGGGCTCGTCGTCGGCGGTGACCAGCACGTGCTCCGGCCCCAGTTCGCCGTGCACGAACCCGTGTCGCCGCCTCGGCCGCACCGCGGCGGCCAGCTCCCGTACGACGTCGTCGACCTCGTCGCGGACCGCGCCGATCCGCTCCACCCGCTCCGCGGCCTCGCGCAGGTCGTCGAGCGCCCGTTCCAGCACCGTCTCCTCGCACGGCCGCCCCGGCCCCGGTCCCGCGGTCGCGGCCATCCCGCGGACGGCCTCGCCCAGCCGTTCCAGCGTGCGCCTGGGCACCCGGTCGAACACCTCGCTGAGCCGCGGGCCGGGCACGTCCTCGACCACGGCGGCGTCGCACGGGTACAGCGAGCGGCTGCGGTCCAGCAGCAGCACCCGCGGCGTGCGCACGCCGATCGCGGTGAACCGCTCCCCGGCGGCCTCGAACACGTCGATGCCCGCGGGACCGCCGCCGCCTCCGGGCCAGTAGTCCTCGGCCGGGTGCCAGAGGTAGGCCACCGCGGTCGTGCCGTCGTCGAGGTGCAGCCGGTACACCCCCTTGCTCGTCCCGCCGGGCAGCCGGGTCACCTCCACCAGCCCCCGCCCGGTCCCGGCTCGTGCGAGTCCCACCAGGTCGCCGTGCTCCACACCGTCCCCCGTCCGTCGGCCCGCGATCCTTTCGCACCCGCCGGGAAGGAGCCACCCCTGGTGGGCGCGGCGCCCGACCGGATGCATTCGCGAATGCCCCGCGTGCCTTCGGGCACCTTTCGGTGTAGAACCGGCCACACCGCGAAGAAAAGCCGGGAGATCCCGAACCGGAACGACTCCAATCCCGTGTTGGTGGTGCCCGGCGCATCGGACCGGAGGGTTCGGCTGCCCATTGGAAGCCGCCGTGGACGAGGGGGTGGACGTGGAGTCGATCCACCGTTTCCGGACAAAGCCGCCAGGTGGTGGGCCGGGCGGGCCCCGCAGGCGGAGAGCACTCCGGAACCGGCGCGGACCGGAAGTGAACAACGTCACTCGCCATTGGCCCACGAGCAGGCGACACGGTGAACTTTCGTCTGCGGAGGAACGTGCACCCGAACGACCTCACCGGGTCACCTAGCAAGATGATCGTTCGGCTAGCATCGCCGTCGCCGCTCCAACGGTGGCGGGCGGCGAATTCGTTTCGGAGTGGTGACGTGGGCGCGTCCGATTTTCCCGTAGGCAGGAGCGGCCCGACAATGCCGATCAGGACGGTGCACCGGTGCCGCGACAGGAGGCCTTCGTGAATCCCCAGCAATGGCTAGACGAGTACGAGGCCAAGCTGGCCGACCTGAAGAAGAAGTCCGAGGACCTCCAGGAGAACTTCACCGCCTCCAGCGCGACGGTCACGAGCAAGGACGGCTCGGTCACCGTCACCGTCGGCCCCAACGGCGGCCTGCAGAACCTCCAGCTCGGCCGCCGCGCGATGGAGATGAGCGCCGCCCAGCTGACGGGGGCGATCCTCCAGACGGCCGCCGTGGCCCAGCGCCAGGCCGCGGAGAAGGTCCTCGAGGTCTTCATGCCCCTCGGCGAGGGCACCGAGGCGATCGCCATGGTCAGCGACGCCATCCCGGCCGAAGAGGTCGACCTGGACGAGGACGACGCCGTCGACGAGGTCGAAGAGCCCGTCGCGCCGCCACCGCCGCCGCCGGTCCACCGGCCCGCACCACTGGCGCCCGCCATGCGCCCGCCCACCAAGCCGCGCCCCGCGGCCGACGACGCCGACGACGACAACCAGCCGTGGTGACCGGTTCCGGTCTAGACAGGAAGTAGGCAGGAAAAATGGCCGAGACGCCGATCGACTCCCCTCCCGGTATGCACATCACCGAGGAGAACAAGCTCAAGGGCACGCTGTTCGTCGAAGCCTTCGGCAGCCTGATCGACGGGATCAGCAAGGACGCCGAGTCCGAGACGGAGAAGGCGCTCGACATCACCTTCAACGCGATCGGCGCGGCCGCGTCGATGGTGATGTTCGCCATCGACCCCCTCGGGTCGCTGATCGGCGCCGGGATCGGCTGGCTGATCGAGCACGTCAGCTTCCTGCGCGACGCCCTCAACCAGGTGATGGGCAACCCGGAGGAGATCCAGGCCAACGTCGAGGCGACCAAGGCCAAGGCCGTGGAGCTGCGCGTGCTGGCCGAGGACCACCGCAGCGGCCTGGCCACCTTCGACGGGTGGACCGGCAAGTCGTCGGAGAACTTCAAGGCCAGCATGGACCAGATGGGCGCTGAGCTCGACCAGCTGGCCAACGCGGTCGAGACCAAGGCCAAGATCGTCGGGATCACCGGCATGCTGGTCACCGTCCTGCGCGACATCATCCGCGACCTGATCTCCCAGCTCCTGGGCTCCCTGATCGCGGGCGCGCTCATCGCGGTGGCCACCGCGTGGATCACCTTCGGCGCCTCCATCGTCGCCTTCGTCGGCTTCGCCGTCGGCAAGGCCGTCGCGCTGGGCGTGAACATCTCCGCCCGCATCGCGCGGGTGGTGGCGTCGTTGAGCAGGCTCGTGGGCAAGGTCGGCAACCTCGACGACGTGGTGGCGAAGGTCAGCAAGGGCTGGGACCGCTTCGACAACGCCGCCGACGTCGCCGAGATCAGCTACGAGGGCTACAAGGCCGCCGACGACGTCGACGACGCCATCGACAAGGGCGTCAAGGACGACCAGGCGAACGACAAGGTCACCGCGGCCAACGACAAGGCCAAGGAAGCCGCCGCGAAGTACGAAGAGGCCAAGGCCGACGAGACCAAGCAGGCCGACGAGGCCAAGGCCGCCAACGACAAGCTCAGCAGCGCCTCGGACAAGTACTCCGCGGCCAACGACAAGCTCAGCTCGGCGGCCGACGCGGTCAACGCCGCCGCCGCCACCGGCGACCAGGCCCAGTACGACGCGGCCAAGTCCAAGTACGACTCCGCGAAGCTCGAGGCCGACTCGGCCAAGACCGAAGCCGCCTCGGCCGCGTCCGACGCCGCCAAGGCGAGCCGCGACGTGAGCGACGCGGCCAAGTCCAGCTACGACGCGCTCCAGGCCGCGAAGCCGTCGGAGGACGCCGCCAAGGCCGCCTACGACGAGTACAAGACCAACAACCCGACCGACCCGAGCAAGGCCAACCCGGCGCAGACCGCCGCGGAGACCGACCTCGGCAGCAAGAACGACGCGGCCAAGGCGGCGAACGAGTCCTACGAGAAGGCCAACGCCGACTTCGCGGCCAAGAACGCCGCCGCGGCCGAGGCGAACGCCAGGGCCTACCAGACCGGGGCGGACGCCGACATCAAGGCGGCGGAGCAGGCGAGCAGCACCGCGAGCGCGGCGGGCGACAAGGTGGAGACCGCGGCCAACCAGGCCAAGTCCACCGGCGAGGCCGCCAAGACGAGCTACGACGAGTACCAGAAGAACTACTCGTCCGGCACGCCCGCGCCGACCCAGGCCCCCGCGGACCCGTTGCAGCACGCCAGGGACGTCAACGCCGGCACCAGCATCACCGACGCAGGCAAGGGCGACGCCTTCTTCGGCGGAGCCAGCGACCCGTCCAAGACGGACGTCAACGGTCCCACCGTGCAGGTCTAGTCCAGCCAGTCCGCCGCTCGCCGCACCACTTGGAGAAAACCGGTCATGGCTGTCAACTCGGGTAGTCCCAACGTCAACCCGAACGCCAACCCGTCGGTCAACACGAACCCCACGCCGGCGCCACCGCCGCCGCCCGCGGGGATCGGGTCCGGACCGACGGGCAACTCCGGTTTCTCCCAGAGCGAGTCGACGATGACCGGGCTGCAGGGCCGGGCAGGCGACATGCAGGCCCGGCTCAGCAGCATCTCCGGCGGTCTGCGGGGGCTCAACCTCGGCATGGGCTCCCTCGGCCCGATCGGGCTGTTCGCGGTGCCCGCGCTGAACAACTCCAACGACCACGCCGTCGCACAGGCCGATCGGGGCTCCAAGGCGTTCGGGGACGTCCAGCAGGGGTTGAAGGCCACCCAGCAGGTGACCGTCTCCACCGACACGAACAACGCCTCCTCGTTCCGGGGGATCGACCCGAACAACACCTTCAAGCCCGTGCCGGGCGCGGCGAACTCCATCGCCCCGCCGCCCAAGCAGGGCGGGGCGCAGGTCTCGCAGAAGCCCAACATCCCCGGCGCGGCCGCCTCGGCGCCGCCGCCCACCAAGACGGCGGGCGGACCGCAGGTCTCGCAGAAACCGAACATCCCCGGCGCGACCGGCCCGGCACCCGCGCCCACCCGCACGGCGGGCGGCCCGTCGGTGTCGACGGCTCCGACACTGCCCGGCGCGGGCGCCAACGGCGCTCCGCGCACCAACGCCGGTGGGCCCGGCGGCGCGAACGTCGGCAAGGTGCCCACGATCCCCGGCGGCGGGGTGACGGCCCCTGGCGGCAGCGCCGGTGGCCTCGGCGGCGGGAAGGCGGGCGCCGCGCCGACCATCCCCGGCGGCGCGAACACCGTGCCGGGCGGCAAGCCCGGCGGGCTCGGCGGCGGCAGCGTCGGCGCCGCGCCCACGATCCCCGGCGCCGGGACGACCGCTCCCGGCAGCAAGGCCAGCGGCCTCGGCGGCAAGGGCGTCGGTGCCGCGCCCACGATCCCCGGCGGCTCGGCCACCGCCCCCGGCGGCAAGGCGGGCGGTCTCGGCGGCGGGAACATCGGCGCCACGCCCACGATCCCCGGTGGCGCGAGCAGCGCGCCCGGTGCCAAGACCGGCGGTCTCGGCGGCATCAAGCCCGGCGCCATGCCGACCATCCCCGGCGCGACCTCCGCGCCCGGCGGCGGCGCCAAGGGCGCTGGCCTCGGCGGCGGTCCGGTCGGCGCGGCGCCCACCGTGCCCGGCGCCAAGGGCGGCAGCGCGACGCTGCCGACCTCTGGCGTCGGCGGGGGACCGAAGAACATCTCCAGCGCGTTGAGCCCCGGCGGCCAGACCGGCCAGGCGGGCGGTGCGCCGATGGCCCCCGGCGGCGGCGCGTCCCCCGGTGGCCAGTCGGCCGACCGGAGCAGCAAGTTCACCACGCCCGGCTCGGCCAAGGGCGCGTTCGACGCCCCGAAAGCCCCGGTGGGCAACGGCAGCATCTCCAAGGCGCCGGTCGCCAACCCCGGCGCGCCCACGTCCGCCGCGCCGGGTGGTGGGGCGACGCCGAAGCCGAGCACGATGCCACCGGTCTCCTCCGGGGCAGGCGGTCTCTCCTCGCCCAAGGCGCCCGCCACCCCGTCGGTGCCGTCGGCCTCGACGGGTGTGCAGGCGCCTCCCGGAGCGCGTCCCGGCCTGACGACCCCCGGTTCCGCCGGGCCGAACGCGGGCGGCCAGCCCGGCGGTGCGCCGATGGCCCCCGGCGGCGGTGCGTCGGCAGGCGGCCAGTCGACCGACCGGAGCAGCAAGTTCACCGCTCCGGGCGCGGCCAAGGGCGCGTTCGACCTCCCCAAGAGCCCGACCGGTGACGGCACCATCTCCAAGGCGCCGGTGGGCGCACCGGGTGCCAAGCCCGCGTTCACGCCACCGCTGTCCTCCGCGCCCGGTGGCGTCCAGACCCCGACCGCGCCGACCACGCCGTCCGTCCCGAAGCCCGGCGGCGCGCCGTCGTTCGGCCCGCAGCCCACCGGGACGACCCCTCCGGTGTCCCCTGCGGCGGGTGGCGTCCCGACGCCGACCGCCTCGAAGCCCGGCGGCATGCCCTCGTTCGGCCCGCAGCCCACCGCGACCCCTCCCGTCACTGGAGGCGTGCCGCAGGCCCCGGCCGCGGCGGGCCCGCGCCCCGACGTGACCACACCCGGTTCCGCCGCACCGGCCACCGCCACGACGCCGGGCGCCCAGCCCGGCACCCAGCCCGGCGGTGCGCCGATGGCCCCCGGCGGCGGCGCGTCGCCCGGTGGCCAGTCGGCCGACCGGAGCAGCAAGTTCGCCACGCCCGGCATGTCCAAGGGCTCGTTCGACCTCGCCACCAGCCCCACCGGTGACGGCACCATCTCCAAGGCCCCCGTCGACAAGCCCGGCGCACCCCTCCCCGGCGGCCCGCAGCCCTCCAAGCCCGGCGTCACGCCACCGGTCTCGACCGCGCCCACCGGCCCACCGGCACCGACCGCCCCGAAGCCCGGCGGCCTGGGCGGTTTCGGCCCCCAGCCCGGCGCCACGCCACCGGTCTCCGCGCCTCCCGCGGGTGCTCCGCCGGTGGCCGCGGGCGCCCCGCAGGCCACCGCGCCGAAGCCTGGTGGTCTGGGTGGGTTCGGTCCTCAGCCTGGGGTCACGCCGCCGGTTTCGTCTGCTCCTGCTGCTCCTGCCGCGGGTGCGCAGCCGTCTGCGGCTCCTGCGGTTGCTCCGCCGGCAGGTGCTGCGAAGCCTGGTGGTTTGGGCGGTTTCGGCCCTCAGCCTGGGGTCACGCCGCCGGTTTCGTCTGCTCCTGCCGCAGGTGCGCAGCCGTCTGCGGCTCCTGCGGGTGCTCCGCCGGCAACTGCCCCGAAGCCCGGTGGTTTGGGCGGGTTCGGTCCGCAGCCCACCGCGACTCCGCCGGTTTCGTCCGCTCCTGTGGGTGCGCAGCCGTCTGCGGCGCCTCCGTCGTCCGCTGCGCCTGCGGGTGCCGCGCCGTCCACCGCTCCGAACCCCGGTGGCCCGACCGGACCTGTTGCGCCCGGTGTCCAGGCGCCTGCCGCCTCGCAGCCCGCGTCGACGCCGCCAGCCTCGGCGAACCCCGCGAGTACTCCGCAGGCAGGTGCTCCGAAGCCCGGTGGTCTGGGTGGGTTCGGTCCGCAGCCCGGTGCGACGCCGCCGGTGTCCTCCGCGCCCGTCAGCGCGCAGCCGTCGCCCGCTCCGACGACCAACGCCCCCTCTCCGACCGGCGACGCGCAGTCGCCCAAGTCCGCCGCGCCCACCCCGGCCCCGGCCGCCGCCCAGCCCGCACCCGCGCCCGCACCGAAGCCGACCCTCCCGCCGGTCAGCGCGCAGCCCGCACCGGCGGTCACCACGCCGTCCAGCGACGTCCAGACGCCGAAGCCCGCGTCGTTCACGCCGCCGCCCGCCACCCCGGCACCGGCCGCACCGATCAGCACCCAGTCCTCGCCCGCGCCCGCGGCGAACACGGCTCCGTCGGTCGACACGCCGTCGCCCAGGGCAGCGACCCCGGCTCCGGTCGCACCCGTCGCGGCACAGCCGTCGCCCGCCCCGGCGGTCAACACCCCTTCACCGACCGCGGACACGCCGTCGGCGAAGCCCGCCCCCGCGCCAGCCCCGGCCGCCGCCCAGCCCACGCCGACGCCGAACACGTCCACCCCGGTCGAGTCGCCGTCCCCGAAGCCCGCCCCGGTCAGCACCCAGCCCGCGGCCGCGGTGAACGCGCCGGTCGACGCGCCTGCTCCGAAGCCCGCCGCGCCCGCCCCCGCTCCGGCCGCACAAGCCGCGCCGCAGCCGTCGCCGAACACCCCGCCGGTCAGCGCGCAGCCCGCGCCCGCCAACCCCGCGCCCGCCAACCCCGCACCGGCCGCGCCAGTCGCCCCGCAGCCGTCGGCGAACCCGCCCGTGTCGGTCGAATCCCAGCCCAAGCCCGCGGCAGCCGCCCCGGCTCCGGCCCCGGTCGCTGACGTGCAGTCGCCGAAACCCGCGCCTGCGCCCGCCACACCGCCACCCGCCGCCCCGGCCCCGGCAGCTCCTGTCACGACCCAACCCTCGGCCACGCCGCCGCCGAACACGCCCGCCCCGGCCGCCAGCGCTCAGCCCGCCCCGGCGACCAACGCCCCGACCCCGGCGACCCCGACCCCGACCCCGGCTCCGGCCACCCCCGTCGGCACCCAGCCCACCCCGGCCACGAACACCCCGACCCCGGCCACCAACACCCCGGCCACCAACACCCCGGCCACCAACACCCCGACCACCAACACCCCGGCCCCGACCACCGCGCAGCCCGCACCGAACACCCCGCCCCCCGCAGCCGGTGCCCAGCCCGCGCCCGCACCCAAGCTGTCCGGCCCGTCGGCCGCGATCGACGACAACCCCCACACCCGCGCCAACGACCCGAACGCGCCGGTCCCGCCGAACGCGCCCAAGTTCCTCCAGAACCTGTTCGGTTCGAACCCGGCGGCCAACCAGCCGCAGGTCATCCCGATGCTGGTGGTCCCGCCCACCGCGAACGCCACGACGAACCCGGCGGCCGCGACCAACCCGACCGCCAACCCCACCGCGACCCCCACGGCGACCCCCACGGCGAACCCGACCGCCAACCCCACGGCCAACCCCACGGCCAACCCCACGACGAACCCGGCCGCGGCGACCCCGCCCGCCGTACCGCCGGTGCTGCCCTCGAGCGGCAACCTCCCGAACTTCTTCCAGCAGAACAAGGCCCTCGGCACGATCGTCCCGTCCAACGTCAACGGCGGCGCCCAGGTCACGGCCGCGGTGAACGGGCTGCTGCCGCCGCGGGCCGGCGTGACGCCGGTCGGTGTGGACAACATCGAGACCGCGCTCACCCGGGACTTCGAGTCGTTCGTCGGCAACGGCCGCAAGTTCCCGGTCAAGGTCGGCAACAACTGGTACGAGGCGACGGTCAAGGCGACCCTCGACCCGCCGGTGGACCCGAACGCCGCGGTCACGACGCCGACCACCAAGACCAAGGTCGACCTGACCGTGAACAGCGGCAACGCGACCGCGAACACGGGCACCATCGGCACCTCGGGCAGTATCGGCATCGGCGGCGTGATCTCCGCGGGCGTCGGCGCGTACGGCTCGGCGGCGGTCAGCGCGCCGCTGGCCAGGCCGGTCGAGTCGACCACCACCGGCACCTCGACCACCGACCAGCGCGCCATCCGCTCCGGCGAGGGCTCGGTCGCGGCCGTCGTCCCGGTGACCTACACCGTGTCGCTGACCGACGCGAGCAACAGGCCGGTCGGCGCCCCCGTCACCGTCACGTCGACGCCGGCGACGAACACCGCGCCTGCGGCGGACGTCGACGTGACGCTGCACATCTCCGACGACCTCTCCACCATGACGCGGCCCCCCGTGGTCGTGGGCGCGACCACCCCGCCCAACGGCAACTGGGGTGCGGCGCTGGAGCACCCGGCCCCCGAGGCCGTGGTCGACATCAACGCCGACGTGGCGTTCAACGCCGTCGCGGCGAACCTCCACCCGTCGATCGTCAAGGTCGGCGCGCCCGGCCGCACCGAGTTGCAGAACTTCCTCAGCCCCACGACGATCCGCGACAACCTCGGCCCGGCCCTCAACGGCTGGGTCGTGTCGCCGGACCTGCTCAGCCCGCACGGCAGCCGGGCGGGCGTGGTCCGGATGAGGGCCATCCCGACCGGCGCGACCCTGGTGGGCGTCACCCCGACCACCGCGCTGCGACTGCACGAGACCACGGCCACGACCACCGGCGTGACCGCCTCCACCAAGAGCGGCGTCGACGTCAACGTGGGCGTCGGCGGCGGCGCGGTCACGCCCAACAACGTCGGCGGCACGGCGGGCGTCACCGCGGGCTACTCGGCGAAGACGACCGAGTCGTCGAACGCGGGCACCGGTTCGTCGGTGAAGACCGGCATCCAGGTCAAGGGCAACACCGGCCTCTACGAAGTGACGATGAACCTGGAGGTCGAGACCCCGCACCGGGGAACGGTCACCGTGCCCGTCACCACCTACATGCGGCTCGGCCTGCCCGAGGCGGGCCGAGCGGGCCTGCAGGTGCCGGACAACACCTCGACGGCCCTGACCACCCCGTCGGACGGCCCCCGGTTCCCCCCGCCGTACCTGGCCGCGGCCGCCGCGGCGGGCAACGTCAAGGTCGGCGAGTTCGCGCCCGCCAACCAGGTGCAGAGCCAGGTCGAGACCGCGCTGCGCGGCCTGCCGGGCTTCAACGGCTTCCTGCCGACCTTCGCCGACCCCAACAGCAACCCGCTCGGCATCGGCAAGAACACCTCGGACCTGTCCGACCAGATGGCCAACCAGCGCAAGCTGACGACGGAGCTGTCGCCGACCGCGCTGAAGTCCCAGATGGACAGCCTCCTCGGACCCGGCGTGCAGATCCAGCTGAAGAAGCAGGGGCTGGCGACCAACGAGTACGTCAACGTCACGGTGAAGGCCACGGTGACCAACCCGGTCCACCTCGGCCAGGCCGACAACCGCAACATCCGCGGCGCCGCGAGCACCGGTCCGAAGCTGGACAGCTCGACGACCACCCAGAAGGGCTGGAGCGCGGGCGTCGAGGGCAAGGTCGTCATCCCCTCGACCACCGGGAAGACCAGCGCCAGCCCGGCCCCGACCGCGGGTGTCAAGTACAACAGCTCGACGGCGACGAAGAACGCGGCGGGCCCGACGGTGGGCAGCACCGCCCTGAACGTGGGCAGCCCCAACGCGCAGCTGTTCCAGCACGACGTGACCTTCGAGGTCGAGGTCACGACGTTCACCCAGAACCGGTCGTGGGTCAAGCGGGTCACGCCCGGCTCGCCGTTCCTGAAGGTCCCGGAGCCCACCACGGTCGCGAAGACGGCCGACCCCGCGGTCGCGACCAACCTGCCCGCGATCAGCGGCACGGTGAACCTGTGGGTGTCCGACAGCTCGACCATGAAGTCCGACCCGTCGGTGTTCGCGCCGGGTGCGGCCACCGTGGCCCCGGCGCCGCCGAACACCACCATCAGCAGCATGCTGACCTCGACGAAGCCGCCGGTCGCCCCGTGGCTGCACGTCGAGGCGGTCGCCAACACCGACGCCGTGCGCAACGAGGCCATCGCGGCGCTGAACACGGCGGCCAAGGGCGACTCGGCGCTGAGCGTGCCCGGCACCGAGGCCCGCAACCGGATCGACAAGCTGTTCAGCCCGGAGAGCATCAAGGCCAACCTGCGGACCCTGGTCGACAAGGGCGTGACCGAGGGCGGCATGAAGTACGGCCGCCGGGTCACCGACCGGACCGGCGCCGTCGGCATGTCGATGTCGTTGAACAACCCGAAGCTGGTGTCGATCTCCGACGACACCGCCACGGAGAACGCCAACACCGGTGGTTTCAAGGCCGGTGACAGCAAGACCGACTCCAAGTCGGTGGACCTCACCCTGGGCATCAACACCCCGATGAAGCCCACCGACAAGACCGCGACCGGTGCCGGGGCGATCGGCGCCACCGCGAAGTGGACGCCGTGGTCGAAGTCCACGACCGAGGCCACCGAGATCGGCGGCAGCGTCGACCGCAACCGGGTCACCCCGGCGGGCGGGCGCACCGTGCTCGTCCAGCTCGACGCGGACATCACCGTGGTGGGCGAGAGCCGTTCCGGCAACACCCTCTACCGGGGCACCCCGAACACCTCCGCGTCGGTCGTCACGCTGCCGGGCGGGGTCTTCGTCCGGGTCAGCGAGGACACCGCGCGCGGCATGGGCCTGCTGCCCTCGCTGCCCGCCCACACCCCACCGCCGATGGGCACGATGAACCCGCCCTCGACGCTCAAGCCGAACGAGCCCGGCGCACTGGGCCTCGGCCTGGTCGAGACGGTCCCTGACCTCTCGGGCCTGGTGCCCGAGCTGCGGACCAACCTGGGCAAGCTGGGCACCGACCTGATGCCGCCGTCGGTCCTCAAGGACTCGATGAACAACCTCCAGAGGTTGACCGACCTGACCTCGGAGGCGAGCGTCAAGGCGCTCATGGACAGCGCGCTGGACGGCGGTGTGCCGCTGCTGGTGCACGATCCCGGTGTGTTCGGCAAGGACACCTACCAGGTGACGCTGAAGGCGACCCTGGGAGCGCCCACGTTCGACGGTGTCGTCAACGACGGCGTCGACATGGAGCACACCACCACGGGCACTTCCAAGATCAGCCACGGCGAGGGCAAGGGCACCGCCTGGGGCGTCGGGCTCAGGGTTCCCGGCACCGGTCTGCCCGCCTCCGGCAACCCGAACATCTCCGGGTCCGCGGGCGCCGCGGCCTCCGTCGGCTTCGGCCAGGCGCACTCGAACTCGACCACCAACTCGACCACCGAGCAGTCCGGCCACCTGCGCGCGGGCAGCGGTCCCGCCGTGAAGTACACCGTGCCGGTCACCTTCGAACTGGTCGTCGAGAAGGGCAACCAGGTCGTCGGCACGGCGGGCGGCACCACACCGCAGGACATGTCCGTGCGGCTGCTGGCGGACAACCAGAAGATCGCCGGTGTGACGCCCGCGAACACCACGGCGTTCACGCCGACCCCCACGACGCAGCTGCCCACGCAGGGCAACCCCGCGGCGGCGAACTTCTGGCAGGCCAACCCCAGCCCGGCGACGCCGACGGCCGTTCCCGCCGTGCTCCCGCCGACCGCGTCGGTGGAGAACCTGCGCGGCGCGCAGGCGTTGCAGGACGCGGCGATCAGGGCCCTGACCACGGCGGGTGCGAACCAGGGCATCACCGGCAAGGGCACCGGTTCGATGAACGCCCTGCAATCCGGTCTCAGTTCGGAGTCGTTGCAGCCGAACCTGCCCGGAATGCTCAAGGGCGCGTTGGAGGTTCCGGGTCTGCACGAGGCCGCGTTGACGGTGAGCCAGCACGCGAACGTCAAGGTGTACGCGAAGCTGGTCAACCCGAGGCTCGAAGGCCTCAGCGACGGCGTCAACCTGGAGAACCCCAAGACCACCGTCACCACCACCTCCAGCGAGTCCAAGCACACCGAGACCGGGGACTTCGGGATCGGCGCGGCGACCGGCGGCGCGTCGTCCAAGAAGCCCGACGTCGGCTTCTCCACCGGTGGCTTGGAGGTCAAGCACGGGAGCGAGGACAGTTCCGCCACCTCCGGCGGCGCGACCGACAACAAGGTCACCAACCTCAAGCCGCAGGGCCGCTCCGGCCTGGTGACCTACGACGTCGAGTACCGGGTCGTGGCTGACCTCGGCGGTGGCCGCGTCGGCGTGGTCGACCTCCAGGTGCCCGGCGCCGCCCAGGTGCGCATGCCCGCGCCCGAGGTGGAGACCGCGCTCGGCAAACCGTTGACTCCCGAACTGGACGCCGCGCAGACCGGCGTCAAGGACGCGGCGAAGGCCTGGCGCGACGCCGAGGTCGCCTCGGACAACGTCCGGCACGCCACCGATGACACGATCAACCGGCTCGCGCCCGACCTGGCCACCGCGGTCACCGACCTGGACGCCCGGCAGGCCGCCGCGGACACCGCGCGGGACAACGTCACCGCGGTCACCGACACCCTGCCCGGCCTGCAGACGAACGTGGACACCGCCACGCAGGGCGTCGCGAACGCCACCGCCGAGGTGGACAACCAGGTCACGGCCCAGAGCGACGCGGCCACCCGCGCCGACCTCGCCGCCGACGCCAAGACCGCCGCCGACAACGCCGTGGACGCGAACACCGCCGCGGTCGACGACCTCACCACCAGGGTCGGCGACGCCCAGACCGCTGTCGACAACGCGAACGCCAAGGTCGACGCCGCCCAGACGGCGCTCGACACCCACCAGAACGCCCCTCGTCCCGCCCCGGTCGAAGGACAGCAGGCCCAGCCGGACCTCGTCGGTCCGCAGCTCTCCAGCGATCTCGCGGGCGCCAAGGCCGACTTGGCCGTCGACCAGGGACGGCTCGACGACCTCAACACCGAGCTGACCGCGGCGCAGGCCGATCTCGACCAGGCCGTGATCGACCAGGGCCTGGCCGACGCCGAGGTGAACGCCGCCGCGGACGCCGTCGCGAAGGCCGACGCCGACCACGCCAAGGCCGTCGCCGACCTCGACACCGCGCGGAACGACCTCGACACCGAGAACAACGCGCTGCAGAACGCGAAGGACGAGGCCCAGCGCCTGCAGGGCCTGGCCGACCAGGCGAACACCGACCTCGGCACCGCGCTCGACACCCATCAGGACATCGCCGACCGGATCACCCGGGCCGAGCAGGACCTCGAGCAGGCCCGGAACGCCGCCGACGCCCAGCAGCAGTCGTGGTGGGACGCGAAGACCACCGTCGACCAGCAGGTCGACGCCTTCAACGCCCCGCCCGCGGCCGTCGGCCCGACGCCATCGGTGGCCAGCGGCTCGACCCCGCCCCCCGCGCCACCGTCCGCCGACGTGCCGCGGACGTCCACCGCGACCCCGTCGCCGTCCGCGGCGCCCGCGCCCGCCCCTCGCGGCCCCTCGCCGGAGCGGTCGTTCGACTTCGCGCCGGGCAGCACGTCGTTGAACGACCAGCAGTCGGCCACGGTCGACGCGCTCGCCAACGACCTCACCGAGTCGGTCGGCAAGCGCGCGGACCGCGGCTTCCTGCCGCCCAAGGTCGAGGTGTCGGGCGCCAACGCCCCGGCGGTCAAGGCCGCGCTGGACGCCAAGCTCGACGGCGCTGTCGACGTCACGATCACCGAGGGCGGCAGGCCGAACGGCGCCGACGTGACCGTGGACTGGGACCTGAAGCGTCCGGAGGGCTACGTGCCGCCGGAGGCGCCGAAGTCGGTGAAGGTGACCGACACGGTGATCACGGCCAGCGGTCCGCAGGCGCCGCACCCGATCCTGTCCGACCAGTCGTGGCGGCACAGCGACGCCCCCAGCGCCGACTGGTCGCGGCCGAACAACCCCGTGTCCTCGCAGGACATCCGCGCCGCCCGCGACACCGCGCCGGTCAGCACCGTGCGGTCCGAGGACGGGGGACTGCTGAGCACCAGCACCGTCGCCCCCGGCAAGGTCGACTTCAAGGCGTGGCGCGGTCCGATCGCCTACGACAAGCGCAGCGTCGACGTCGACGGCGTCAAGGTGCAGGACTACACGGTCAAGGTGTTCCTCGACCCGTCGACCAACGCCACGCCCGCCCAGGTCGACGCGGTCAAGGCGCGCACGGTCGAGGGCGTCGAGTCCATGTTCAACCAGGGCCACCGCCTGCCCAGCAGCGACCAGCTCCACGTCACCGTCGAGTTCACCGACAACCCCGCCGACGCCCACGGCCACATCGCCATCACCGACCCCGACGGCCGGGCCAACCAGCTCAACTGGCCCGTGGACACCGACTCCAAGCGGCTCGCGCACGAGGTCGGCCACTTCCTCGGCCTCCAGGACGAGTACCACGAGACCGGCCCCGCGAAGCCGATCTTCCAGCACCAGGACGGCAAGGGCCGCGTCGTCGCCGACAACGGCCCCATGACCGCGGGCATCGACTCGCCCACCATGGAGATCAAACCCCGCAACCTGTGGCTGATCGAGACCCGCGCCGACGCGCTGGCCTCGCCCAACGCCACACCGCCCCCGTCGGCGTCGGTCGACTCGCCCCTGGCGCCGCCCAACGCGCCGCCGCCCGCGACGCAGCCGCCGGTCACACCGGACCAGCAGACCGCGTTGGACGTGCAGGGCGCCTACGCCGACGCCGTCCCGGCCGTCGACACGCGCACCAGCCTCGTCAACTCGATCGCCGCCACGCTCAAGCCGGACTCGCAGGTCGACCGGCAGGCGCTGGTGGACGCCATCAACGGCAAGACCACGTCGGCCGCGCTCGCCGACGTGGCCGCGGCCGCGGACGTGCGGGTGCACGTGCTCGGAGCGGACGGCAAGTTCACCTCGCACGGCCCCGTCACCGGTGTCCCGGTGCACGTGGTCGAGAACGGCAAGACCGGTGGCGACGCCCGCTTCCACGCCACCAAGGAGAACGTCCACATCGGACGGCCCGGCGTGTCCTACCCCGGCCCGACCACGATCAGGCACGAGGGCGTGCTGAAGACGGTCCACCGCGGCGAGTTCGAGATCGAGACGATCGCGGGCCGCCACCAGGTCCGGATCTACACCGCGATCGTCAACCCCCAGACGATCACCCCGGACGCCACCGGCAATCCCACTTCGCAGTACAAGGACATCCAGCAGGACCCCGCCACCGGCGACCTGACCTTCTCCACGGGCAAGGGCGAAGGACCGCTGTGGGCGGGTGCGGGTCGTCCGCAGCGGGCGCTGCAGTGGCTGACGAAGTACGAGCACACCGACGGCGGCAAACCCGTCGACGACACCAAGCCGGGGTCGGGCGTCAAGCGCCCCGTGCTCCGGTCGTTCCTGGTCCCGCTGGACACGTTCAACAAGATCACCACCGAGTCGACGATCGAGGGCGTCCCCGGAGCGACCGCGAACGTCGACCAGCGCGGCGAGGCCAACCAGTTCGGCATCGGCGGCCAACACCTCACCGAGCTGATCAAGAACGCCGAACCCGGCTCGCTGACCAGCTACCCGGCCGACCCCACTGCCGGGTTCGCCCACGAGGCGCTGGCGGGCCGCATCACGCCCCTCACCGAGATGAACGGCAAGGTGGGCCTGAGCCCGGACTTCCGCAGCGACGCCGTGGGCAAGGCCTACGACCCCTGGTTCGACTGGGAGAAGAAGCCCGACGGCTCGTGGAAGACCACCTTCCGCAACGACGCCCACAAGTTGCACGAGATCGCCTCCCAGCTGCGAGAGCACGACGTCACCTGGCAGCAGGTCAGGCAGGACCCCGCGAACCGCGTCGAGGACGCGCGGATCGAGTCCGACCACGAGTCCATCCCCAACGCCCGCCCCGGCACGCAGACCGCGGGCCCGGATGACCTCGGCTTCGACGCCCGCGTCCAGCGCCTCAACCAGTTCCTCAACGAGGTCGGCCCGGCGTCGAAGAACGTCCAGAGGATCACGGACAAGGTCCTGTCCACCGGTCCCGCCGCACTGCGCACCCACCTCACCAACAGCGGCGTCCCGAACGTCGACCAGGCCGCCTACCAGCAGGCCCTCGACAAGACCGTCGCCGACGCCACCAAGGACGCCGCCAAGACCGTCGACCTGGCGATCAAGCAGGTCAAGGGGCCGGTCGCCGACCAGGCCGCCCTGGAGAAGCTGGTCAGGGACGGGATCCCGCCGAAGACCGGGAAGGTCAACCGCGACTTCACCGCGGAGGTCGCCGACAAGGTCGCGAACGAGTTCGCCGCGAAGGTCGAGGCGCACCCCGGCCTCGCGCTGCTCGACGCCGACAGCCGTCAGCGGATCGCGGACCACCTGCGCGACGACATGAAGGCCGCGGTCAGCGAGGAGTTCAGGAACCTCGACGGGTTGGACGCGACCCCGAAGGGCGGCAAGAAGGGCGGCTGGCTCAGCGGCCCCCGCGCCGCCGAGTTCGGCAACCGGGTGGCCGCGAACATGGCCGCGCGCCCCGCGCCGACCACGCAGGTGGCCATCGACCCGAACCTGCTGGCCGACGTGGCGGAGAACAAGGTCCTCGCGCCCGTCGTCACCGGCGCGCTGGACGCCTTCACCAGCCAGGACCTCCTCAACACCAGCCCCGACGACCTCAAGTCGGTGGTCTCCACCGAGGTGCTGCCCAAGCTGTCCACCGACATCAGGACCGCGCTGCGCGAGGACCCGGCGCTGGCGCTGGCCGACCAGTCCTTCCGCGACACGATGGCCGACGCCGTGGCGAACAACGCCCGTGCCCGCGCCAGCATGGAACTGACCACGTTCACGTTCGCCCCGGTCAACCCGGCCGACGTCGACGCGCTCATGGCCAAGGTGCCCGAGATCGCCACCCAGGCGGAGATCGGCGCGCTCATCTCCGCCGACTCCGACCGCATCGCGCTCGACTTCAACACCAGGACCGAGGGCGCGGACCCGTTCCTCAACTCCTACTTCCAGTGGAACGCCGAGCGCGGCCAGGTCTTCGACGCGCAGCGCGCGGCGGGCGACGAGCTCAGCACGAGCATCAAGTCCCCCGACCGGGACGCCCACGCCGTCGTGGACCAGCTGATCAAGCAGTTCGGCGAGCTGGACAGGAAGTTCGACGAGGTCGCCACGGTCCCGCAGCTCACGCCGGGCCGCGCGCCCGGCTCGAACAACGGGCACACCTTCTACGAGCACTCGCAGATGGTGCTGGGGCAGTACTTCAAGCTCACCGCCAACGAGAACGCGGACACCCGGCTCATCCCGGTCGACGCGCTGGCCAAGGCGATCCTGTTCCACGACATCGAGAAGAACAACGCCAAGAACCAGTTCGGCGACGGCCAGGGCAGGCACGACCGCGAGCCCGAGCACAAGCTCGCCGTCGAGATGATGGACCGCTACCGCGGACTGTGGGAGAACCAGCGCGAGTTCGCCGCCGCCAGGGCGATCGTGGACTCCGACCCGTTCGGCTTCTACCTGCGCGGCAAGATCACCGCGGACGAGGCGTTCGGCTTCATCCACGACCTCGCGGGCAAGATCGACGGCACGAACCCGGACAACCCGAAGAAGCTGTTCGAGGAGTTCCACCAGTACTACCAGGCCGACTTCTCCTCCTACACGCCCGACAGCGCGTTCGTCGACCGGGACGGGAACTCCAAGAACGGCCCCAAGGCGTTCGCCGACCGCTTCCGGAACGGGCCGGACGGCATCGAGCTGACGGCCGACAACAGGCACTTCGAGTACGCGGGCAACCACGAGGTCTCGCAGAAGATGCGCGACCTGGCCGACATGTTCCGCGACCCGGCCACCGTCGCGGAGAACCACGCGCGCATCAGCGGCGACGAGGTCTCCCCGCCGAACGCGCCCGCCAGGGCCGACGCCGACGCGTTCCCGCAGCCGCCCAACGCCCCGGCCACCGAGCAGGTCAAGGACGACCCGTCCAGCACCGCCGACCCCGAGGTGACGGCCGCTCAAGCCCGCCAGGTGATGGCCGGGATCACCGCGAAGTACGGCATCGAGGTCGATTCCACCGCGGGCGCCACCGCGGTCAGGCTGGACCACCCCGAGGCGACCGCGACGACCCTGGACAAGGTCAACGCCCGTCCGTGGAACCCCAAGGAGCTCGAAGGCCTCCAGAACGCGCTCACGCACTACGAGCCGATCCTCGGCGCGGCGCGGGAGAACTCCACCCGTGCGGGCATCCCGCAGGAGCTGACCAACGTGGGCGCGGTGACCCAGGCGATCAAGGGGACGAAGCTGTTCCCGTTCGCCACCGGCGAGTACATCGCCGCGCACAACGCGTTCAACATCTACCCGGCGGCGATGCTCGGCGGCGGCGCCAAGGCGGTCGAGGCCACGGCCGCCCACGAGCTGGCCCACGGCCTGCTCAAGTACGCGCTCCCGGAGTACAGCGCCAAGTTCGGCAGCTGGGGCGCCGACGGCAAGCCCGTGTTCGCCGTCGAACCGCCGTACAAGGGCGCCAAGGACCCCGGCAAGGACTTCGAGGAGTCGGTCAGGTCGCACGTCCTGGCGCCCACCTCGTTCGCCGCGACGGCGCCCAGGCACGCCGCCGCCATCGCCGACCTCGAGGCCAGGCACCCGGAGCTCTTCGCCAAGCAGGGCCCCACCGACCTGTCCAGCCAGCGCATCAAGCGCGTCGTCGACGCGCTGAAGACGGCCGAGCTGCCGGACTTCAGCAGCCGGGTCGGCAGCTGGACCCCGGACGGCAGGCCCAACCTCGCGGGTGAGCCGCCCATCACGAAGTACGGCGCCACCAACGCGGACGAGGACCTGTCCGAGGCCGCGATGGTCTACTTCCTCGACCCCGACCGCCTGCGGGCCGAGGCTCCGCAGCGGTTCGCGTTCCTCGACGGCCTGGTCGCGGACTGGCGGCCCGGCACCTCAGCCGACCCGACCGTCCAGCCGCCCCAGGCCCCGCCCTCGTCCGCGAGCACGCCGTCACCGTGGACGGCGCCCTCACCGGACGCCCCCGCCCGCCGGGGACCGGCGCCGGAGCGGTCGTTCGCCTTCGCGCCGGGCAGCGCCGCCCTCGACGCGGAGCAGTCCGCCTCGATGACCTCGTTGACCAACGACCTCGCCGAGGCCGTCACCAAGCGCGCGGACCTGGGCTACCTCCCGCCCAAGGTCGAGGTCTCGGGCGCGAACGCCCAGACCGTCAAGGACGTCCTCACGGCTGAGCTGGGCGGGTCGGTCGACGTCACGATCGCCGAGGGCGGCCGTCCCGACGGCGCCGACGTGACCGTGGACTGGGACCTGAAGCGTCCGGAGGGCTACGTGCCGCCGGAGGCGCCGAAGTCGGTCAAGGTGACCGACACGGTGATCACCGCCAGCGGCCCGCAGGCGCCGCACCCGATCCTGTCGGACGAGTCGTGGCGGCACAGCGACGCGCCGAGCGCGGACTGGTCGCGGCCGAGCAACCCGGTGTCGTCGCAGGACATCCGGGCGGCACGGGACGGCGCTCCGGTCAGCACGGTGCGCTCCGAGGACGGGGGAGTGCTGACCAGCAGCACGGTCAGCCCCGGCAGCGTCGACCTGAAGGCGTGGCGCGGTCCGATCGCCTACGACAAGCGCAGCATCGAGGTCGACGGCAAGGGCGTGCAGGACTACACCGTCAAGGTGTTCCTGGACCCGGCGGGCAACGCTTCGAGCGCCGAGGTCGACGCGGTCAAGGCGCGCACGGTCGAGGGCGTCGAGTCCATGTTCAACCAGGGCCACCGCCTGCCCGGCAGCGACCAGCTGCACGTCACCGTCGAGTTCACCGACAACCCCGCCGAGGCGCATGGGCACATCACCGTGACCGGCGAGGGCGGCCGGGCGAACCAGCTCAACTGGCCCGTGGACACCGATTCGAGGCGCCTGGCGCACGAGGTCGGGCACTTCCTGGGGTTGCAGGACGAGTACTTCGAGCCGGGCAAGGCGAAGCCGGTCTTCCAGCACCAGGACGGCAGGGGCCGGGTCGTCGCCGACAACGGTCCGATGACCGCGGGCATCGACTCGCCCACCATGGAGATCAAGCCGCGCAACCTGTGGCTGATCGAGACCCGCGCCGACGCGCTGGCCTCGCCCAACGCCACGCCGCCCGCGGACTTCGACGCCACGGCGCTCCCGCCGTCCGCGCCGATGCGCGACCTGTTCCGGAACATCTTCAGGTCGACCCCGGCCGTGGACCCGAACGCGGACGCCCACCCGATGGCGGTCGTCGCCCCCGCTCCCGCCGACGTGCTGCCCACCCGGAGCCTCCCGGCGTTCTTCCAGGACAGCAAGGCCCTCGGCTCGATCGCCGCGACGGACGTCAACGGCGGCGCCAAGGTCACCGCCGCGGTGGAGGGCCTGCTGCCCGCCCGCGCCGGGGTCACCCCGGTCGGCCTCGACAAGATCGGGACCGCGCTGTCCCAGGACTTCGAGTCGTTCCTGGACACCGGGCGCAAGTTCCCGGTCAAGGTCGGCGGCGACTGGTTCGAGGCGACCGTCAAGGCCACCATGACCACCCCCGTCGACGCGGCCGCCGCGATCACCGAGCCGTCGCCCGCGATCAAGGTCGACATGACCGCGCAGAGCGGCAACGCCACCTCGGGCACGAGCACCGTCGCCACCTCGGGTGACGTCGGCGCGGGCGGCGCCATCTCCGCGGGTGTCGGCGCGTACGGCTCGGCTTCGGTCAAGGCGCAGTTGGCCAAGCCCGCGGTGTCGGCGACCTCCGGGACGTCGACCGCCGACCAGCGGGCCATCCGCGCGGGCGAGGGCTCGGTCAAGGCCGTCGTCCCGGTCAACTACACCGTCTCGCTCACCGACGCGCAGAGCCGCGTCGTCGGCGCTCCGACGGCGGTCGTCACCGACGCCGACGGTGACGTGGACGTCACCCTGCACATCGCCGACGACTTCCGCCTCGCCGACGTGCCCCACCCCGGCCTGACCACGCACACCCCCGCCGCGGGGTGGGGCTCCACGCTGGAGCACCCCGCGCCCGAAGCGGTCACCGACATCGCCACCGACCAGGCGTTCGCCGACATCGCCGGGAACCTGCACGGCTCCATCACCCGGCTGGGCGCGCCCGGCCGGGAGGTGTTGCGGACCTTCCTCGACCCCACCACGGTGCGCGACAACCTCGGCGCCGCCCTCAACGGCTGGGTCGTGTCGCCGGACCTGCTCAGCCCGCACGGCAGCCGCGCGGGCGTCGTCCGGATGAAGGCCACACCGGTCACCGCGACGCTGATCGGCACCAACACGTCCACGGCCATGCACCTGCACGAGTCCACTACGACGAACACCGGCCTGTCGGCGTCCACCAAGAGCGGCTTCGACGTCAACGTGGGCGTCGGCGGCGGCGCCGTGACGCCGAACGCGGTCGGCGGCACCGCGGGCGCCGTCGCGGGCTACTCCGCCAGGACGACGGAGTCGTCGTCGTCGGGCACCAGCGCCACGTCCAAGACCGGTGTCCAGATCAAGGGCGACACCGGGCTCTACCTGGTCACCATGAACCTGGAGTTCCAGACCCCGCACGGCGCGCCGGTCGTCGTGCCCGCCACCGGCTACGTGCGCCTCGGGCTGCCGGAGGCGGCCGCCGCGGGCCTGCCGGTGCCGCCCGGCACCAGGACGACCCTGGCCACCCCGACGCTCGTCCCGCGCTTCGTCCCGCCGTACCTCGCCTCGGCGGCGGCCGCGGGCAACGTCAAGGTCGGCGCGTTCGAGCCCGCCAACCGGGTGCAGGGCCAGGTCGAGGACGCCCTGCGCGGCCTGCCCGGCTTCGCGGACTTCCTCCCGACGTTCGCCGACCCGGACAGCGACCCGATGGGCATCGGCCGGAACTCCGCGGACCTCGCGGAGCAGATGGCCAACGAGCGCAAGCTCGCGACGGAGCTGTCGCCGACCGCGCTGAAGTCCCGGATGGACAGCCTGCTCGGGGCGGGAGTCCAGGTCCAGCTCAAGAAGCGGGGCATGGCGACCAACGAGTACGTCAACGTCACCGTCACCGCCAAGGTCGCCAACCCGGTGCACCGCGGCCAGGCCGACGCCCGCAACATCCGCGGCGCGGCCTCCACCGCGCCCGCGCTGGACAGCTCGACGACCACCCAGAAGGGCTGGAGCGCGGGCGTCGAGGGCAAGGTCGTCATCCCCAGCACGTCCGGCGGCACGAAGGCCACCCCGACCCCGACGCTCGGCGCGAAGTACTCCAGCTCGACGTCGACGAAGACCGCCGCCGGGCCGACCGTCGGCAGCGGCGCGCAGAACACGGGCAGCCCGAACGCCCAGCTGTTCGAGCACGACGTGACCTTCGAGGTCAAGATCGAGACCGTCACCCGCAACCGGGCGTGGGTCAAGCGGGTCACGCCCGGCTCGCCGTTCCTCCAGGTGCCCGAGGCGCGCACGGTCGCGAAGACGGAGAACACGCCGGGTCCCGCGACCGCGACCACCCTGCCCGCGATCAGCGGCAAGGTGAACCTGTGGGTGTCCGACAGCTCGGCCATGACGGCCGACCCGTCGACGTTCGCCCCCGGCGTCCCGGTCCAGGCCGACCTGGCCGCGCCGCCGGACATCCGGACCCTGCTGACCACGCCCAAGCCCGCGGTCGAACCGTGGCTGCACGTCGAGGCGGTCACCGGCACCGAGGCGTTGCGCGACGCGGCCATCGCGGCGATGGACGACGCGGCACGCGGTGACACGTCGCTCGGACTGGCGGGCACCGAGTCCCGCAACCGGATCGACAGGCTGTTCAGCCCGGAGAGCATCAAGGCCACCCTGCCGACGCTGGTCGGCAAGGGCGTGACCGAGGGCGGCATGAGGTACGGCCGTCGCGTCACCGACCGCACCGGCGCCCTCGGCATGTCGGTGTCGCTGACCAACCCGAAGCTGGTGTCCATCGCGGACGACACCAGCACGGAGAACACCAGCACCGGGGGCTTCAAGGCGGGCGACAGCGTCACCGGCGCGCAGTCCGTCGACCTGACCGCCGGTCTCAACACGCCGATGAAGTCCACCGACAAGGACTCGACCGGCTCGGGCGCGCTCGGCGCCACCGCGAGGTGGACCCCGTGGTCGAAGTCCACGACCGAGGGCACCGAGATCGGCGGCAGCGTCGACCGCACCCGTTCCACCCCGGCGGGCGGGCGGACGGTGCTGGTGCAGTACAGCGCCGACGTCACGATCGTCGCGGAGAGCCGCTCGGGCAACACCCTCTACAAGGGCACGCCCGTGGTGGCGGGCAAGACCGTCTCCCTGCCGGGCGGCGTCTTCGTCCGGGTGACGGAGGAGGTCGCCCGCAGCATCGGCGCGCTGCCGCCACTGGTGAACGCGCACGTCACGCCGGACATGGGCGCGATGACCCCGCCGCCGACGCTGACCCCGAACGACTCGGGCGCGCTGGGCCTCGGCCTGGTCGAGAACGTGCCGGACCTCTCGAACCTGGTGCCCGACCTGCGAGCCGACCTCGGCGCGCTGGGCGCGGACCTCCTGCCCGCGTCGGTGCTCAACGACTCGATGAACAACCTCCAGCGCCTCACCGACCTCACGTCCGGCGCGAGCGTCAAGGGGCTCGTGGACAGCGCGCTCGACGGCGGTGTGCCGCTGCTGGTGCACGATCCCGGCGTGTTCGGCAAGGACACCTACCAGGTGACCCTCAAGGCCAGGATCGCGGACGCGCCGGTGTTCACCGGCGTCGTCAACGATGGCGTCGACATGGCGCACTCCACCACCGGCACCAGCAAGATCAGCCGCACCGAGGGCGGTGGCACCGCCTGGGGGCTCGGCCTCAAGGTCCCCGGCACCGGACTGCCCGGCACCAGCAACCCGAACATCTCCGGGTCCGCGGGCGCCGTCGCGAGCGCGTCCGTCGGCCAGGCGGAGTCGCACTCGACGACCACCTCGACCACCGAGCAGTCCGGCCACGTGCGCGCGGGCTCCGGTCCCGCCGTGAAGTACCGGGTGCCGGTCGTCTTCGAACTGGTCGTCGAGAAGGGCAACCAGGTCGTCGGCCGGGCGTCCAGCGCCCCGCAGACCATGGACGTGCGGCTGCTCGCCGACAACCACAAGGTCGCGGCGGACGGCGCACCCGTGGCGCCTCCGGCCTTCGCACCGGCTCCCGCTGTGGAGATCGGCGCGACGCCCGAGTCCACGATCGCCTGGCAGCAGACCGACCGCGTCGTGCTGCCCGCCACCGCCTCGGTGGAGAACTTCCGCGGCGCGGCGCAACTCCGGCAGGCCGCCGTGCTCGCGCTCACCACGGCGGGTGCGAACCAGGGCATCACCGGCAAGGGCACGGGTTCGATGAACGCGTTGCAGTCCGGTTTGAGTTCGGAGTCGTTGCAGCCGAACCTGCCCGGAATGCTCAAGGGCGCGTTGGAGGTTCCGGGTCTGCACGAGGCCGCGTTGACGGTGAGCCAGCACGCGAACGTCAAGGTCTACGCCAAGCTGGTCAACCCCAGGCTCGAAGGCCTCAGCGACGGCGTCAACCTGGAGAACCCGACGACGACGATCACCGCCACCTCCAGCGAGAGCAAGCACACCGAGACGGGTGACTTCTCCGTCGGCGCGGCCAGCGGCGGCGTGTCGTCCAAGAAGCCCGACGTCGGCTTCTCCACCGGCGGCGTCGAACTCCGGCACGCGGGCGAGGACAGCGACGCGACCTCCGGCGGCGCGACGAACAACAAGTCCACCAACCTCAAGCCGCAGGGCCGCTCCGGCCTGGTGACCTACGACGTCGAGTACCGGGTCGTCGCCGACCTCGGTGGCGGCCGGACCTCCGTGGTCGAGCTGGTGGCACCCGGATCGGCGCAGGTCCGGATGCCCGTGGCCGACGCGGAGACGGCGATCGGCACGGACCTGCCCGCGACGCTGGACACCGCGCAGACCGGGGTGCAGGACGCGGCCAAGGCCTGGCGCGACGCGGAGGTCGACGCCGACACCGTCCGGCACGACACCGAGGTCACCGTCAACCGGCTCGCGCCCGTGGCCGCGAGGCTGGGCGAGGTCGCCGTGACCCGTCTCGGCGAACTGGCCGTGGCGAACAGGGCCGCCGCGACCGCGGTCGGCATGGTCACCACCACGACCGGTCTGCACGGCACCGCCGTCGACACCGCCGACGCCGCGCGGGCCGAGGTCCAGGACCTGGCCGGAGTGGTCGGGCAGCGGCAGGAGGCCGTCCGGCAGATCGGCGAGGACCAGGCGGCCACCGACGGCGACCGCCAAGCGGCCGCGGACCGCCTCGCCGAGGCGATCACGGCTCACGCGAACGCCGAGACCAGGCTGGTGACGGCGACCGCGGACGTGGAGACGGCCGCCGGGAACCTGGAAGCCGCCCAGCGCAACGCCGCGCGGCTGGACGAGGCGCGGGACCTCGCCGTGACCCGCCACGAGCAGGCGGTGAGCGGCCACCAGGCGGCGCAGGCCGAGATCGCGACCGCCGAGGCGGATCTCGAACAGGCGCGGACCCTGGTCGACACCCGCCAGCAGGCGTGGTGGAACGCGAAGACCGCCGTCGACCAGGAGGTCGCCGCCTACAACACGACGAACGCCCCGCCGCCCGCCGCGCCCACCCGGCCCGTTCCTCCTGTCCCCGCTCCGACCCGGCCCGTTCCGCCGGTGCCGCCCGCCGCGCCGCCCGTGCCCGGCACGGCGGTCGCTCCCGACGTGGAGCCGATCCCCGCCGCGCCGCGGTTCGCGGCACCGCAGGGCCCCTCGCCGGAGCGGTCGTTCGACTTCGCGCCGGGCAGCACGTCGTTGGACGAGCAGCAGTCGGCCACGGTCGACGCGTTGGCCGACGACCTCACCGAGTCGATGGGCAAGCGCGCGGACCGCGGCTTCCTGCCGCCCGAGGTCGAGGTGTCGGGCGCCAACGCCCCGGCGGTCAAGGCCGCGCTGGACGCCAAGCTCGACGGTGCCGTGGACGTCACGATCGCCGAGGGCGGTCGTCCCGACGGCGCGGACGTGACCGTGGACTGGGACCTCAAGCGCCCCGAGGGCTTCACCCCGCCTCCGGCGCCGAAGTCGGTGAAGGTCGCCGACATGGTGATCACGGCCGATGGTCCGCAGGCGCCGCACCCGATCCTGTCGGACGAGTCGTGGCGGCACAGCGACGCGCCGAACGCGGACTGGTCGCGGCCGAGCAACCCGGTGTCCTCGCAGGACATCCGGGCGGCACGGGACAGCGCTCCGGTCAGCACCGTGCGCTCCGAGGACGGGGGAGTGCTGACCACCAGCACCGTCGCTCCCGGCAGCGTCGACCTGAAGGCGTGGCGCGGTCCGATCGCCTACGACAAGCGCAGCTTCGACGTCGACGGCGTGAAGGTGCAGGACTACACGGTCAAGGTGCACCTCGACGCGTCCGGTCCCGACGTGGACGCGCTGAAGGCCCGCACCCGCGCCGGTGTGGACGCCCTGTTCAACCAGGGCCACCGCCTGCCGAGCAACGACCAGCTGCACGTCACCGTGGAGTTCACCGACAACCCGGCGGACGCCCACGGCCACATCGCCGTCACCGGCCCGAACGGTCGGGCGAACCAGCTCAGCTGGCCGGTCGACACCGACTCCAGGCGGCTGGCGCACGAGGTCGGGCACTTCCTCGGGTTGCAGGACGAGTACGTGGAGCCCGGTCACGCGAAGCCGGTCTTCCAGCACCAGGACGGCAAGGGCCGGGTCGTGGCGGACAACGGCCCCATGACGGCCGGGATCGACTCGCCGACCATGGAACTCAAGCCCCGCAACCTGTGGCTGATCGAGACCCGAGCCAACGCCCTGGCCTCGCCGAACCCGTTGGCGCCCACCGCCTTCGAGTCGGACGTCGCCCCGCCGAACGCCCCGCCCGTCGCGTCGGTGGCGGACGCCCAGGCGCTCCTGTCGGACGCCCGCCGGGCCGAGGCGGCGGCGCTGGAGGCGAAGGCGCGGGCCGACCGCGAGGTCGACCACCGCGCGGAAGCGCTGTTCACCACCCAGGACGACCAGCGGCGGGCCGTGCTCACCGCCGAGTTCCAGAAGGCCGTGGAGGAGCGCGCCACCGCCGTCGCGGACGCCGAGCGGCGGACGGCGGCGGTCCAGGCGGCCTCCGACGTGCTGGCCGAGCAGCAGCGGATCGCGGCGGGCGCCCCGCAGGCGGTCGTGGCGGACGACGCGGTGGTCGTGGACGACGCCACCGTCGCCTCGGAGACCGGCGCGCCCCCGATGCCCGCCCGCCCGGCCGGTGTCCTCGACTGGGCGAGCCGGATGCCGCTGGTCGACCTGGCCATGAACAACCCCGACTCCAGGATCCGCCAGGGGCAGAGCACCCACGAGCACGTGCAGCGGGTGCTGGAGGTTCTCGGCCGCCCGGCGCCGCGCTCGCTGCCGGGTCTCGTCCGGATCCTGCCCAGGCTTACCGAGGTGAACGCGCAGGGCCCCGAGGTCGCGACGAGGAACGACGCCATCGCGCTGGCCTCCATCGTGGACAACGCGGCCAGGGACATGTCGGCGGCCTTCAACGACCCGCTGCTCAAGCCGGTGTTCGCCCGGAAGATCCTCGCGTCGCAGGCCGACCGGCTCCGCTGGGACGGCGACGCGACCTCGTCGATGTCCCCGGACACCGTCCGGCTGGCGGGCGCGCTGGTGTCCGACGACCCGCTGACCTCGTTCATGCGCGGGGACGTCGAACTGCCCGACGTGGCAGCCAGGGTCGAGGCCATCGCCGAGCGGGCGGGGCTGGATCCCCGGACGACCTTCGACCTCCTGCGCAGGCGGTACGAGGCGGAGATGCTGTCCTACTCGCTGTCCGAGATCTACCAGGGCGAACTGGGCCCGGACAACGACGCGAACGGCAACTTCGTCCTGACCGACCTGCCGGGTGAGATCGCGCCGGGCTACTACCGGCGCTCCGTCGAGCTGCGCAAGACCACCTCGCAGCGCTTCCTCGACACCATCAAGCGGGACAAGCCGGGCTCACCGGAGTGGAACAACAAGGACCTGGTCCTCACCAGGACCGCGTCCGACCACCTCGACAGCCTGCGGGCCGTGCTGGCACCCGCGCCGACGACCGCGCAGACGACCGCGCAGACGGCCGCGCCGACGACCGCGCCGGTACCGACGACCGCGTGGCTGCCCCCGACTGCCGTCGTCCTGCCGCCCATCGCGAACCCGGCCACCACGTGGGCCGTGCCGTTCACGGGCGCGCACCTCGCGGCGACCCGCGGCCACCTGGTCCCGTCCACGGACGCGACCGCGGTACCGCTGCCGGGCTCCGACCACGCCGGGTCGCTGACCCAGCGCCAGTACGAGCACCTGCGCGACATCCGGACCAACCGGGTCGAGAACGGCCGGGGGGACACCGCGGCGGCGGCGCGGCGGGACTCGGTGAGGCGGCACCTCGTCGAGAAGCTCGGGGTGCCGGACGCCGCCGCCGCCGAGCGCGTGCTCGCGAAGGCCGAGACCTGGTTCGCCACCGCGCCGATCACGATCTCGCTGAAGGGCGGGACCGTCTTCGGCAACGACCAGGGCGCCGCGGCGCTCGCCCAGCCGGACGCGCACTACCTGACGGCCGCGGAGATCGGCCTGAGCATCGTCGACTCGTCGACGCTCGGGATGCTGCGGACCAAGCAGGCCGACGTGGACGCGCGGCGGGTCGAGGTCGCCCGCCTGCTGGCCGAGTGGGAGCAGAGGGCGCGGGCGGAGGACCCGTTCCGGCCCAGCCCGGAGATCAAGGCCCTGCGGGCCCGGCACCAGCTCGCCAAGACGATGCTGGCGGCCGCCGAGCTGGACGCGGCCAGGACGCCGCGGCAGATCGGCTACCTGGAGAGCCTGCTCGCCGAGGATCCGGACTTCGCCTTCTGGACGCTGTCCAACGAGGTCAACGCCTCGCGCGGCGACAACTACACGCGGTGGCGCCGGGAGAAGGACGACATCGAGTCGGGCAGGCGCGGCTTCGGTCCGCACGAGGCCGCCGTGTTCGGCGCGGTCAACGTGAACTACGGCCGGACGAAGGGCTTCGAGGGGTCCGAGTACTACGGCGAGACCCACCTGCTGCTCGACCCGCGGGTGCGCCAGCGGTCGTACTACACCTTCGGCGCCAAGGGTCCGGAGCGCAGCGGCGTCGTCGACCTGATGCACGACATGCTGGCGCAGAACCGGATGGACTACGTCGACGGCATCGTGCACAACGCCATGGGACTGGACGGGATGGTCCCGCAGAAGAACCTGCTGCTGGAGACGCACGTGTACGGCGGGGTCATGTTCGGCCGGGACGTGGCGGAGGTGTCGGTGCCCCGCGCGGGGCTCGACCCGGCCGTCCGCGCGCGGATCGACGCCTTCGCCGCCGCGCACGGCATCACCGTGGTCGAGGCGGACCGGAGCACGTGGCCCGCGGAGCGCGCGGTCGTGGACCCCATCGCCCTGCGCAACGCGGTGAACCAGCCTCCGGCGGCTCCTCCGGTGGTGGCGACCCCGCTTCCGGTCCCGGCTCCTCCGGTGCCGATGGCCCCTCCGCCGTCGGTGCCGCCGCAGGGCTCCTCCACCGCGAGCCCCGTGGTGAAGGACAGCCAGGGCCGGACCACGGCGATCACGGGTGACCTGTTCGGCGAGCCCGCCAGTCTGGTGTGACGCGAAGGGGGCGCGGATCGACCCGCGCCCCCTGGTCAGCCCGCGAACTCCGCCACGAACGACACCTCGTGGCCGCGGTTGATCTCGTGCACGAACGCGCTCAGCGTGTCGCTCGCCGCGAGCCGGTCGGCGATGTCCCCCACGACGACCAGGCGCACCCGGTAGCCGACGAACTTGCCGATGATGCCGCCCGCGATCCGGGTGCTCAACGTCCAGAACCCCTCGTCGAGCCGCTCCACCGGCACGACGACCGTGTCCGCGTCCCGCGACCACATCTCGCCGATGACGTCCACCGCGTCCTGCTCGGTGCTCAGCAGCGGTCCGTCCGCGGGGAGCACCAGCACGCCGCTCATCGGAGGAACTCCAGCACGGCGTCCGCCTGGCCGGGGATGAAGTGGCCGACGCCGGGGAGCAGCCGGACGTCGGCGTGCGGCACGGTCGCCGCCAGCCGCCGCACGGTCTCCCGCGAGTCCAGCATCGCGTCGCGGCCGCCCACGACGACCAGCGTCGGCATCCTCAGCAGGCACAGCACCCCGTCGTCGAACGCCGGGAACTCCACCCGCGGCTTGAAGTGCCGGAACGTCGAGGCGATGACCTCGCGGTACTCGCCGACGTCGGCGCCCGCGACGATCCGGACGATCCGCAGCCGCCCCCAGTGGCCCAGCGCGAAGAACGGCAGTGCCCGCACCAGCCAGCCGACCTTGCGGCGCCCGATCCCGGTGGGGCCGAGCAGCGCCAGCCTGGTGACCCGGTCGGGCCTGCGGGTGGCGTAGTCGACCGCGATCCACCCGCCCAGCGACATGCCGACGACCGCCGCCGTTGTCAGACCGAGCCCGTCCAGGACGTCGTCGAGCCAGTCCGCGTAGTCCGGTGACCCCAGCGGCGGCCGCGACGGGGCGCTCAGGCCGGGTTCGCCGATCAGGTCCACCGCGAACACCCGCAGGTGCGGGGCCCAGGTGGCGATGTCGGCGAGCCACGTCGAGGAGTTGCCCCCCGAGCCGTGCAGCGCGATCACCGGGGGAGCGTCGACCGGCCCGTTGATCACCACGAACGTGTCACCCGCGCGGGTCGTCAGGGTCCGCTGCTCCGCGTCGACCGGCCAGCGGTCCAGCATCGCGCGGTAGTGCTCGCGGACGGTCCGGCCGCCTGCCTCGGATCGGTAGACGGTGGTCATCGGGTCCCCTCCTCGGTGATCACGGCGATGAGCTTGAGCAGTTCGGCGGTCGTCTCCACGCCGCCGAGCACGATGATCTTCATGGTGCCGCGGTCGGCGTCGTGCATGGTCTCCACGCGCAACGGGCCGTCACCTTCGCGAGGACCGGCCGTGGCGGTCATCAGCAGGTTGCTGAGCCTCCCGGCATCGGTCGCGTCGATGCCCTCGACCCGCACGATGCTCGACACCTCCACGTGCCGTCGCGGCGGTGGCGCGGGCGGCTGCCCGGTCAACGCCGCCAGGTCCTCGCGGGCGATCCGGTACTGCTTGCCGATCCGCACGGCCTTCAGCCGGCCGTCGCGGACGTACCCGCGCACGGTGCGGACGTGCAGGCCGAGCTGGTCGGCGACCTGCTCGACGGACAACAACTCCCCTGACATGTTCCGCAAACTACCCTATGCATCCCAATGCTAGGGCAGTATTCAACCGAATAGGGCTAGGTCGGACGCATTTGCTTCGAGGATCGAACCTGTTTACAGTCGGACGTGTGCTTCGAGAGTCGAAGTACCTCGTGGGTGAAAGCCGGTCGAACCGTGAAGACATTCCAGGGAACCGCCGCCCTCGTCACCGGCGCGTCGAAAGGACTCGGCACCGCCTACGCCGCCGAACTGGCCCGCAGGGGAGCGCACCTCGTGCTGGTGGCCCGGTCCCGCGACGCGTTGGAGGACCTGGCGGCACGACTGCGCGAGGCCCACGGGGTCCGCGTGGAGGTGATCACCGCCGACCTCGGCGACCCGGCGGGCCCGGCGCACGTCGTCGCGGAACTCGGCGAGCGCGGGATCGAGGTCGACCTGCTCCTGAACAACGCGGGCCTGGGCAGTGTCGGCCCGTTCCTCGACCGGCCGCTGGAGCAGCACCTGGTGTCGGTGGACGTCAACATCGGCGGACTGGTCGCGCTCACCCAGCTGCTCGGTGGCCGGATGCTCGCCCGCGGACGCGGCGGGATCGTCAACATCGCGTCCACGGCGGCGTTCCAACCCATGCCCTACCAGGCGTCCTACGCGGCCACGAAGGCGTTCGTCCTGTCGTTCAGCGAAGCGCTCGCCGCGGAGCTGCGCGGTTCCGGGGTCACCGTCATGGCCGCGCACCCCGGTGCCGTCGCCACCGGGTTCTTCGACGGCACCACCGCCACCATCGACCCGCGCCGGGCCGACACCCCGGAGCGCGTCGCCGCGCGGACACTGGACGACTTCGCGCGCGGCAGGCACGTCTCCTACCCCGGCCGCGCGGTCAACCGGGTCGGCACCCTGGTGTCCAGGCTGCTCCCGCGCCGTGCGACGACCGCGCTGGTCGGCAGGCTCAACCGCGGCCTGGGCCTCGACCGGGTCGCGGACGTGGAGACGCCCGCGACCTGACCCGGTTGCTTCCTAGTAGTTGGTCCAGTCCTGGTAGGAGACGGGGCGGATGTCGTTGTACGGCGTGGCCACGACCTTGCTCCAGGCGAACCCGTACTGCTCGAACACCTCGAGGGTCGGGATCAGCCGGTACGAGCCGGGGGAGTTGTCCCAGATGTAGACGTTCACGCCGCCGTTCTGCCGGACCAGGTGCGGGCCGTCGAAGATGTCGTAGTGCGAATAGCACTCGTTGACCCGGTCGTCGACCGCGATCCCGTCCCAGCTGTCCCACAGGGCGAAGTAGGTGGCCTCGTCCGGAATGAGCAGGAGCCTGCGTTCCGGGTTGACGAGGTAGACGTTGGTGGCGGTGGACGTCTTCACCCGCTGGCCGGGCTGCGGGCACGCGGCGGCCGCCCGGAGCGGGGCGTTGTCACCTTCGGCGGCGGAAAGCCCTGGTTCGGCGCTCGCGGTGCCCGCGGTGACGGCGGTGAGCGACACGCCCACGGCCAGGGCGAAAAGGGCACGGCTCAGCCTGGAAATGGCCTTCATGTGGTGAATCCCCCAATTCGACAACCACGGAATTCCGATTCCGCCACCGGCAGCACCGGCGTTTCCGGAGCCTATCGACGGCCATCGGCGGCGGCAATCGCCAATGCTGTCGATCCTCCTGGGCCGAACGGCTAGGTTCGCGGCGTGACGACGCTCCCCATCCACCGGCTCGACCTGTCCGACGACGACACCCTGCGCGGCCTGTGGCAGCTGCAACGGGCCGCCTACGCCGTGGAGGCGCGGCTCATCGGTTTCGACGCCATTCCGCCTCTCCACGAGACGCCCGACGAACTGCGCGCGTGCGGCGAGTCGTTCCTCGGCACCGAAGGGCTGACCGGCGCGGTGTCGTGGGAGCGGCTGGAGGACGGCACGCTCGACATCTGCCGCCTGGTCGTGCACCCGAGCGCGCACCGGTCCGGAATCGCCAGCGCGCTGCTCGACGCCCTCGACGCCCTCGAACCGGCCGACCGGACCGTCGTCTCCACCGGCACCGCGAACCTGCCCGCGATGGAGCTGTACCGGCGCCGCGGGTTCGTGCCGACCGGGACGCGGGAACTCGCTCCGGGCGTGACGATGACGTTGCTGGCCCGCTGACACGGAGTTCCGAACGCGCCCGGTGTTCGTGTCCCCGCGCTAGTCGCCCGTGGTCGACATCGCGCCGGGATCGGTCTGTCCTGTTCCCCCGCCCACGTCGCTGATGACGAGGGTGGGGGAGCCGGTCGGCGCTTAGGATCCGCCGCATGGAACTCCCCGCCGACCTGTCCGCACCCGCCCGCCGCGCCCTGGTCGGCGCCGGGTACACCACCCTCGAACAGCTGTCCCAGGCCACCGAACGCGAACTGCTCGCCCTGCACGGCTTCGGCGCGAAGTCGTTCGGCCCGATCCGCCGCGACCTCGCCACCCTCGGCCTCGACCTGGCCGGGTCCTAACCCCGCTTGCGCCCCAACAACTCCCGCTCGGCCCTGTTCTCCGTCCGCGCCAGCGCCGCCTCGTACGCCGCGTCGGCCTCGGCGGACCGCCCCAGTCGTCGGAGCAGGTCGGCGCGCACGGCGTGGAACAGGTGGTAGCCGTCCAGGTCCAGCGCGTCGACCAGGGCGAGGGCGGCGTCCGGGCCGTCGACCTCGGCCACCGCGACCGCCCGGTTGAGGGCCACGACCGGGCTCGGCGCGACGGCCATGAGCTGGTCGTAGAGGGTCACGACCTGCCACCAGTCCGTCGGCGCCTCGCTGTGCACGGCGTTGACGGCCGCCTGGATCTGGTAAGGCCCTGGCCTGCCACGGCGCAGGCACGCCCGCACGAGCGCCCGGCCCTCGGCGACCAGGGCGGCGTCCCACAGGCCGCGGTCCTGGTCGGCCAGCAGCACCAGGTCGCCGGACGGCGTGACGCGGGCGGCCTGCCGGGACCGGGTCAGCAGCATCAGGGCCAGCAGTCCGACGACCTCGGGTTCGTCGGGCATCAGCTCGGCGAGCAGGCGGCCCAGCCGGATCGCCTCCGCGCACAGGTCATCGCGGTCGACCGCCGAGTAGCCCTCGTTGAAGACGAGGTAGACCACGGCGAGCACGGCCCGCAGCCGGTCGGGCAGGTCCGCCTCGGAGGGCACCCGGTAGGGGATGCCCGCGTCGCGGATCTTGCCCTTGGCCCGCACCAGCCGCTGGGCCATGGTCGCCTCCGGCACCAGGAACGCCCGCGCGATGTCGGCGGTGCTCAGACCGCCGAGCAGGCGCAGGGTCAGCGCGACCCGTGCGGCCTGTCCGAGCGCGGGGTGGCAGCAGGTGAAGATCAGCCTCAGCCGGTCGTCGCGCACCGGACCCCCCTCCTCGCCCACGTCGTCGCGGGCGTGCAGCAACGCGGCCTGGGCGTGCTTGTCCTCGCGGTGGGCCTCGCGGCGCAGCCGGTCGACCGCCCGGTTGCGGGCGGTCGTGATGATCCACCCGGCCGGGCTCGGCGGCAGGCCGTCGACCGGCCACCGGAGCACGGCGGTGGCGAACGCGTCCTGCACCGCCTCCTCGGCGATGTCGATGTCGCCGAACACCCGGACCAGGACGGACACCGCGCGGCCGTACTCCTCGGTGAAGATCCGCGCGACGTCGGACATCAGCCGTTGTCCTGCACGGGCCGTACCTCGACCGGCAGCGTGGTCGCGAGCGACAGCCGTCGACCCCACTCCAGGGCGGCGTCCAGATCCGGCGCGCGCACGACGGTGAACCCGCCGATGTGCTCCTTGGCCTCGACGAACGGACCGTCGGTGGTCAGCACCCCGTCGGATCCGGCGCGCACCACGGTCGCCGTGCTCGGCGGGAACAGGCCCGCGCCGAACACCCACGCGTCCGCCGCACGCAGCTCGTCGTTCCACCCGGCCAGGTCGGCCATGATCGGACCGAGGACCTCGGGCTCCGGCGCGGGACCGTCGGGCTGGTAGATGCTGAGCAGGTACTGCTTCACGGGGTTCCTCCTCGTTCCTGGCTATCACCGCTTACACGAACACCGACCGCGCGGATCGACAACTCGGCGGGACGAATTTCCGGATGACGCGCCCATGCGCATGGGCGCGGTATCTTGGGTGCTCCGACGCTGGTAGGAGGACGATGGTCCGGCTCACGAGGGCGGAGACCCAGGAGCGCAACCGCGCCGGGGTGCTGGCCGCCGCCAGGTCCGAGTTCGCCAAGCACGGGTTCCGCGAAGCGAAGATCGACCGCATCGCCGATCGCGCCGAACTGACCCGCGGCGCCGTGTACTCCAACTTCCCCGGCAAGCGCGCCCTGTACTTCGCGGTGCTCGCGGACGCCGCCGAACACGAGCCGCACCCGTCGGTGGACCCCGGCCTCACGGTCCGCGAGGCGCTCGGGGTGTTCGCCCGCGCGTGGGTCGCCCGGCTCCCGATGGCCAGCGACGACCGGCACGGGCTCGGCGTCGACCTGATCCCCGAGGTCGCCGTCGACGAGCTGACCAGGCGGCCGTTCGCACAGCTCATGGCGTTGGACGCGATCCTGCTCGGCCTCGCCCTCGAACGGCTGGACCCGGCCGCGGGACGGCTGGTGCGGGTCGCCGAGGCCGCGCTCACCACGCTGCACGGCGCGACCGCGCTGGCCTGGGCCGCGCCCGGTTTCGGCGAGATCTTCCACGTGGTCCGCGCCTGCGAACAGCTCGCCGACCTGGCCACGGGGGACCACTGGCCGGAATCGCCGATCGACCTGGCGCCCGCGCTCGTCGACGAGTCGTGGACCCCGCCGACGGCACCGACCGACCTGCTCACCGGCGCGCCCGCCCCGCTCACCGGTGACGGGGTGGTCGCCGTCCTGGGCCTGCACCGGCTCGCCGCCGTCGAGCAGGCCGTGCGCGCGGGCGCCGACGTGACGGCCGTCCTGGTCACCGCCCACCCCGACGAACTGGCGCCGCTGGCCAGGCTGACCGTCGCCGAACTGCGCGCGTGCCTGCGCCAAGCCGTCCCGGAGTCGGCGTGGCCGCGGCTGCGGGTCGTGTGCGACGAACGCGGATTCCTCGCCGCCGCCGCGGGTCTGCCGACCGTGGACGACGACACCGAGGCCGCGATCCGCGTCGAATCGGGCCGGATCGTCCGCCGCGCCGAGGGGTACGGGGCGTGCCACGCCGCCGCGACCCCGTCGACGGCTCCTAGGGTGCAGCCATGGAACACGACAGCCTCCTGACCCGCGCCCGCCTGCTGCCGGTGTCGGTGGTCAGCGACGCGGACAAGTCCCTCCCGACCTTCGACCACGGCATCCGCCGCCTCGCGGGCGAGGGCACGATCGCGGGCCGCGCGGTCACCGTCCAGTCCGACGGCGACCTGCTGTCGGTGATGGAGGGCCTGGAGATCGCCCAGCCCGGTGACGTCCTCGTCGTCGACGCGTCGGCGAACCCGCTGGTCGCCGTCGCGGGCGGCCTGTTCGCCACCGAGGCGCACCGCCGCGGCCTGTCCGGCATCGTCGTCGACGGCCTGGTCCGCGACCTGGAAACCCTGCGCCCGCTCGGGTTCACCGTCTACGCCCGCGGCACCTGCCCCCGCTCCGGCCCCGCCGTGGCGCCGCCGCGCACGCAGCTCCCGATCCGCTGCGGCGGCGTCGACATCACGCCCGGAACGCTCGTCCTCGGTGACGACGACGGGCTGCTCGCCGCCTCGCCCGATCAGCTCGCCGCCGTCGTCGACGCCGCGGAGGCGATCAACCAGTGCGAGGAGGCCGTGCTGACCAGGCTCGCCGAGGGCACCGGCCTCTTCGACTCGATGAACTTCCACGAGCACCGCGAGAACGTCCGCAACGGCACGCCGAGCAAGCTGGGCTTCACCGTCTGACGGGTGGGGCCCGCGCCGCGCGGGCCCCACCGCGCTCAGGTCGCGGCGCCGAACCACCTGGGCAGGTGGGCGACCAGGTCCCGCTGGTCCTCACCGACCCAGGCCACGTGGCCGTCCGGCCGCAGCAGCACCGCGGGCGCGTCCAGCTCCTCGCTGACGTCGACGACGTGGTCGACCCGGTCCGCCCACCCGGCCACCGACAGCGCGCCGGTCTGGTCCAGCAGCAGCCCGCGGCCGCCGCGCGTCAGCTCGTAGAGGCGCCCGTGCTTGAGCGGCACGTCCCGCAGCCGCCTGCCGAGCAGCTCGTGACCCCCGCCGAAGTCGTAGCGGATCCCGATCGCGTGGATCATCTCCGTCAGGTACCGGCTCACGTCCTCGAAGTCCATCAGGTCCGTCACCAGCCTGCGCACCGCCTGGGCCCCCGGCTCCAACGACATCAGGTGCATCTGCGCGCGGGTGTTGTCCAGCACGGCGGCGGCCACCGGGTGCCGCTCGTCGTGGTAGCTGTCCAGCAGCCCCTCCGGCGCCCAGCCGTCGATCTCGGCGGCGAGCTTCCACCCCAGGTTGACCGCGTCCTGGATGCCCAGGTTGAGCCCCTGCCCGCCCACCGGCGGATGGGTGTGGGCCGCGTCGCCCGCCAGCAGCACCCGCCCGACCCGGAACCGCTCGGCCAGCCGCGTGGAATCGCCGAAGCGGGACAGCCAGCGCGGCGAGTGCACCCCGAAGTCGGTGCCCGCGGTCGCCACCAGCTGCCGCTTCACCTCCTCCAGCGTCGGCGGCACCGACCGGTCGTCGGCCACCCCGTCGGCGGGCACGACCAGCCGGAACACCCCGTCGCCGATCGGCCCGACCCCGAACCGCAGCTGCGTCTTGCGGACCTCGGTCATCACCGCCGTCAGCGTCTCCTGAGACGCCGTCAGCTCCACCTCGCCCAGCAGCGTCTCGACCCGGCTCGGCTCACCGGGGAAGCCGACGCCGAGCAGCTTGCGCACCGCGCTCCGCCCCCCGTCGCAGCCGACCAGGTACCGCGCCCGCAACCGCGTCCCGTCCGCCAGCCCGACGTCCACCCCCTCGTCGTCCTGGTCCAGCCCGACGACCTCGACACCCCGCCGGATCTCCACCCCGACCTCGACCGCGTGCTCGGTCAGCAGCCGGTCGGTGACGGGCTGCATGATGCCGAGCGTGTACGCGTGCGCGGTGTCCAACCGCTCCGGCGCCGGCTTCGCGATCCCCGCGAAGAACCCGCCCACCGGGTACTTGGTGCCCAGCTCGAGGAACCGCTCCAACAGCCCCCGCTGGTCCATCACCTCGATGCTGCGCGCGTGCAGACCCAGCGACCGGACGATCCTGGTCGGCTCGGCGTCCTTCTCGAGCACGAGCACCCGCACACCGTGCAACCGCAACTCGCTCGCCAACATCACGCCGGTCGGTCCGCCACCGGCGATGATCACGTCGATCATGTACCCCCGCATTCGAACATGGTGCGATTCAGCCGGTCGCGAATCTCCCTCGTTTCCGCTGGTACCGGCTTCGGGCGCAGATTGTGCAGCACACCCCCGGTCTTGCCGCAAGACCGGGGGTGCGCTATAAATTGAAGGTGGCAGGGAGAGCTTTCTCCTTGCCATTCGCCATTTCGGCCCGGCACCGCAGGGGACCAGCCCGCGGTTCCGCATCAGGCGCGAGGGCGCCCCCACTCCAGTCGTGGACCATCGCAGTGCAGGCCAATGCGCCCGCAGTGCGATGGTTGTGGGAACCTCTGCCCCGTCTCTCCGAAAGGGCTCCTCGTGACACTCGGCATGGTTCTCGGCGACACCTCCTCTCGCGCTTCGACGCGGGAGCGGTAGCCCTACCTGCCCGACGCACGCGCCCGTGTAACCGCACGGGCCGTTCGCCCTGCTCCTCGTCGAAGTGCTTTTCGTGCCCCCCGCACGTTCAAGCACGAGGAGTACTGGTGTCCGCCACCCGCTGGACCGACCCGAGCACGTCCCGATCCGCCGTCCGGCACCCCGGGAGCACGGCCCCGCCCCATCGTCGGATCGTCGACGCGGACGACCGCATGAAGGCCGACACGGCCTACCGCTTGGCCTGCGAGGGCGTTGACCTGCTGTGGCGGGGCGACTTCCACAACGGCCGCCACCTGCTGCAAGCCATGAGCAGGCGCATCGACCGGAAACCCCTTCGGCGCGGTGACAACCCCGCGGAATCCTTCCGCCTGCACCGTCGGGCTCGAGGCCACCGCGCCCGCGTGTTGGGCAGGCTCCTGGTCCTGCTGGACGAAGACCACCGCCTGGCCCTGCGTCGAGCCCCTGATGTGCGCCGGGCGTGCACCGAGGCGTACGGGCCGCCGTCCGAGCCGACGCTCGTCCCGCTCACCGAGCTGCTGGGCGTGATCGGCGCCCACGAGTGGCGCGCGAAAGGCGTGGAGGTACCGGCCCTCGGTGCTCGCGTCCACCCGCACTACGGGGTGTTCTCCCCGGTCAGGGGTGAATACGTCGACCTCGTCGCGGACGCGCCGCTGCCCGCGGATCGTCGCGTCGCGTTCGACCTCGGTACGGGAACCGGGGTGCTCGCGGCCGTCCTGGCCCTTCGGGGTGTCGACCGTGTGGTGGCCACGGACATCAGCCCGCGTGCCCTGTCCTGCGCCCGCGAGAACGTCCGCCGACTGCGCCTGGCCGAGCGCGTCGACGTCGTCGGCCCCTGCCTCTTCCCGGACGGGCGCGCGGACCTCGTCGTCTGCAACCCTCCGTGGATCCCGGCCCGGCCCACCTCCGACGTGGAGTTGGGCGTCTACGACGAGGACGGCGGCATGCTCCGCTGCTTCCTGGACGGACTCGCCTGCCATCTCGAGCCCGGAGGCGAAGGGTGGCTCGTCCTGTCGGACCTGGCCGAGCACCTCGGACTCAGGACGCGCGGCGAGCTGCTGGCAGGCATCGGGGCAGCGGGCCTGCGCGTGGTGGACAGGATCGACACCAGGGCGAGGCATCCGCGGGCGCGGAACGCCGACGACTTCCTGCACGCCGCCCGTGCCGCGGAAGTCACGTCGCTGTGGCGTCTTGTCCGTGGTTGACGCCCGGTCCCGGATGCCGCCAGGACGGGCGGGCCGGTGACGTGGGCGATTGTCCTCGCGCCACCGGACCGGCGGTCACCCGCCGCTCACGGGCATCGTCCCCGGATGCTTGAACGGCGTCGTCGTGGCGAGTTCGACGAACCCCAGCCCGCGCAGGATCGGGCGGCTGTCCGCGGTCGCGTCCACCTGGACGTAGCGGAACCCCCGTGCGGCCGCGAGGGCGGCGCGGTGGGCGACCAGAGCGCGGAACACCCCGCGCCCGCGCCACTCCGGCCTGGTCCCACCGCCCCACAGGCTCGCGAACTCGGTGCCCTCGTGGAACTGCACCCGCGCGGCGGACACCGGCACCGGTCCGGCCATCGCGACCACGGCGGCCAGCGTGCTCGGCTCCCGCTCCAAACCCTCCAGCAGGACCCGGCCGACAGGGGAGTGGTCGCCGCCGAACACGGCGTCGTGCACGGCCACCAGGTCGTCGATCCCGGCCTGGTCGACGACCGGCACGAGCGTCACCCCGTCCGGTGGGCCCGTGGTCAGGTCCAGGTCGGCGATCTCGGCGACCAGCAGGGTCTCCGCCGGTTCGGGGATCAGACCCGCGGCGACCAGGCGGGCGGGCAGGTCGGTCGGCTGGTCGTGGTCGTAGTGCTTCCACTCCCACGCGCGCGCGCCGAAGGCCGCGATCTGCGCGGCGATGACCGCGTCGGCCCCCGCGGTGTCCAGGGAGGACCACTCCACGCCCGTCCACCCCTGCCCGAAGGAGCGGATGACGTGGTCCTCGTGCTCGACGTGGCCGTCGGTGCCCGGATGCCTGCGGATCTGCTCGTCGTACGCGGCGAGTACCGCTCGTTCATCCATCGGCGTAGCGGACCAGACCACCACACCAGGGGCAACCGGGTTTCAGCCGCCCACGACGTCGCGGGCCAGCGCGAGCAGGTCGGGGATGGCCGGGTGCCGGGGCGGGTCGGTCCACACCAGGTGCACGGGCACGGGTGGCGCGTCGGTGAGCGGGACGTAGGCGACGCCGGGGTAGGCGTGGATCCCGGCGGTGCCCGCGGTCGTGACGCCGACGCCCCGCCCGGAGGCGATGGCGGCCAGCCAGTCGTCGGTGTTGGCGACGACCACCGTCGTCGAAGGCCGGATCGCGGCGGGCCACAACGCCGTGGTCGTGGTGCCGGTCGGCGGGTTCAGGACGATCACCTGGTCGGTCAGGTCCGCGAGCGCCAGCGCCGGACGGCCGGCGAGGTCGCTTCCGGTCGGCACGGCCGCCAGCCGCGGCTCGGCCAGCAGCAGCGCGCGGGGGCCGCTCACCGGGCCGCGGACCAGGGCGACGTCCGTCTTCCCCTGGTCCAACCCGGCCGTGGCATCGGTGATGCGCAGCAGCTCCAGCGGTGTCTCCGGGTGGGTCTCGCGCCACCGCCGCAGCAACGCGGTCGTGTGGTCGCCGAGCGCCGCCCAGGCGTGCCCCAGCCGCAACGGCCACGTGCCGACGCGGGTCGGGTCGAGCGCGTCGTCGACCGCGGCGACGGCGGTCAGCGCCCTGGTGCGGAACGCGTGCCCGGCCTCGGTGAGGTGCAGGTGGTGGGTGGACCGGTCGACCAGCCGCACCCCGAGGTGCTCCTCCAGCTGCCGCAGCGTGCGCGACAGCGCGGGCTGCCCGAGGTGCAGGCGGGCCGCGGCGCGCGTGATGTTGGCTTCCTCCGCGATGGCGAGGAAGCAGCGCAGGTGACGCAGCTCAACGGTCATGTCCGGCAAGCATAACCGCTGGAGGAACGGCATTTCACGGCCCGCCGCCACGCCCATAGCGTGGCGGCGTGACCACCACCGCGCTCCGCCCGACAGCCCCCTCCGCACCCCGCGCCGCTTCCGTGGGCCTGGTGCTCGGCGGCATCCTGTCCCAGCAGGTCGGGGCCGCGGTGGCCTCGATGGTGTTCCCGCTCGCGGGCCCGCTGGGCGTGGTGGCGCTGCGGCTGACGATCTCCGCGCTGGTCATGCTCGCGGTGTGCCGCCCGTCGGTGCGCGGCTACCGGCGTGCGGACTGGGCGGTGGTCGTGCTGTTCGGCGTGGCACTGGCCGTGATGAACATGCTGTTCTACCAGGCCATCGCCCGGATCCCGCTCGGCGCCGCCGTCACCCTGGAGGTGCTCGGACCGCTGGTCCTGTCCGTCGTCACCTCCCGTCGGGCGTCCAGCTGGCTGTGGGCCGGTCTGGCACTGGTCGGGGTCGCGCTGCTCGGCCGCGGCGGCTTCGACGGCCTCGACCCGGTGGGCACCGCGTTCGCACTGGGCGCCGGGGCGCTGTGGGCCGCCTACATCGTGTGCTCGGCCCGCACCGGCAGCCGCTTCCCCAAGGCCGACGGCCTCGCGCTGGCCATGGCCGTGAGCGCCGTCATCAGCCTCCCGCTCGGCCTCAGCGGCGCCCTGTTCCACCCGGTCACGCTGGCGCTCGGGGCCGTCGTCGCACTGCTGTCCTCCGCGCTGCCGTACACGCTGGAACTGCTGTCCCTGCGCACGCTGCGCCAGTCCACGTTCGCGATCCTGATGAGCCTCGCCCCCGCCGTCGCCGCGCTCGCCGGGTACGCCGTCCTCGGCCAGGACCTGGCCTGGCCCGATGTCGCCGCGATCGTGCTGGTGGTCGTCGCGGGCATCGGCGCCGTCCGCGGCTCGGGCCGCTGACCGCCGTTTGACAGGACGACCCGGTGATCGTTCTAATGGTCCCGTGTTCGCGTGACCCCGGCCAAGAGCTGTGGGCAGGCCGGCTGTCGGGCGAGACACCTTCACCCAGGGACCAGTCATGAACTCCGGACTCCGCTCCCCGCGTCTGACGTAACCGTCGCCGCACGCACCCCCTCGTCCCTTCGCGGACAGGCTGGCGCGTGCCTCCGGTCGGCCACGTCAACCACGCGTTCCAGGAGCACACACGCATGTCCTTCAACCAATCCACCATCGACGAGTTCCGCGCCAACCACGGCCAGGTCGGCGGCTTCTTCGCGGGCGGCGACCTGCTGCTGCTCACCACCACCGGCGCCAGGTCCGGGGCCGCGCACACCGTCCCGCTCGGCTACGTCCGCGACGGCGACGAGCTGCTGGTCGTCGCCTCCGCCGGGGGCGCGGACCGCCACCCCGCCTGGTTCCACAACCTGCTCGCCCACCCGCTGGTGCGCGTGGAGGTCGGCACCGAGGCGTTCGACGCCGTCGCGACCCCCGCCGGGGACGACCGGCGCGAGCTGCTGTTCGAGCGGGTCACCGCGGTCGCGCCCGGCTACGCCGACTACCAGGGCAAGACCAGCCGCACGCTGCCCGTCGTGGTGCTTCGGCGTTCCGAACCGGCGCCGCCCGAGGTCACCACCCTGGCCGGGAAGCTGGTCGAGGTCCACGGCTGGCTGCGCGAGCAGCTGGTCCAGGTCCGCGTCGAGGCCGACGAGTACTTCGCCGCACGGAACCGGCCCGGCCCCGCGCCCGCGCCGGGCCTCGGGCTCCAGCTGCGCAAGCACTGCCTGGAGTTCTGCGACGCGCTCGCGTTCCACCACCGGGGCGAGGACGGCGCGGTCTTCCCCGGCGTCCGCCACCACCACCCCCACCTGGGGGAGGTGCTCGACCGGCTCGACGACGAGCACCGCGTGATGGCCCGCGTCCAAGCGGGTCTGCTCGTGCTGCTCGACGACATCGGCACCGCCGACCCCGAGCCGTTCCGCGCCGCCCTGACCAGGTTGTCCGACGAACTGCGGGCGCACCTGGACCACGAGGAGGAGTTCCTGCTCCCCGTGCTGGCCGACCTGCCGTGGCCCCCGGTGGCCTGATGATCGGCCGCGGGGCCGGCCCCACCGGCCCCGCGGCCGCCGATTAGGTCCATTTGGCACACATCACGGGGCCGGTCGGCCTGGCAGGCTCGCCCTGTCCAACCGAGTCGAGATGCCGCCGCGTGTCGACGGCGGTCGGTGCCGAAAGGGGTCGTGTGTCGCCGGAGGAGATCGTCGCTGGCCAGCTGGACGCCTACAACGCCCTCGACCTGGAGCGTTTCCTCGGGCACTTCGTCGACGACATCCCGGTCCTCACGTTTCCCGGCAACGAGCTCATGACCGACCGTTCGGGGCCCGAGTTCCGGGTCAAGTGCCAGGAGCTGTTCGACGCCAACCCCGGTCTGCACGTGAAGCTCGTGTCGCGGATGGTGCACGGCCGGATCGTGGTGGACCAGGAACTGGTCACCGGTCTCAGCTCGGGCGGCGCCCGGTCCGCCGTGGCGATGTACGAGGTGGGCGCGGAGCGGATCGAACGGGTCTGGTTCGTCTCCTGAGGCGGGCCGACGTCCGGCCGGTGATCTGTTCCGGACCGGGACCGATCCCGGTTAGCATCAGGAGCATGACCATTCCGGCGTTCACCGACCGCTCGCCCGCCGACCAGTACCTGGTCCTGCGGATCGCGGCACGTGACCGGGTTGGCCTCGAGTCGTTGGCCGCGCTGCCCGCCCACGAGCTCGACCGGCTCCTGCCCGGCGTCCGCGCGATCTACCAGCACCGCGAGTCGCTGGCAGGTGCCCTGCTCGCCCACGGGGGGATCGACCCGGCCTCGCCCGAGTACCAGGCCGCCGCCGCGCAGGCCAGCGACCTCCTGGCGCGGGTGGACCGGATCGGGGCGGGTCACGCCGCGTGAGCTTGCCCCGCGCCCTGCTGCTCGACTCGACGTTCCTGGTCGCCTACGAACGCGAACGGAACCCGCGCCTGGCCCAGGCCGTCGTGGTGCGGGCCATCACGACCGGCCGCCCGCTGATCGTGCCCGCCCTGTCGCTGGTGGCCGCCGGAATCCACCTGGACGGCGACCACCCGGACCTGTCCTGGCTGCTCGACGACCCCGCCGGTCCGGTCGAGGTGCTGACGCTGTCGGCGACCAACGCGCTGGAGACCGGTGAGCAGGCGATCCGAGCCGGATCGCGGGACCTGGTCGCGCTGGAGGTGGCGCAGGTCGTGGTCGAGGCCGCGGGCAGCCCCATGGTCGTGATGACCTACGAGCCGAAGCTCTACGCGGGATCGTCCCTGCAAGTCATGGACATGCAGCCCCGGTAGCGCCGCCGGGGAAAAGATCCGGAAGAACTTCGCGGCCGTGTCGAGATGGCCGTCGCGACTTCGTCCCAGGGGCACAAGCGGAACGCGAACCCTGGAGACGACATGACCGAGCGGAAGCTCATCGCGAACGTGACCCTCTCGATCGACGGCTTCTCGGCCGGTCCCGGCGGGGACATGGGGTGGCTGGTCGAGCACTCGGTGCACGACCAGATGACGACGTACTTCGCGGGCGTCTGGAGCGGTGCCGACACGGTGCTGCTCGGCCGGTCCAACTACGAGGGCTTCTTCGGCTTCTGGCCGTCGGTGGCCGCGGACCCGAACGGGTCGGGCCGCAGCCACGACATGGCGCTGTGGCTGGACCGGGTGGAGAAGGTCGTCTTCTCGACCACGGTGACCGAGGCGGCCTGGCAGAACGCGCGGATCGCCAAGCAGGGCCTGGAGGACGAGGTCCGCGAGCTCAAGGCCTCGCCCGGCCGCGACATCATCGTGCTCAGCAGCGCCAGTGTCATCCGCTCGCTGCTGAAGGCCGACCTGGTCGACGAACTGCGCGTCCACCTCGCCCCGGAGATCCTCGGCGACGGCCTGCGCTTCTTCGGCGAGGACGTCCCCGCCTCGTCGTGGGCGCTCGACGGCGCCAACACCATGGCCACCGGCTCGGTCTCCCTGACCTACCGCCGCAAGCGCTGAGGTCACCCGGCGGGCTGGAAGAACTCCAGCATGTTCCGCGCGCCCCTCGGGGACATCAGCATGTCCAGGACGTCGCAGGACTGGCGTGCGGCGGCGGCGGTGCGGGGGAACATCCCCGCCTCGTAGACCCGGACGGCGGTGTCCGGGTCGCCGGGGTGGGCGGCGAGGGCCAGCGCGAGTTCGGCGCCGTCGAGCATGGCCATGTTGGCGCCCAGGCCCACCGGGGGCATGAGGTGGGCGGCATCGCCGAGCAGCGTGGCGCCGGGCACGCTGTCCCAGGTCAGGCCCACCGGCAGCACGTTCGTGGGGCGGATGGTGATGGTGTCCCCGCTCGCCCTGATGAGGGCGGTGATCTCCGGTGCCCAGCCCGCGAACAGTTCCTCCAGGGCGGCGCGGGTGTCGGCGGGGTCGTCGAGGGGGAGGCCCGAGGTGGTGGGCCAGTCCTCCGGGACGCGGAAGGTGAGGCCCACGCGGACGGAACCGTCGCCGTTGCGCTGGGCGCCCAGGGTCTGGTTGTCGCCGACCGCGAAGTAGTTCCCGCGTCCGACGGCCGCGGCCAGGTCGGGGTGGGCGCGGTCGACGTCGGGGATGGCGAGGTCGACCGCGGTGACGCCGAAGTAGTGCGGCCGGGCGTCGGTGACCAGCGGGCGGACGCGGGAGTGGGCGCCGTCCGCGCCGACGACCAGGGCGCAGTCGGTGGTGGTGCCGTCGGCGAAGCGGATCCGGTACCCGCCTTCCGGCAACGCGGTGACGTCGCGGAACGCCCGCCCCCACTTGACCGTCTCGGCCGGCAGCGAGTCGAGCAGCAGGTCCCGCAGGTCGGCGCGGTCGACCTCGGGGTGGAGCATCGGCGCGTCGTCGGCGGTGTCCTCCTGGAGCAGCAGCGTGCCGGTGTGGTCGAGGAGTCGCATGTCCTGGCCTTCGCGGCGGGCGATCGCGAGGAACCCCGCCTCCAGGTCCGCTTCGCGCAGGGCGCGCTGGCCGCTGTCGAGCCGCAGGTCGAGCATTCCGCCCTGGGTGCGCGCGGTGCGGGAGGGTTCGCGTTCGTGGACGGTGGCGTCGATGCCGTGGACGTGCAGGGTGCGGGCGAGGACGAGGCCCGCGGGGCCCGCCCCGATGATGGCGATGGTCATGGGTGCTCGCTCCGTGGTCGTCCGATACAGTGTCTCTGTCAATACACTGTATCGGACGGCCGCGGTGTAGCTTTCCCGCGTGTCGCAATCGGTGGAAGAGGCGTGATGGTGTCAGGACGGGATGACGAGCCCGTGGTCGTCTGGGAACGGGCCCAGCCACCGACCCGGCCGACCCCTACCCCTCTGAGCAGGGAGGGGATCGTCCGCGCCGCCATCGCGCTCGCCGACGCCGACGGGTTGGACGCGGTGTCGCTGCGCAAGGTCGCCGCCGCGCTCGACGCGGGCCCGATGCGCCTCTACGGCTACCTCGCCACCAAGGCGGAGTTGCTCGACCTCATGGTGGACGAGGTCTACGGCGAGATGATCGCCCCGCCGAGGCCGCCTGCCGGGAACTGGCGGGACGCCTTGCGCGACACGGCTTCGCGCGTCCGCGAGGCCGCGCTCCGGCACGAGTGGTTCGCCGACCTGCTCGGCGGCAGGCCCCGCCTGGGACCCCACGCGCTGGAGCACACGGAGATGTTGTTGGCGGCACTGCGCGCCGACCCCGGATTCGGCGACATCGACACCGTGATGAGCGCGGTCCGGACGGCGAACGCCTACGTGTTCGGCGCCCTCCGGAGCGAGGTCACCGAGCGGCGCGCCGAGCGCGCCACCGGCCTGGACGAGCGCCAGTGGCAGCAGGCCAACGGCCCCTACCTGGTGCGGGTCCTGGCCACCGGCCGCTACCCGGTGCTGTCCGAGTTCGTCCACGACGGCACGAACCTCGCCCCCGGCGTCGCGTTCGCCGACGGGCTCGACCAGGTCCTCGACGGCATCGCCGTGCGCCTGGCCCGCTGACCGGTCATCCGAGCAGGATGTCCCCCGAGCGCGAGGGGACGGCGTCCAGCGCGGCGAGGGTCTCGGCGTCGAACCTGATCGCGCCCGCGTCGACGTTGGCCTGGAGGTGCTCGGGGTTCGAGGTGCCCGCGATGAGCAGGACGTTCGGGGCGTGGTGCAGCAGCCACGCGAGCCCGACCTGCATCGGCGTGGCGCCCAGGGACTCCGCCACGTCCAGCACGGCCTGCTCGTCGGTCACCTTCGGCAGGCCGGGGAGGTCGCCGCCGAGCGGGAAGAACGGCACCCAGGCGATGCCCTCGGCGGCGCAGAGGGCGAGGATCTCCTCGTCGTCGCGGGACACGAGGCTGTAGGCGTTCTGCACGCAGGCGATGCCCGCCGGGAGCGCCCGCCGCAGGACGTCGAGGGACACGCCGCTGAGGCCGATCACGCCGATCTTGCCCTCGTCGCGCAGCTCGACCATCGTCGCCAGCTGGTCGTCGAGGTCGACCAGCTGGTCACCCGCGGCCCGCACGCCCGGCCCGGTGTCGGTGCGGCGCAGGTTGACCAGGGGGATCGCGTCGAGGCCGAGGCTCTTGAGGTTGACCTCGACACTGGCCCGCAGCTGCTCGGGCCGCTGCGCGAGGCGGAGCGGCACGGGGCCGACGGGGTCCGGGTCCGCGCCGACCTTGCTGGCGACCAGCACGCCGTCCTCGGGGCGGATCGCCTCGCGGATCAGGTCGTTGGCCGGGCCGTAGAACTCGGCGGTGTCGATGTGGTCGACGCCGAGTTCGACCACGCGCCGCAGCATCGCGATGCCCGCGGCGCGGTCGGTGTTCTGGCGCAGCTGCATCGCCCCGTAGCCGATGCGGGAGACGGTGCGCCCGGCGAGCAGGCCGGGGCCGCCGGGGCGGGGGGCGCCAGTGGCGGTGGTCTCGTCGGAGGAAGTACCGGTGGAAGACATGGACGTCCTATCCTCGTACGGTGGTGAAGAAGGCGGAGGTCCCTCCGCTTTTTCGACTGTAGCACTACCGGAGGTGCCTCCGTTTTGACCGCGCCCGAACCGACGCCCTCCGACGTCCACGCCGACCCGCCCGTGCGCCCACCCCGCGTGGACGCGAAGCGCAACCGCGAGAAGCTCCTGACCGCCGCCCGTGACGCCTTCACGGCGGCGAACGACACCGTCACCCTCGAATCCATCGCCCGCGACGCCGGAGTGGGCATCGGCACCCTCTACCGGCACTTCCCCACACGCGAAGCGCTGGTCGAGGCGGTGTACGCCAACGAGATCGACGACGTCGCGAACAGCGCCCCCGTCCTGCTCGCCTCACTCGAACCCGAGGCCGCCCTGCGGGCGTGGATGAAGCGCTACGCGGCTTTCGTCGCGACCAAGCGCGGGATGATCGGCACGCTCCGCGCGGGCTGGGAGTCGGGCAGCATGGCCACACCGGTCACCAGGGAGCGCGTCACCGGCGCCATCGCGATGATCCTGGCCGAGGGGGTGCGGACCGGGACCCTCCGCGCGGACGTCACCCCCGAGGACGTCGCCGCGATGCTCCTGGGCGTCTTCCTCTCCACGACGGCCAGTGGCGAGCCGGAGCGGACCGCCACGCTCCTCGAACTGGTCGTCGACGCGGTCCGCCCACCCGCTCGTCGGTCATGACGGCCTGACGGAGGGCTTGTCGACGACAGGCCGTCGTCGCCGCGCGGTCAGGGCCGGACGTGCTCCAGCGACACGTCCCACAGCCGCGCCGCCACCGCCGGGTCCAGCGCGTACGACGCCACGCCGTCGCGGACGGGCGGGGTGTGGGGGAGAGCCTCCTGGTTGTCCTGGAAGTAGCGGCCGCCGATGCCCTTGAGCAGGGGAGAGGTCGCCACCAGCGCCGAGGTGGACGCCCCCTGCGCCGGGGTCTTCCAGAAGCCGTCGACGCCGATGCGGTCGCGCATCGCGTCGGCCATCTCCGGGCTCATGTTGCGCAGCACGTTCGTGTCGATCGCGCCGGGCATGAGGGCGTTGGCGGTGATGCCGTCGGCGGCCCAGCGGCGGGTGGCCTCCACGGCGAACAGGATGTTGCTTCTGTTTGTTCTTACTGTGAATAGCTATGTTGACTCACTGTAAGAATATGGTAACTCAAATCCAGTCAACTTCCGCACAACTCCCCGCCTGTGCGCGTAAGGGGCAGGGGGTCGAGTCGGCGACTATTTCTGCGAGCCCAAAGCGATTGTTTTCACAGGACGTTACGCATTCTGCGGAGTACGCTCGGGGTAACACTTCCGGGGGGCGTCTGTGAGTACGATTCCGTTGGCCTTGGCGGGTCCTGCGCGCACGCGCAGGGCTTCGATGACAGAACTGTTCGGCATTCGTTACGTGCGCGCTTCGCAGGACCGGTGGGGAAACACGGTCTCCGTCGACTCGCAGGAGGACGAGGGCGAGGAATTCTTCGACGAGAACGCCATCATCCACGTCGCGACCCACAGTGACAACAACCTGAGCGGGTCGTTGTTCGCGAGGCAGGACCGGGATTCCTACGAACTCGCGTTGGCGGATCTCAAGTCCGGTAAGGCGAACCTGCTGTGGACCTGGGACTCCTCACGCGCACAGCGTGACCTTGAGGTCTACACGCGGCTGCGGCGTATCTGCATCGAGGCCGGCGCGTTCTGGGCCTACGGTGGCCGTATCTACGACATGCGCGACCCGAAGGACCGCCAGGACACGGCGCGGGACGCGGTGAATGCCGAAGGTCGTGCCGACGAGATTTCGATGAACTCGCGTCGAGGTGTGAAGGCTCGCGCCAAGAAGGGGAAGCACGCGGGGCCCATCGCCTATGGCTACCGGCCGACCTACAGTCCCGAGACCGGGCGGTCGTTGGGCTGGGCGATCGTGGACGAGGAATCCAAGGTGATCCGCCGGATCGTGAACTGGCTGCTCGACCGCAAAACCCTGAACTGGGTCGCGAAGACGCTCAACGCGGAAGGTGTTCCGTGTCCCCGTGACAGCCTCTGGAACAAGCGCTACGTGGCACGGTTGGTGGACATGAGGGAACACCCGGTCGAATGGGCGGAGTTCCTGGAGCCGTTGACTCCCGAGGATCGTGAGTGGGCACACACGATCGTTGCTCGGGTGCAGGGCGGGCAAACCCTGAAGGAAGTCGGCCGCGAGTTGAACCGGGAGGGCCTGCGGCATTTCTTCCCGTGTCGGTGGGACGGGACGAAGGTCAAGAACATCGCACTGAGCCCGCCGTCGGCCGGGCTGCGTCGCCACCACGGCGAGGTCGTACTACAGAAGGAGGCGGACCCGGACGATTCGGGCTCGACCAGGTTGGTGCCGGTGAAGACCACGTGGAACGGGATCAAGACCCACGACGAGCACGCCAAGCTCGTGGCGTTGCTGAACGCCCCGGAACGCAAGACCGTCCGTGACGGCGACCGGGCCAAGCACCGCTGGAGCGGGATCTCCCAGTGCGGGGTGTGCAAGGGCCGTACCACCGTGGTGTTCACCCACGGCAAGCAGCGCATCCGCTGCAAGGACAAGTCGTGTGTGACTCGTGACTACACGCTGGTGGACGCGTGGTTGACCGAACAGGCGTTGCTGTTGTTGGAGCGGGAGGACGCAGCCCAGTTGTTCCGCATCGACGACGATGTGACCGAGGCTCGCACGGCGCAGAAGAAGGCCGAGGAGTTGCGGGCGCGGCTGGACTCGCTCCGTGTCCAGGCGATGGAAGGGAAGATCACGGCGGAGTCGTTCGGCATCTTCGAGACCGACTTGCTGCCCAGGATCGAGAAGGAGAACGAGAAGGCCAAGCGGGCGACCCTGCCCCCGGCGTTGGTCGACATCATCGGCACCGACGTCCGGACGGTGTTCATGGGACTGGCGGTGACCCAGCAGCGCGAGATCCTGCGGGCGATCATGCGCCCGAAGGTCCTGCCGACCAAGCGCAAGGCGCGGGGTCGGCTGGACACCGCCGCGATCGACCCCGGTTTCCGGTACTCGGTGCCGGTGAGCGCCCCGGAGCCTGCGCCCGATGCGGGCGGTGACACGGTCGCGGCGTAGACCGCGCAGCACGAACGGCCCCCCTGTCCCGATCGGGACAGGGGGCCGTGTCGTACCCAAGGGTCAGGCTGCTCGGCTGCGCCTGTTCAGCGCGGCGCGCACGTGCGGTCGGAACACCGCCGCGACCGTGTCGAGTTGGGCCGGGTCCAGTCGGGGGACGCGGTCGACGTTGGCGCGGGCTGCGGCCAACTCCTCGGCGGACAGCAGGGTCCGGGGGTCCACCACAGTGGGTGCCTGTTCGGGGCTGGTTACAGCGGACAAGGGTGCTTCTCCCTTGGTCGGGTGATGGGGTGGGTCAGGGGTGGAATCGGTCGCGTGTGATGTCGCGGCCTCGGGCCTGGTGGGCTGCCTGCCACTCGCGGAAGGTGCGTCCGCCGATCTTGCGGCGTAGGTGCGGGATGTTGTTCTGGCTCATCCCGACCGGGCTGGGACCGAGGACGGCGGCCAGGTCGGTGGCGGCGTTGCTGTTCCACCCGGCTTCGGCGATGGCGGCTTCGTCGGGGAACACGTCGGCCACCCGATCGGTCATCGGGTCGATCAGGTGGTCCTGTTTGCCGCCGTAGCTGTAGACCCAGCGGAAGTTGTCCGGCGGGTCGGGCTCGACCAGCCGCCGGAAGCGGTCCACCTCCTTGGTGTAGCTGTAGAACAGGACGTCCGGGACGGCGCGGGCGATGCGCAGCCAGGCGAGTGCGTAGGCGTCGCTGAAGTAGTCGCCCGAGTCGTGCACGCGCAGTGCCACGCCGTCCCGGAACTTGGTGTGTGCCAGTTCGGCGAGGATGTCGGCTTCCCACTGGGGCAGGTCGTCGAGGATGCGCGCGAGGTTGCGTTGGTGTTTGGCGCGGACCTGGGGGAACCGGTAGGTGCCGTGGCGGGCGTAGCAGACCGCCGCGCACACCCCGGCCGTCGGGCAGGTGTTGTAGGTGCGGCCGTCGGGCAGACGTCCGGCCCACGCCGGTAGGGAGAAGTTGAAGATCCCGTGTCGGCGCAGGCCGGAGTTCTGTGTGATCAGCCGCTCGGGCCGAGGACGTGGTGGGGCGGTGTCGCCCAGGGCGGTCACCTCCTACTTGAAGCCGAAGGACGGCGCGTCGGGTGCGGGCACAAGCGGGGTGCCGTCGGTGTCGCGCGGGTCTGCCACCGGGGTGACCTTCCGTTCGGTGGCGATCACGACGCCGAAGGTGCCGAGCAGGACCAGGACCGCGTTGATCACGGCGGTGGTCGCGGAGCCCTGGGTGTCGGTGAGTACGCCCGCGCCGACGAGGCCGGAGATCAGGGCGAGGACGCCGCCGATCCAGGATGCGGCGGTGCGCAGTGGGCGGGGACGGGGGTCGGACATGGGGGTTTCCTCCTGTGGTGGGTGGTCGGTGCTGTGGTGGTCGAGCCACACGACGAAGGCGCGGGCCGCCTTGTAGGCGAGCCAGATGATCAGGGCGAGGCTGACCACGAGCGAGCCGCCCGGCGCGAGACCGGGCGGCCCGTGGTCAGGGGTCAGGGGCGGTTGATCCACGCTCCGGCTCGGATCAGGTTCGGGTTGGCGATGCCGTTGCGGTTGGCGATGGCGGCGACGGTGGTGCCCCACCGTGCGGCGAGTGCGGAGAGGGTGTCTCCGGGTTGGATCTGGTAGGCCTCGCCGCTGTCGTCGCCACCCGTGCCGGGCACGCGGAGCACCTGGCCCACGCCGATGAGGTTGGGGTTGGCGATGCCGTTCGCGTTGGCGAGCGTGGCCACGGTGGTGCCGAAGCGGGCGGCGATGCCGGAGAGGGTGTCGCCCCAGACCACGGTGTAGCTGGTCCAGTCGCCGGGCGGGGTGGGGTCGGGCTGGCCGGGGCCGGGGTCCGGGGCGGGTGCGCCGTCGAGGACCATCGAGCCGATCGACCAGCCGGGCATGGTGACGTTGCGGTCGACGTTGCCGGCGAACCCGTTCACGTTGCCCTTGCTGGTGTGCTGGTGCAGCCCGAGGCGGGGGTGGGCGTAGTCGAGGTTGCCGGGGTCGCCGTTGTATTGGGCGCACCACAGGATCACGTCGTCGTCGGCCCACTCGTCGGGGCGTAGCCGGGTGGTGAACCAGTTCTGGTTGGCGTAGACGAGGATCTGGCGGCGGCCGGAACGTTCGCGGTAGAGCCGGATGAACTCGGCGATGAATCCGTTGGGGTCGCCGAAGCCGTCGGCTTCCATGTCGAGCATCGGCCACAGCGCCCCGGAGTCGAGCAGCCCACGGGCACGCAGGTGGTGCACGAAGTGGTCGACCTGGGCGCTGACGTTGCCGGGCTGGGCGAAGTGGTAGCCGCCTGCGGCGATGCCGATGCCGCGGGCGCCGTCGATCTGGCTGTCGGCGGCGGGGTTGGTGTAGTCGTCGGCTTCGGTGACCTTCACCGAGCATCCAATGATGTTGTGGTCGCGCACGGCGGTCCAGCCGATGTCGGTGCCCTGCCACGAGCTGATGTCAATGAGGTAGTCGGTCAAGCGGGTGTTCCTCCTGTTTTCGGGCATGGCGATACGGCCGAACACCGGGTGGTGTCGGCTCGCGGGTGTGCGGTGGGGGTGGGGGGCTAGGTGGTGTGGCCGCGTAGTGCTTGGGCGGCGGTGTCCTCGGCCAGGCGACGGCGGTCGCGCTCGGCGTCGAGTTCGTCTTCCAGTTCGGCGAGGCGGCGTTCGAGTTCGGCGAGGCGTGCGCGGAGGGCGGTGAGTTCGGCGGCGTGCGCGATGCGCATCGCGGCCAGTTCGGCGGTGTGCTGGGTCTCGCGGCCCGACAGCGCGGCGAGGTACTCGGCGCGGTCGCTGCGGTTGGCGGTCATCAGCCTGTGGTTCGCGGTGAGCAGGTAGCCCACGACCACCACGAGGGTTCCCGAGACACCGAGGTTGGGCAGGGAGGCAAGGTCCACGGGATCGCCTCCTGGCGTAAGTTGGAGCACCGTGGTGTTCTCATCCGGATGCGGTGCGTCACTATCACCGCAGTGGTGGTCGAGGCAGCACGGGGTGATGTCGTGCGCGGTTCGAGGTGACAGGGAGTAGGGCGACCTGATGTCGGATGAGGTAGCGGCGGTACCGGAGGGGATCGATCTGAATCGGCCCAGTGCCGCGCGGGTGTACGACTACTACCTGGGTGGGGCCCATAATTTCGCGGTGGATCGTGCGATGGGCGAGCAGGCGATCGGGATGTGGCCGGACCTGCCGTTGATCATGCAGGCCAATCGTGCGTTCCTGCGCCGTGCGGTGCGCTACTGCGTGGCGGCGGGTATCCGGCAGTTCCTCGACCTGGGGTCGGGTATCCCGACCGTGGGCAACGTGCACGAGGTGGCCAGGTTGGACGCACCGGATGCCCGTGTGGTGTACGTCGACATCGACCCGGTCGCGGTTGCCCATAGCCGGTCCATTCTCGGCGACGACGATCATTGCGCTGTCGTGCAGGCCGACATGCGCCGGCCCGACGTGGTGTTGAACTCGCCCCAGGTGGGGTCATTGCTGGACCTGTCGCAGCCGGTGGCCGTGATGATGGTGGCCGTGCTGCACTTCGTGCCCGACTCCGACGACCCTGCCAGGATCGTCGCCGCCTATGGGGATGTCGTCGCGCCGGGCAGTGTCCTGGTGATGTCGCACGCCACCGACGGGGGTGGGTCCGGGCCGACCGCCGAGCACCGCCAGTTGTACACGCGTACCGCGACACCGATGAATATGCGGTCACCGGCGCAGGTCACCGCGTTGTTCGAGGGTTTCGACATCGTGGATCCCGGTGTGGTGTTCCTTCCGTTGTGGCGTCCGGCGTCCCCTGATGATGTCGATGGGAATCCGGAGCGGTTCACCGGGCTTGCCGCCGTGGGCCGCAAGCGGTAGCGATACCCGGTTCGTGTCCGGCGGGGTCAGGGAACCTGGATGCCTCCGGCGGCGAGCAATGCTCGTGCGTCGGGGTCCAGGGACGGGTCGGGTTGCAGGCCGGTGGGGACGGGTGGGCCGGGGCTGGTGGTGGCGCGCAGGGTAAGGATTTGGCGGATGCGGCCGGTGTCGTCGCCGTGGGTGCGGATGCCGATCACCCATGCGGGGGTGGACAGGGTCGCGCCGACGGTGTCGATGACCTGGACGAGGTCGCCGAGTTGGATACGAGGGTCGGGCAGGATCTCGACGTCGCCCAGGACCGGGAGCGGGGTGGCGGCGGCGAGCAGGTAGTCGGCCACGACGGAGGCGGCGAACCGGGTTTGGATCCAGGGTGACGCGGTGGCTTGGTAGACCTGCGGGCCGTAGAGGGCACGGGAGGTCTGGTCGTAGGCGCGCAGGGACAGCCGGGTGGGGCTGCCGGTGGCGAGCTGGATGGAACTGACGGTCAGTGAGGGTGTGCCGGTCGCGGTGGCCAGGTACAGGACGAGGCTGGTGCGGTTGGTGAAGGTGATGCGCAGGGTGGAGCCGTCGCGTTCGGTGGTGCTCTCGATGGCCCCGTGCACACCGGTGCCGCCCGCGCTGGTGGTGGCGAACCGCACCCGCGACCCTGTTGGGACAGGGGATGCGTAGACCACCGGGGGCGGACTGTCGAACTCCGACACGTCGTACTCGAACGTCAGCACCAGCGTCCCGAACGCGCCGATCTGCCGAACCGTGGTGTCGGTGAACCGGGTCGAGGACACCCCGGAGGTGTAGAGCGAGTACGGGACGTCGATGGTGTTGCGGACGCTGTCGATCGCCTCTGACACCCGCAGGGAAGCGATCTCGCGGGCGCTGGTCACCGTGAGCACCGACTCGCCGGGGTCGGTGAACCGGCCGTTGTTGAGGTAGCGGAACACGCCCAGCTCGTCGAACGCGGCCGTGGCCTGCTCGGCGCGCGCGATCTGGGTGATGACCTCCCACGCGCTGCCCTGCACCGGAGGCAGCGCGATCACTTGGGACACGATCCGGTCGAGCACCGCGCCGCGTGTCCACACAGGGGTGAACTCGGCCTGGGTCGGTCGTGAGGAACGAGTGCTGACCTGCACCGCCTCGCAGCTCAACCCGGCGTTGAGTTGCACGTAGTTGAGTTGCGAGCCGGTGGGCATCGTGGCGAACGTGGAGAGGTTGACCTCTTTGTAGCCGCCGGGAAGACCAGGACCGGCGAGGTAGAGCCAGCACGAGGGCACGGAGCCGGAGAAGCTCCAGTACGCGCCGATGTGCCAGCGGCCCTTGGTGGTGACGCCGAGGCTGAACAGGAACCGCAAGTTCGAATCGGTGCCGACGGTGGCCTGGTCCGAGCCGAAGTCGATCGCGAACCGGACCTGATTGGTGGAGGTGTCGGCTTGGAAGAACAACACCAGTTCGACCCGTGCGCCCGCCGAGGGCTGGTAGGTGCTGTCCAACCAGGTTTCGGCGAACAGACTGCGACCGGGGACGGTGGTGCGGGTGCGCGGGTCCCACCGGATGCTGTACTCCAGGCCGCCCGCATACGGGGCGATCTCCCACGGCACGTCACGCCGGTCGTACCCGGCGATGTTGGCGTGGGTCCGGTAGAACCCGATGTCGGGAGTGACGCCACCGTGCAGGCTGGCGTACAGGATGCAGTCCGGGCGCGGGGGCGGCGCGGTGTGGATTCCCGCGTCCCGTAGCAGCTTGTCCACCGCCCAGATACCCGAGCTGATCGGGGTGGAGTCCACGGACACCGCGACCGGCAGCCGGGCGGCGTCGCGCAGCCGCTCGGCGCCGTCGAGCGCGGACAGTTCCACGGTGCCGGTGGCGGAGTCGGCGACCCGGTCACGGATGGTCCCGCGAAACGCGGGCAGCGCGTCGCCGCCGAGTCCCCACCCGTGCACCGCGGACTGGGCGGGACGCACGAGATCCGCGGTGGCGTGTGGGGCGTAGGGGCCGTAGAGCTGGGCGGCGGTACTGGCGCCGTCGCCTGTCAGGGTCAGGCGGAGTTCGGCGGCGGCGCTGCCGGTGATCGCCCGCAGCGGTGCGGGCAGGTCGCTGTCGTAGGCCCGATCCACCGCCCACGAGGTGACCTGTCCGGTGACCTCACGTCCACTCAACCGGGTCATCGTGGTGTTCTGGCGTTCGCCTTGGGCGAGGGCAGTGACGAGTTCGGGGCTAGCTTCCTGCACGGCGCACCTCCACCAGACTCAGGGACAGGTCACGTGTGGTGGCTGCGGTGGTGGGTTTGTCGGTGTAACTGGTGACGGCCATCGCGGGAAGGCCGTCACCGACCGGCCCGAGGACGATCGGCGTCGTGGGATCGGCGAAGCGCAGCAGACTGGTACCCAGCGGGATCGGTGTCGTGATCGCGTCCAGCTCCAGTACGGGGCGTGCGAACACCGCCGTCGTGGTGTCCGGGACGGTGGTCATCGGAGGTCTGTTCGTGGTCAGTCGGCTGCGCACCGCGCCCGAGGCATCGAGCCACTCGAATCCGACCCGGTGGGATCCCGAGGCCAGGGAGCTGGTGAAGGTGGCTACCTGGCCGGCGAGGATCGGCCAGCCGGGCCAGTAGGGGTGTCGCCACCGCAGCAGCGAGGTCGTGGTGGTGCCGGTGATGGTGACGGTCCGGTCGGCCTGCCGCACGAGGCTGCCCGGTCCCGTGAGTTCCCAGGCGGACAGCGGCCCGTAGCCCTGCGACTGCGCGCCGCCGAGCAGGTTGCGGGCGGCCGGATCCACCACGGCCAGCGGGGACGGCCCGAACACCCGACGTGCCAGGCTGTCGAGCCAGTCCACGTGATCGATCGGGAGCGCGGTCCAGGACAGGAGGAGGCGGCGGGGTGGGGTGGCGATGCTGGTCACCGTCACCCCGCCGCCCATCGCCTGGAACTCCTGCACGCCCAACGACACCGTCCGGTCGAAATCGGTGGCGGCGTCGGGGATCTCCCGCATCCGCCCAGGTGGGCCGATCCACAGTGACGGCACGAGGTGTCACCTCCTGGACAGCACGCGGTTGCCCTCGGCGGTGGCGCGGGCGATCTCGGTCGTGCCGACCTGCACCACGACCGGCCGTGAGGCCAGTTCCCGCACGGCGTCGGTGAACGCGGCCAGGTCCGCAGCCGTCAGGGCTCGTTCCGTCGAGGTCGACTCGGCTGCGCCGAAGGTCCGCGCCCCACGGCTGGTGATGTCCACCGCAGGGGGTTCGAGGGTGAGCGGGATGCGTCGGGTGAGGTCGGTCAGGTAGTTGCGGACGGCCGGTTCGCCGTCCTGCAACCCGGTTACCAGCCCGCGCATGAGTAGAACACCGTTGGTACGCAACAACGTTCGGTCGCGGTCGGGTGGCCCCTTCCACGAGGGCAGCAGGTTGGTCAACTGGGCGAGCTTGTTCTTGACCGACTGGAACATCGAGTCGATCCCGCGCAGCAGACCGGCGATGATGTCTTTGCCGACCTGGAGCAGGATGGATCCGACGTTGCCCAGCGCGCCGACGATCCGGCCAGGTAACCCGGCGACGTAGCTGAGCAGTCCGCCGGTCGCGAGGTCGATTCCGGATGCGATCGATCGGAACGCGCCGATCACGAGGTCCTTCGCGCCGTTCCAGGCACGGTCCCAGTCGCCGGTGAAGATCCCGATGAACAGGTCGAGCCCGCCTTGCAGAGCCTGTAGAGCGCCGGATACGACCGAGACGATCCGGTCGAACACCGGCACGACGACGTTGTCGATCAAGAACAGCAGGACGGGGATCAGGCCTTCGGTGAACGCCGCCGCGACCTTCGCGATGGCGGCCGTCCACGTCGCGAGCAGCCCGGCCGCCTGGAGCACGAGCGGCAGAAGCTTCGTGATCAGCTCCACCGCCGGGGGCAGCAGCGCGGACACGAGCTCCAGCAGCACCGGCAGCAGCGGTACCAGGCCCTCGGACCAGATCCGCATCCACGCTTCCGCCAGCGGCGGAAGTAGCGGCAGCAGCCCGACCAGCGCGGTGGTGAGCACCTCGCCGAGCAGGCGTCCGGTCTCGATGAGACTGGGTGTCGCGGCGGCAAGCCCGACGCTGAGCACGTCGGCGAGCTGCCCGATCACCCGCACGACGACCGTTAGCACCGGCATGACCGCTTGCAGCGCGCCCAGCAGCACGGCCGAGAACACCCCGGCCAACTGGCCGACCAGGGGAAGCACGGCTGCCAACGCGGTGAGCAGCGAACCCGCCAGCTCGGCCGCGATCGGCGTGAGCACCGTGAGCAGCGCCGACAGCGCCGGAGCCGCTACCTGGAGCGCTTGGACGAGCAACTGTCCTAGTTGGACGATGATGGGTGCGGCGGCACGGGCCAGGGCGAGCAGCGCGGGCGACAGTTCGCGCACGCCGTCGGCAAGCGCTCCGCCGACCAGCTCATTCACGACCAGCGACACGGCCGGAGCCAGTTCCGCCACCACGCCCGAGAGCAGCGTCAAGACCGGTACCAGCACCGACGCCAACGCCTGCGCGGCGGTGCCGACCAGCGGAGCCAGCGCCCCGAGGATCGCGCCCAGGGGTGCCGCAGCACCGGTCAGGACGCCCAGCGCGGAAGCGACCATCGGCCCCAACAAGGCGATGGCGGGTGCGACGTCGGAGGCGAGCACGGACACGAGCGACATCACCAGCGGCAGCAACGCCCCCGCGACCGCGCCCAGACCACTGAAGATCTGTTGCAGTGCAACGGTTCCCTCCGCACTGCGGAGGAAGACGAGTAGTCCGCCGGTGACGGCGTTGAGGGTGCCGAGCAGTCCCGCGCCGCCCTGGTCGGCCGCCGCGAACACCGTGGCGACGATCTTGACCAGATTGGACAGCAACGTGAACAGATCACCCAACGCGGACAGCCCGGCCGACATCCACTGCCGGAGTTGGCCGGTCTCGCGCGCGGTGGCGATGAACTTCGCGAAGGTGTCCGCGCTGTCCGCGAGGCCGGAAGCGAACCCCGGCAGGAAGTCCGAGCCCACGGCGGCGATGTCGCGCAGAGCCCGCAGCAATGGCGCGAACCCACCGGAGAGGTAGCGCACCGATTGACCGGTGTTGTCCAGGATCAACCGGACGTCATCGACCGTGCGCGCCTCGCGCCCGAACTCGCCGACCCCGCGGGCACCGACGTTGAAGCCCGCGGCGACCTCCGCGAGCCCGCCGCGCAGGACCGGCAGGTAGGTCCCGCCCAGCTTGGAGACCTCGCCGCTGAGATCGGCGAACAGCGCGGACTGGACGTCGAGCTTGAGACCGTCGAACTCCGGGCGCAACGCGCGCACGGCGTCGCTGGTGGCCCGCATGGCGGGCGGGAAGTCCTTGACCGCCTTGGCGTACTTCTCCGGGGTGTCGGCCTTGAGCGCGTCGGACAGGCCGTCGACGCCGAGCTTGAGCGTCTGCACCGCCACGGCCGCCGCGATGCCCACGGCGGGCAGCACCAGCAGCGACCCCGACGCCGTCGCGGCTGCCGATCCGAGCCCGCCTACGAGGCTGATGGCCTGGGCCAGGGCTCCGGCCATCGCGGCGTACTTCAGGGTCGACGCGCCGACGGTGGCGGTGTGCCGGGTGATGCTGCCAGTCAGCCCGTTGACGCCCTTGTCCAAGTCCGCCATGCCGCGCAGCGCGGTACCAAGGGACTTGTCGAGGACGACCTTGAGCGAGACATTCTTGCCCGATAGGTCACGCTGGACCTGGGCGAACTGTGCTTCGGCGGTCGCGGAGTCGAGTTCGGCCAGCAGCCGGATCGCGGTCCGGTCGCCTTCACGCGCGGCGGCGGCGAGTTGCTGGCGCAGCAGGTGGGTCTGAATTTGCGCGGTGAGGGAGATCGACGGGGCGCCGCGTTCGGCTTGGTTGATCTCGCCGCGCAGGTGCTGACCGAGCCCTTGCAGGCTGGGGAGGATCTTGAGGTAGGCGTGTCCGACTGTGGCCAGAGGGGATCACGCCCCTCGCATCCACAGCGCGATCTCACGCAGGGACTTGGTCTCGGGTTCACCCCCAGCCGCAGCCGGGGCAGACGGGTCCGACGTCGATGGAGGGTCGAGAGGGCTGGTCAGGTCCTCGTCGGCGACGGTGTGGCCGAGGGCTTGGGCGACGGTGGCCCACAGCAGGGTGACCCGGCGTTCCAGCACGGCCAGCAGCAACCCTTGGCGGGTCCAGCCCGCGTCCGGTCCGGCGGTGCGCCACACGGCGGCGTCGTCAGGGAGATTGGCCACGAGCGCGCAGACCCGGCGCAGGGTCAGGGTTCCCCGGTAGAGGTCGAGCAGGTCGACCCCGTAGCGCAGCAGGTCTGTTTCGAGGGCTTCGGCGGTGGTGTCGTCGGCCAGCAGGCCGACGACACTCAGGGGTTTCCCCGCCCCAATTCCCGCATCACCGCAGCGGAGAAGTCCTCGGCGTCGGCTGCCGTCTTGGCCAGGCTCCGCCAGGTCGTGTACTGGGCCTGCCCGAGGATCAGCCGGAGCGCTGCCAGGTGACGCCCCTCCTCCTCGGCTTCCATCGCCTCCAAGGGGAACTCCGATGCCGAAGGCAGAGTGAAGCGCCGACCGCGCCACATCACCGCGTGCTCGGATCGTGCGGGTGGCTGATGGGTGGCCTCGCGGCGTTGGCGGTTGCTCATCGTGATTCCTCCTGAATCCTTCGGTTGACTGGGACCGTGCGGCGCGCAGAGACTGGGGTCATGACCGAGTCGCGCCCGAGCCATGCATCGGACTGCTCATGCCTTGCCGATCGCCTCGACGACGAGTGCAGGCGAAGTGCCGCTTTGCGCGTTGATGCTGCGTCAGTGCAGTGGGGCGCGGTTCACGCCTGCGAGACGGCAGCGGACCTGGTGGAACTGGCGCGGCGGCGGCGCGCGTCCTAGCCCGCCTCTTTTTCCTGCAAGGAACCTGGGGTCGCGAGCAGGACGGCGGGGTCGTCGGTAAGCCACACGGCCAGCGCGGTGGAACCACCGATCGGGGACAGCGCGGCGAAGGTCAGGCCCCAACGGGCTTCCTGGGTGCGTGACCACTGCGCGTCCTGGGTTTCGGAGACCTCGGCGCGCGGGACGTAGAGCCGGTGGTGGTAGGCCTGGGTGGAGGAGACATAGTCGATCCAGTCCACGCACAGCGCCCGTTCGTCGCCCTTGGGCACGGAGCTGATCTCGGCCCGGTACTTCTTGGACCCGGCGGCCGTCTCGGCGAACACCAGCCCGCCGAAGTACGCGGACAGCACGATGCCCTTGGTCTCCTGGAACACCGAGGCGACGGTGAGTTCCTGCTTGGTGTAGATGTAGCGGGCGGGGGTGAGCTGCTGCCAGTGCTCCGTGCCGGTCTTCTCCACCGCCCGTTTCATCGTCACACCGTCGTTGGTGGACAACCCGAGCCCGGTCCACGCCGCCGGTAGTGCGGTGGTGGGGTCGGGTGGTTCGGGGGTGCCCGGTGGGCCGAGTGAGAGTTCCCCGGTGCCGGGGACGCGGACGAGGGAACTGTTCAACGCCAAGGGATACCTACTTTCTGGTCGGGGTGCGCGCGTAGACCGCGACGGCGGCGGTGGCAAGGGGCTGGTCGGTGTAGGGGTCGATACCGGCGACCGGTCCGGTTACCGGCTCGGCGGTGATCAGCAAGCCCGCGCCGCGCTGGTCGCACAGCAGCGCCAACGCCAGACCGGCCACGGCTTTCGCCTTGTGTTCGCTGTGGTGCCAGCAGGTCAGCCGGATCACCGCGCGTTGCACGGCGGGCCAGGACCAGGTGTGCCCGTCCTCGGCGACCAGCAGCCACGGAAGCGATGGCGGCCCGCCATGCGGGCCGTGACCGACCTGGGTGGAGACCTTGATGCCCACGACCTCAGGTTCGGGACGGACGGTCAGCAGTAGTCGCAGCGTGCGGACGACCAACTCGGCGACGTCGACGGGAACCGGCAGGCTCACACCTCGTCCGCCTCCAGCCCCGAGACCGTCAGCCCAGCCGCCTCCGCCGCGCGCTTCAAAACCCCGTGTCGAGCCTCCATACCGATCCCGGCGGGGTGGCGCACCGCGACGGTGAACCCTGCCCGGTCGTGGTTGGGATCGGCGAACACGTCGACCGGCAGCGGATCGCCGTTGGTGACACGGTGCCCAGCACCGCGAGCGGTCGCGCCGATCTCCTCGGCCACGGCCTGGACCGCATCACGGAACCCCTCGGAATGCAGCAGCTCGGCGACCCCGGCACGGTCGACACGGAAGTCCTCGAACGCCTTCATCAGCCCTCCACGTGTGTGAGTCGGGATTCGTAGTGGGTATGTCCGAAGCGCGGCGCGAACTCGTCAGGCTCGCCCACGACCTCGAACACGCGGCCCTGGCAGGTGACGCGTTCATGGGCGGTAAGGGGTTCGAAGGTGAACAGCCGCCACCGGGTGATCACCGCGTGGCGGGCTGGCTCGGCCGATTCGGTGGATCCCTCGGGCTGGAACAGCCCCCACATCACGCGTTGGGGCGCGTCGGGGCCGTAGTCCAGGTGCGGGGTGGGGTTGTCGTAGGCGTCGGTGACGGGGGTCGGGGTGGTCACGACCAGGCGGTGGGGAAGCTGGATGGATGCTCCGATCAGGTGAAACGGGCCGGAATCGGTCAAGTCGGCAGTGCGTGGTGTCGACAACGTGATTAGCGCCGGAACTCCCTCCACGGGACCGGCGCTTTGTCGTTCCACGACCTGGTGCTCTCGCCGCGTGTAACCGGTTCGCCCGTCCGTCCGATACAGGCAGTGACGGAACTGGGGGCGCGATGGAAGGACGAGACACGACGAGCGACGGCGCGGACGCGGCGTTCAGGTGCTCGATGCTCGCGCTGAGGCTGGCCGCGGCGACCAACACCGTGGTGGCCGTGATCAACGCGGTGACGTGGGCCTGGTGGGCGGCCGGTGCCTTCGCACTGGTGGCTCTGCTGCTGGCCTGGGCCCGGTCAGGTCCAGATGGAGAACGCGCCGCGTGGAGCGAGCACGGGCGGGCGCAACAGGTCCAACTCGTCGTCGGTGAGGTAGAGCCCGCCGCCCTCATGGGCGGCGACCCGTGAGTGCGACCCCACCGTCTCGGACTTGTTGCCATCGGCAGGGGAAGCCAGCGCCCGCAGCACGGCCGTGACGATCACACCGGGCGCGGTCGCGGGCGGCGGGTCGGACAGGTCCGGCACGCGGGTGCGGATGATCGCGGTGGCGTCGCCGATGAACACCGCCGCGCGGGCCTGCTGCTCCGGGGTGAGCTGTACTTCGGTGCGGGCCTGGACGTCGGCGACGGTGGCCAGCGGGACGGGAGCGGACACGGGCACCCCATCCCCGGTCCGTCAGCGGGCGCGAGCGGCCCAGAGGTCAGGGCCCTGCTCCGCGCGTGGTGTCGAGAGGGGCGGACCAGTCCGTGCGGTTGTCGCGGTTGGCTTGCGCGACATTGCCCACCGCCACCTCGGTGACGCCGTCCACGACCATGCCGCGCTCGGCGGCAGGGGCCTTCCACCAGCCCGAACACCCACGCACACACGGGTGACTCATCCCGGTCAGCACCAGAACGCCATCAGGCCCCGGCACGGGTTGTAGCCAGGTCATCGACCCGGTGTCCTCGCACAACTCGCACTCTGGGTCCGCCACCACAGCCAGAGCCTTACACCCGGAGGGCCTCCACGTGGCGGAAACCACCTATTTGGGTGACCTCCGAGTGTGCCAGCGGACGGCGTCAGTCGGTGTTTCCCGCCTTTCCTACGCCACTACCGGGTGAACCCGGCGGTCGTCCACCTGTGGCGCGTACCCCGGTATCGGTGGGCATCCCGCGCAAGGCGTCGATGGTGTTCTTATCGGTTACTTCGGCCTCGCCGTCAACGAACCTCACACCTAGGTCGTGGACGACGAGCTGCGGATACTTGGGGCTGACGAACTTCACGCGCCACCCCCGGCGGGTGCCGTGGTCAGGCCGGTGATCTTGCCGTGGGCGATCTCCGGCCCGTACTCCAGCCCGATCTCCCCGTAGATCTGCGCGCGGTCCGTACTGCCGGTCTTCGCCAGTGGCTCGGAGAACAGGAACCCCTTACCGGGCGATTCCAGCAGCACGGGGGCGCACTGGTCGAGGCTGACCACCTGCACGACGTCGGTGGGCATGTACCGGTTGAGCATGATGTTGACGCGGCCGAAGTCCGTCTCGATCGTGGTCACCGCGACCCCGCCGACGTTGCGGGACTGCTCCTGGTAGTTCTTCTTGGTCACGAACTCGGTGGTGAGCTGCCGTTTCTGCCAGGCGTTGCACATCAGCGTGGCCGTCTCGGACACCTGGATGCCGCCGTTCTCCCAGACCTTCTGCAACAGGTCGATGACCATGCCCTCGGTCAACGGCTTCGCGGTGGCGTTGGTGATGACGTTGGTCCGGGTGGCGTCCAGGACTCCCCTGGTCTTGCGGGCGGTGCTGTTGGTGGTGGGTTCTTGGTAGGTGCCGGTCAGGAACGTCAACTCGACGTCACGGGCGATCTGCACGAGGGCTTGGCGGGTCTGCCAGTCCATCTCGACCGCCACCGCGTTGCTGCCACCGATCGCGGCGGCGTTGGGGTTGGCCGCTCCGGTCCCGGCGAACATGTTCTGCGTAGCCTGCCGGGTGTAGGTGACCCCGATCGTTTCCTGGTGGATTTCCAGGACGTTGCGGTCCTGGCCCCGGATACGGGTCTCGGCCGGTGGCGCGTCCGCACCTTCCAGGCGCTGGCGGGCGGGGTCCGGTGGGCGCAGGTCGTAGACGGTCCAGGTGTGGATGACCGCGTTCGCGCGGCGCCCGCCGGTCAACCCGCCGATCGCGGACAGGAACGGCGTATCGGTCGGGGTCAACGCGAAAAGCTCGCCGACGTAGTTCGGGGAGTTGTAGGTGTTGGCGATGGCTGCGATTCCTGGCAAGGAACCTCCTTACGTGTCAAGGGGAAGCGGTGTTACCGCTGGGCGCGGGCCTGCTCGGTGAGTCGCTGGTTCTTCAGCGAGATCGCGGTGACCCAGTCGCCGCGGGCTTCGGCCTCGCGGATCTGCTCGGCGACCCCGGACGGCCCGCCCGACCGCTGCCCCTGCGAGGGGTCCGGCGCGGGACGGCGGGGCCCGTCGACGCGCACGAGGTGCGGACGCGCGGTGAGCACGGCCACGAGGTCGGCGGCGATGGCCGTGGTGTCCACCGCACCGTCCGCACCGAGGTAGCGATCCCGGTCGTCGAGGTAGCGGGGTGCGTCGGTGGGGTCGGCCCACCCGGACGCCGCGGCGCGAATCTCCGCGTCCACCGCCGTGCGCCGCAGCGCGACGAGCTGAGCTTCGGCGGCGGTCGCGCGCTCGACGGCCTTCTCCGCATCGGTTTTGGTCGCGGCCTCGATCTCGTCCAGCTTCGTGGCCTTGGCCTTGTGGTCCCGCGCGGTCTGCTCGGCGCGGGTCAGCTTCGTGCGGGCCTCCTCATACAGCGCCCGGTAGTCCGGTTCGGTGGCCTTGCCGGTGCCCTCGGCCGGTGCGGTCGGGGCAGGTGGCTCGGTGGCCGGTGGGGCGGTTGAGAGCGGCTGTGCGGGCGGTTCCGGAGTGGGTGGGGTGGTGGTTTCGGACAGGGCGAAAACCCCCTTTCGTGTGACGTGAACAGGAACGCGGACATGGGAAGATCCACGCGTGAAGAACCGGCCGATGCGCACGCTCGCTGTCGCGGCGCTGCTGGCTACCTCGGCGGGGGCTCAGGTCATGGCCGGCGTGGACGGCGGGATGAGTACGCGACTGGTGGCGTGGCTGACAGGAACAGTCATCGCCACGGGCGTTGCAGGGCTGCTGGCCAGCGCCGTTCCGCTTAAAAAAGAAATCTGAGTCGTTGTCGTGGCCACGACAAGCGGGCTATTACGAGTTCAGCGGATGTAACCAAAGCGTTTGAGCTGGTGGACCAGTTCTGCGCGGTCGTCGGTGGCGTTCACGAGCTGTGCCGGGGTCGGCCGGTCGACGCGTGAGCGGCTGTAGCGGGAACCGGGCCGCTTGGACAGTTCCCCGAGCTGGCGGCCCACGCCGCGCTTGGTGGTGGCCTCGTGGGTGAACTCATAGCCCCCAGCGGTGTAGACCGCACCCTTACGACGGGCGTTGACCACGCGGGACATGTCGGCCCCGGCGCGGATCGCCTCGGCGGCATCCGCGCCGAACGCCTTGGCCTGCTGGGCGCGGGTCATCCGCTCGAACAACGTGCCCGGTGCTGCGCTGGCCGGGCCGGTGCCCCACTGGTCGTGGGTGACCGGCTTCATCCCGCAGTCACACCGGGGGTGCCGCAGGAATCCTTGGCTGTAGCGGTAGAGCCGACCCGACAGGATCACGCACCGCCCGCACGCGGGCAGCACCACGGTCCGCTCGTACCCCGCGATCTCGGGTTCGACCGTGGCCGCGATCTGCACGGCCAGGCGGCCGGTGTCGGCGACCTCGGTACTGACGTAGGTCAGCAACCGGTGCAACCCGATCGCCCGCGCATCCGAGGGCGCGGCCCCGAGATCCAGCGCCCGCCGCAGGTACCCGACCGCGAAGTCCAACAACGGCGCGAGAAGCAGCCCGTTGGCCGCCATCCCCACGAACGCACCCGCGACCAACAACCCCATCGGGGCGGACACGGCCGCCGCAGCGGCCAGCGTGCCGAGCACATAGGACTGCGCCAACCCCGCTGCCTGTGCCTGTGCCTGTTCCACGGCGGTGACGACTTGCGGCCGCACGTCGGCTTCCCAGGACTCCAAGTCGGTGACGTCGAGTCGGGTCCACGCGGTCTGGGCTTGTTCGACCGCTTGGCGGATGGTGACCTGCTGGGCGGTGTACTGCTGGGTATCCAGTGGCGTCACGGGCGATCACCCCTTGGGACCGCAGAAATAGGGGTAACGGAAATCGGTGGATGCGCGACAATCGGGTACGGCGGCCACCCCCCCGGCCGCCCTATCCCCGGTCGGGGTTCTCGACCCCCCTGAGAACCCCGACCGGGCGTCAACAAGGTCAGCGGCCGGTCAACGCCGCTTCACGGAACATCACGGCGGCGTTCCCCCGTCGAGGAGCGGGAACCTGCGGCGAGCCCTGCGCGCCGTCGACGACCGGCACCGGTGGTGCCTGGTCGATGTCCGGCTTCGGACCGAACTCGGCGGCCTGGTCCTCGCCCGTGATCCGCTGGTAGGCCTGCTGGTCCTCGGCTTCCATGTCCAGGATCTGCGCGTCGGAATAGCCGAGCGCCCGCCGTGCGGAACGGCGCGGCAGGAGCTTGTCCGCCGAGTACAGCTTGACCACCCCGTCCGCCTGCGCGGCGAACGTCGGTGTGGACGGATCGACCCACTGGGTTTCGACCCGCAACGCCTCCTGCGGCACGCGGCCGTCGCGCACGTGCAGCACCCGGCGGACGACTTCCTCCCAGCCGTCACCGAACGAGCGCTGTCGGCGTTCGGCGCGCTTGATGTGGCGGGACTCCGACGACCGGATTCCGTCCGCCGATGCGGGGTTTTCCGTGGCGTAGCCGAGGAAGTGCGGTGGTAGCCCGGACAGCGACGCCACCAACCGGGATAGCGCGTTGAGGGTGTTGTGGAAGTTGGACAGGTCGGCCTCGGGGAACTGCCCGACGCTGACGCCGTCCTCCTTGGGGGACTTGGACGAGGCCCACAGGACCCCGGCGACCGCCTCCCACGGGGTCAGCGGTTTCCCTTGCGCGTCGACGAAATCTTCCTTGTCGAATCCCAACGCGTACCGGCGTGGCATCGCGTGGAACTCGGCGCTGATCATCATGTCGGTGGCGATCTTGCACGCGGCATCCGAGAGCGGGAGCACGCTCGCCAGCTCGGAGCGCCCCAGCCGCGGGGGCGCGGTGCGGCGCCTGCGAGTCCGCGGCCGGTTCACCAACGGGACGACCGGGACCGCGCCCATGCCGTGCTCGTCGCGGTCGCTCTCCTCCCAGACCGCGCCACCGTTGTCGGAGGAGTACCAGATCGTCTCGTTCGGGAGGTAGAGGGTGGCGTAGGCCTCGGTGAGGCCGTCGCCGTCCTCGTCGTACTGCCGCTTGAGCGCAGCCCGCACCTTGCGGGTACGCGGGTCCAGGTCGACGTGGACGTCCAACGGGGATTCGACGGTGACCAGCGGCGTGTTCGGCCGATCCTCGTTGGTGCCAACGATCGCGAACGACCGCCCCAACGCGAGAGCGTCGATGTGGGCCTGCTCGGAATGCAGGTCCAGCCGGTTGGCCTGCCAAATCGCCCAGAGTTCCCGGTCGGCCGCCTGCTCCCCACCGAGCCGGAACCCGGTGACGTCCAGCCGTTCATCCAAGGCGTCCACGACGAGTTGGGGCCAGTTGATGACGACTTGGCGGACCCGGTTGTCCAACCGGCGGATCAGCTCCGGGTGCATGTACGACAGCGACTGTTCGCCCTCGTAGTAGGAGTCCAGCACTTCCAGTTCGGGGATTTGAGCGTTATGCAGCCGAGCCAATCGGGCAACCCACTGGCTGGGGGTGAGGGTGTCCTTCGTGGACATCATGCGAATCACCACCGGCGGTGCCGCCGCGTGCGGCAACTAGAGTTGGAACATGTCAAGTGCAGCAGCGGACGGGCTTCCAGCGTGGTTAACCGTCGCGCTCGGCGTCCTAGCGGTAGTCGGCACCATCGTTGGTGCCTTAGGAGCGCAGATGATCGCAGCACGCCGTGTTCAGCAACGTGAAGATATTCGGTGGCAACGAGAGCGCGAGGAACGAAACGAAGAACGACGTCATCAGCTCCGCCTTAGCTGGCGCGAACGGCGACTGGAGGCCTACAGCGAGTTCCTCGCAGCGATGGAGGAACTGGAGGGCCAAGTGGTGGCCCGCAGTGGCCTGACGATCGTGACAAACCGCCCGATCAAGTTCGAGGAGATCAAGTTCGAGGAACACGTCAATCGAGCGTTGGCTGCACTGAAGATCATCCAAGTCATCGGTAGCCCCGAGCTTGGCGCGGCTTGCTTGCAACTGCTCAAAGATGCCGACTTCCATCGCTTGGAGTTCGAGGGACCGATGGGAATGATGGACAGAACGAATCGGGTGTTCGCCTGGAATAGCAGCAGGAGGCAACTGCTTCAGTCCGTCCGCATCGAACTTGACGTCGAGATGCCCGAGCCAGGTGCAGCACCGCAGCTCAACCCAGGACCACCATCTGCGACGGCTTCTTGACCTTTGCGCCACGCAGCCGCCAACCACCTACGGCCATTGCTGCTGTGGGAACGGCGTCGATCCTTTTGCCGGTCTTGCCGCGTTCGGGTTTGTCCGGCCGGATGAGGTCGGGTTCGCCGGGTGGGTGGCGGACTTCCACGGAGTCGAAGCAGAATGCCGCGACGGGGTTGCCGTGGTGTGACCACAAGCGTGACCGGGTCAGGGTCATCAGTTCGGTCATGCCGTGGGTCATGCCCTTGTAGGTCTGCGGCACCGGGTACATCGGCACGCCGGTCCGACGCTCCAGGCGTTGCCGCACTGGTTCGCCCGACCACTCGTCGTAGGAGATGTCCGCGACGCGCAACAGGCCGGTGTCGGCGGTGACGTCGTCCTCGATCACGTCGTAGTCGATGACCTCCCCATCGGTGACGGTGATCCACCCTTGGTCGACCCAGCGGGACACGCGGCCCTCGGTGAAGTCGTCCAGGAAGCTCACGCCGGTCTCCGGGAGCCAGAACCGCCACAGCACCGACGGGTGTCCGTCGATGCCCTCTGGCACGACCAAGCACCACGCGGTCAGGTCCAGTTTGGACGCAAGGTCGAGCCCACCCCACGCGGGTCGACGGGCCAGCGCCTCGCGCAGCCGCGCCGGGTGGTCGGTTTCGGTGCCGGTGCACGCGGTGTAGAGGTGCATCGGCATCCACCGCGTGGTCTGCGCCACCCACTGGTTGAGCCGGTACTGCCGAAACGAGTTCTCCCGCGCGGGGTCGTTGCGGGCTTCCAGGGCTTCCTCGCGCAGCGCGGACAGCGACAGGAAGTCGCCGAGCGCGGGGTTGGAGTGAAACCAGTTTCTCTCGTCCCACGGGTCGGCGTCCTCGGGCAGGTTGCGCAGGTACACGAACCGGTGCGGCGCACGTGCCGGGTCGTCTGCGATCTTCACGCACTCGTCGTGCTCGGTCTTCGCGAACGAGCTGGGGTCGTCGCCCGCGGTGGTCGCCGCGAGCAGCAGCGGCTCCAGCCGGGTGCCCATGCCGGTGCGCATCGCGGTCCAGAACCGGCCGTCCGGTTGAGTCAGGACCTCGTCGAAGATGACGCACGACGGGTTGGAGCCGAGGTTGCCCAACGCGTCGGAGGGCACCACGACGTAGACGCTGTTGGTCTTCTCGTCCACGATGCGCGCGGAGTGCTCGATGACCCGCAGCCGCTTCGAGAGCGTCGGGGACAGGGCGACCATGCGGGCGGCGACGTTGAACACGAGCTTGGCCTGGTCGGTGTCGCGGGCACAGCCGTAGACCTCGGCGGACTCCACACCATCGCCGACGAGCATGTACAGCGCGACGAACGCCAACAGCTCCGACTTGCCGTTCTTCCGGGCAAGTTCGATCCAGCCGATACGGAACCGGCGCACGTAGCACTCGGCTTCGTCATCCCACCGGACCTCACCGAACAGCGGACGAACGATGTCATCGCGCTGCCACGGGGCGAGGATGAACGGCTGGCGAGCCCACCTGTCCTTGGTGTGGACACAGATCTCCTCGGCGAACGCCTGGGCGTGATCGGCCCGAGGCTTGCAGAGGTGTTCGCCGCGCTTGCGGCAGGTGTGGCCGTCGAAGGTGCGCCCGCACACCGGCAACCGCGCCCCGCGGTTGGGTTTCGTGGTTTTCCGGGGCGTAGCGGTGCCGGTGCGCGAACTGGTCGTGGTGCGCTTCGGGTTCGCGCGGGGTTTAGCTGAGGAGGCGGCCTGCGCCCTGGGTGTGGTCGCCACCGCCCACCTCGACCTTGATGGACTGACGATCCGACGGGGTCAACCCGAAGCGGGCGGCGTAGGTCAAGAACGTGCGCTCGGCCTCGGACTGCACCTGGAGCGCGGGATTCTTCATCAAGCCGGACCCGCCCTGAACCAGCAGCGCGGAGCCGTTGACCAGGGCGGTGGCATTGCGGTAGCGGGCCAACGCCTCGCACAGGATCAGGAAGGCATCCACGTCCCACGTGGTCAGCACTTTGCGCTGCTCCAAGTCGGGCGCGAGTCGCGTCCAGATTTCCCGCGCGCTCTCCGATGCCCAGTCCGGGCAGGCGATCTGCCCGATGGGCGGTAGTGGCTCCCGGTCGTTGATCCGGTCGGTGCGATCACCGTGCAGAACGCGGAGGGCGGTGGGCTTGGCCGCCGGGCCACGCTTGCCCACGAGCACCACCCCCGAGGCGTCGCTTACCGCGCCTTGGCGCAGCCACGGTGAGCAACAAAGATGTCCTCGATCGAGTGAATTACCATAAGGCCATATATCTGGTATTGGCACGGATCGTAATTACTGCTGGCCATATCGGGATGTTCCTGCTGTCTGCGAGTCACCCGAAAGGGGAAGGCGGGTGGCTGAGTACAGTTACGTTCCGTCCGGCGGTATCCGACCGTCGGGCCGGGTATTGCCCAGAGTCTCCGTCATCTTGAATTCGATCGGGTCAAGATGGCCGACTCGACCCGAACTTTGTTCAGGTCGGCCAGTAGGAGGGGCATTTGGGCAACGCCAAGAACAAGAAGTGCAGCGAATGCCGCAGGTCGAAGCCCAAGCATAAGCCGAGGTCAGAGCTGCGACACCGAACCAGTCGGAGGGAAACCCCCTGCTGGTTCGGCATCACTGCCCTAGGGGTCCAGGCCGTGAATCTAGCTTGGCGGCTGTACACGGGTCTTGACCTGTAGTGGGTTGGCCGGGGCACCCGTGAGGTGTCTCGGCCAATCTGTTCTCGCCTTCACTTGCGACGCGAACCTGCAACATATGTACATCATGTGCAGGTTCTCACCGTACCGCACCGAATGTAGACGGATGTAGCCGGATGTAGCCGGTTGGCCCACGATCGAGTATGCCCGGAGAATCCGGTAAAGCGTCTGACCTGCGTATTCAACTCGATCCAGTGTGCCTATCGTCCTCCGATGGTCGTACCTCGGGTCAACCGTCTGTCTGTCTGTCTGTCCGGTCAGCTACCCGAGCTGCGGGCGCGCGACGAGCTGGACGCGCGGCGGGTGAGAACGCGGCGTGCGCCTGCGAGCAGACGGCCGAGACGATTACGCAAGATGATCACTCCTTCCCGTTCTCGATGTCCGGCAGATCGACACCCAGCGCCAGGGCGGCGGCGCGGCCGTCGAGGTACTTGTCCCCGACGTGGAACAGCCGCGCGGCGTGCAGGAACGCGTCCTTCTCGGCGCGGGACTTGAAGCACAGGACGAACCAGAACTCCGAGTCCGTGGCCAGCCGGAACCGTTCGTCCTCGCGCTTGGTGCGTTCGCGGAAGCCGATGGCCAGCGCGTCGAGTTCGGCGGTGGAGTCGGCGGCCAGGTCCCCGCTGTACTCGACGCCCTCCAGCGGATCGGGTTCCTGTTCGGCGTTGAGCTGCGCCAACAGGTCGGCCTGCGAGGTCGGCCCGCCGATGGCGGCGGTGGCCTGGAGCTGGGCCAGTAGGTCGGCGTTGGGGTCAGCGGGCGAGGTCACGGCGGAACACCTCCAGGTCGGCGAGCGGGAACCACTCCAGGATTCGGGCGTAGTCGTCGGGGGCGTGGCGCCGGATCGGGTCGAGGAACCGGAAGTCCATGCCGTCGAACGAGCGGCCGAACCACTCGTACTCCGGCGGTAGTGGGCAGTCGTGGCGGGCGAGGGCGGCGCGGACGTCGGCGATGCGCCAGTCCCACACGATGCTGACCTTGCGCAGGTGCTCGCGGCGCGGCCCGTGGGTGACCATCGCCATCCGCCGGTTCGGTGAGTCCGCGGCGCGCACGCCGTCGGCGTTCCAGGCCGCGGGCAGGTCGAGATCCGTGCGGATCAGCTCGGCCAGCTCCTCATACGTGGGCTCGGGGAGCTGGGCGGCCTCGATGACGGCGGCGCGTTCCGGTGGCTGGAACAGCAGGCTGTTGAGCCACCGGTACAGCGTCGGGTGCGGCAGGTTCAGGATCGGCACCCCGAAGAAGTCCTCGTAGAACTTCAACGAGTCCTCCACGAACCGCAGGCCCGGCACCAGGTACAGGTGGTACGGGACGACCGTGATCCCGGCTTCCCGCATCGCCAGCCACGCGGCAAGGGAGTCCTTGCCTCGGCTGAAGCCGAGCAAAACCGGTTTTCCCTCGGCGGCGAGTTCGGCGCGGATCTGTTCGGACGGGGTGATCCCGTCGACGGTGATCGGTACGGCGCACCTCCGGTGGTCGTGATGCGTGGCGCATCGGTGATGCATGGCGCATCACCGGGCGGGGTGGTTCAGACGGTGGTGTCGCGGGCGAGCATCCGGCTCACCGTGGACTGCGCGACCTGCGCGCGCGGCGCGATTTCGTGTTGCGTCGCGCCCAGCTCGTATGCCTGGCGCACAAGGGATTCGTGCTCGTTCACCCAGGCGTGGACCTGGTCGGCGGCCAGGTCCAGGCGGTCGAGTAGCGCGGCCAACTCCCGCCCGGCTTCGCTGCCCTCGGGGACGGGTCGGCGGACGTGGGATCGGCGTTGCCGGAAACCTGGCAAGACAGGATCGGGCCTCAGTGGCTTGTGCCCTTGCGGACCGGCCAAGGGTCACCCCCTGGGGTCGGGCGTGCCCGGTCCAGGGGGTCGCCTGGTCGGGGCTGAGAGCTGATCTCACGGGCTGTTCCACCCACCTCGGGTCCGGGGGTCCAGTGCTGTGGCACGGGCATGGCAGGGACCACACAGCCCCCGGCCTCTACTCGGGTCATCGGGGTCAAGCCCAGCGGCTACCAGCTCACGGCGGGTCAGCGGCCAGTGATCGGCCACCGTGGGTGGTTGTCCACACGGGCTGTCCACATGCTGTGGACACCCATTGAGGTCACATCGGCACACTCGGTCACGGGCGAGGACTGCCGGACGGAAGCGGGATCGGTGCTTGCCGGTGTAGCCGCGTTGCGCGCTCGTGCCGTGGGCACGGCGGGAACGACTGCGGCACGAGGGGCACGCACCACCGGTGCCGGTGCTGTTCGGGCAACCGGGACGGGTGCACGGGCGGGGGGCACGGGCAGGCACGGGACGTGTCCACCCCCGAGCACAGGACTGCCCCCGGCACACGGTGCCGGGGGCAGTCGGTTAGAGGAGTTGGCTAGAGCCCTTCGGACAGCAGGGTCAGTGCGGCTTGTGCGGTGTTGCTGCTCTCCCTGGCAGGGAACAGGACGGCCATGTCACGGGCCCTCCGGGCATCCTCGGTACCGGGCTTGACGGGCTTCACGGTCTGGGCCCAGCACAGGACGGCCAGCAGAGCAGCCCACCGGGTGCCCTTGATCTTTTCGGTGAGGTCCACCTCACCCCGGAACAGGGCACCTGCTGCCCCGGTGCGGAGGCTGTAGAGGTCCCACGGGGCTTTGCCGGCACTGGGTTGCGGCTTGTCCTTCAACACCGTGTCGGCGAACGTCTCGAACTCCTTGACGGTCATTTTCTTGCGGAGCAGCTTGGTCGCGATCTCGCCGAACCCCTGCGCGAACCGGGTGAACAGGTCCAGGGCTTCACTGGCCTCGGAGAGCCGGGTGTCGGAGTTGTCGTCCGGGGTCAACTCCACCCGGTCGGACAGGTCCGGCAGGGTCACCGGGAGCACGGTGTGGGTACCTGTGTGCACCGGCATCACCCGGACCACGGAACCACGGCCAGGCACCAGGGAGTTGACCAGAACGGCCCTCATCTCCACGGTGTCCACCTTGCCCACCGGCACCATGTCCGGCACCCGGACGGTGGCAAAGGCACCGGTGGAGTCCCACAGCGGACCGGCGGGACCGGTCTTGGCACCGGTGGTCTTCAGGATGTCGGTCAGGATGCTGCTCCGGACCTCAATGGGCACCGGGTTGGCCTCACGGGTGGTGTGCCCGATGTGGCGGAACCCGAATTCCTCGGCCTTGTCCACCATGACCAGGGACCACACACCCGGTGCCAGCACCGGCACGGTGGTGTGGTCGGACTCCACCAACCCCTTGTCACTGGGGTACTCGGCCAGCATGAGGCACCCGGAGGTGTGCTTACGGCCTGACACCTGGTCACAGTCGGTGCACTTCCCGGACGGGACCAGAGCGGCCATCGGCTGACGGGTGACACTCCACCCGGACACCCCTGCCTTTTTCAGCAGCTCGTTCACGGTCCGGCTGCTGTTGTTCGCCGTCGCGAGCCGCGCCCACACGTCCTTGTCCGGCCGGACCTGCACCGGCTCCTCCACCTTGGCCGGTGCCTTGGCAGGCTTGCCCTCTGCCGGGGCGGCTACGGCCTTGGCCGGTGCCTTGCCCCCGGTGCCCTTGGCCGGTGCCTTGCCCTCCACCTTGGCCGGTACGGCCTTGACGGGTGCGGTCTTGGCTTCCACCTTGGCCGGTGCCTGCTGGGCAACCTGGGCAGGGGCAGGGGTCTTCGGTTCAGTCATGGGATTTCCCTAGAAACGGCCAGCACTTTTCTCGGGTGCTTGGCAGTGGGGTTTAGGTGACACCCAAGACATTACCGGCCACACAACACCTTTCAAGCCTTTCGGGAAATCTCCGGACAAAGTGACTACGAACGGTCTAACGCATATCCGGATGATCTTCGACGTAGTGTCGCGGTAATGGAAAAGGGGCCGCGAACAGTGTCCGCGACCCCTCGCCGTTCTCGTCGGACCAGTGTCACCTAAACCCGAGGGAACGCCTGACATCATGTCCCATCACCGGGAACACTGTCGAATCAAAGCCTCCCACCAGCGATGATGGCCGAGGTTGCGCGGCTGCACGTCGAACCACCGACGTGGCCACCGGAAAAGAAAACGCATTCGCTAGTTATTCGCAGAATCACAAGAGAAGATTCCTGCTCCATTCGGGTGATCTTTGTGGAATTCATTGTTCGGACATGAGAAAAATGACATTGTCCGGAATTGCTCGGTCCGGAGGTGTGGCAACACCCCGGACGAGAAGCGAGAAACGGAGTGGACAATGGCAGTGGAAATCGACGACCGTGAACCCCGGACGGAAATCGTCCGGGGCCGACGTGTGTACGGCGCACGGTGGGCGCGCACCGCGGAACTGGGCACGAAGGCCTTGGCGCGACGGATCGTGCTGGACGTGGAGCACAAGTACGGCATGACCCACGCCCCGCTCGACCCGGACCGGCCGTTCGGGATCGCCGCGTGGGTCTACCGCAGCCGACTCGGCCGCGAGTGCATCGACTTCGAGGTCTACGGCATGACCGACAGCCTCTTGCGCGACCCGCAGTGGAGCGGACAACTGCGCGCCGACCTGGGGCACTTGGTGGCCCAGTACAACTGGGCCAACCGCGAGCGTCCGCAGGACGAGCGGTTCGGCGGTGGCGCGGTCTACCTGTGCACCGAGGCCGAGGAACGCGCCCGAGACGGACGCTCCGGGCACGTGCGCGTCTACCGGCGCTGGCTGGGTTGGCTGGGACGGCGCTTCCGGCCGTACCTGCCCGTGGCCTGCGACTGATCAACCCGGATACAGCGACGCCCCCGGTCAAACGGTGTGGCAACACCATCCCAGGGGCGCGCTGTCGGAACCCGAGAAAGGACAAACATGAATTCCGACGAAACGCAGACTAGCAACCCCGACGAACACGCGGTGTTCCTCACCCACGGCGCACTGGAGATCGCCCGAGGGGAGTTCGGCCGCGCGGTGACCAAACTCGCCACCCGGCCGAGCGCGCAGGCGACCGCGCTGCGCACCGTGCTGGCCGAGCAGGCCGCCGAGGTACGCACGTTGCACGCACTGTCGGTGGGCTACGGGTGGAGCGAGGCGATCCACCGCGTCACCACTCCCGAAGTGCTCGACCGCGCCCGAGAGCACGGCCACGTCGGCACCGACCTGGCGACCGGCTGCCCGGTGCTCACCGGCACCGGGCAGCGCGCCCTGTCCCGGTGGCGGGACTTCGTGTCACCGCTGCGGGACCTGCCCGAGTACGCGCCCATGTGGCTGTTCGTGCACGGGCTGGACGGCTGACTCATCCACCGCCGTCCCCGGTGTGGCAACGCCGGGGACGGCACTTCGAGAAAGGCACGACGATGACCGAACCTGCTACCCCCGCCCGCGACGGGCAGGAGTTGCACGGGGAGTTCCTGCTCCTCAAGATGCACGGCTGCCGTTCCCTGCGCTTGCACGCCGGGGTCGGTGAACACATCACCATCGACCACGCCGACACGGTCGACTACGACGACCTGTGCACGATGACGTGGAGTGCGGACCTGGTGGAACTGCCCGTGCGCTACTCCGACACCTCGGGCAGCGAGATCGAGGTGGTCAACCAGCAGCACCTCATCGAAGAGTTCGGCGCACAGGTGTTCGTCCACCTGCACAACGAACGCGACGGGGCGCACGGCCTGGCTCTGCCGGTGTGCCGGCCGTTGCCCGGCGACGACGCCGAGCACAGCGCGCTGTGCCGGTTGGTCGAGATGGTGGGCCGACTGCTGGACTACCCGCTGCTCGACGAGGAACGGCACAGCCGCTACATCGACGACAGGGCCGAGGAAGCGTGGCGGTCGCACCTGCGCCGCGACGTGATCAAGGCCTTGCGCGACCTCTCGCCCGACGCCGAGGCGGACCGGGCGATCACCACGGCCGGTCTCGACGCGGCCGACCCGATCGGGGCCGCGTACTTCGGTTTCGAGGGCAACGAGTGGACGGCCGTCACCCTGTCCCAGGTACGCAACGGGCGGCACGACGACGCGGTCCGACACGTGGCCGCAACCTTGTTCGGTTGGGAGGTCTGATCATGGCGAAGCTCGACGTGGATGCGGTGGACCTGCCGTCGTTGCCGGTGCAGTACGAGGACTTCGACGACGGCCACGAGTGGCGCGGGGAGATGCAGGAGCGCGGCTGGATCGTGCCGGGCCTGTGGGGTCGGTACGGCTGGGACCTCGGCAGGTGGCCACTCACTGCGGTCGCGCTGTTCACGGCACCGAAGGCGGGAGTCTGGGCCTACGTGACCTATGTGGAGGGTGACGTGGACGTGCACGCGTTCGACAACGAGAACGAGCGCGACCGGGCGGTCACCGAGGAAGTGGTGTTCTGGTGGCGAAACGGGGACGCGGACGGCCCCGAGGACCTGCCGGACACCGGCCACCTGGAGCACCACCACGGCCCGTTTGCGGGATTCTGATCGCAGCGAACTGAACACGTGAACTGAGGGGGACCGGTGAACACCGGTCCCCCTCTTGCATGTCCGGTCCCGGACAGTGCCTCACAGGATCGGACAGCGGCTCTGCCGGGGTGCTCGGGTAGCGGGTTGGCACCGGCTGAACTGGCCTTACCGGCACCGGACGGGTTGTCCTCACCGGTCACCCGGATGCAGTATCGAACCCATGTTCGACCAGGCAGCCCAGGAACACCCCGAGTTGGTGCGCACCTTCGACCCCGCCCGGTTGGTGTGGGTGGACCTGGGCAAGGCTCACCAGGACGAGACCCCGCCGGACAAGCCGCCCTCGGCACGAGTGCGCAACCGGGGATTGCCGCTGTCGGACACCGTGACCGGCGAGCTGCACGCCTGGGTGCGCAGTGCGCGCGGCGGCTGGCTCGGGTTGGTCTCCTACGCCGTGCCGTGGTTCGGGTTCGGCACCATCCCGGTGAGGCAGCTCGTCGCGCGCGCCGCGCTGGCCGAGCGTCGGCCCGGCGAGACCGAGCCGCCTTCTGATGTGAGGGCGGAGCCCTCGCGGCCGAGGGGGGATGGTGACCGCGAGGGCTCGACGCCCGGTCCAAGGTGGGCGCTGTCGACACGCTTGGAGATGCCGAAAGCCCCGCCGCGCAAGGAGGATGCGAGACGGGGCTTCGGCGAACGTTTTTGGGCACACGTATACCCAGTCCTGTCATCATGCTCGCTGAAGCGACTGAAGGTCAACTCGAATCGGCCTCATTCGCACGTGATGCCGGTCACGTCGTCTCGTGGCGGAGTTGGTCGTCCAGGGTCTGGGCGAGCTGCGCCCAGACGTCCAACGGCCAACGCTGCCCGCATGCGGCGCACACCGCCTCCACCTGCTCGGGGTCGATGCTCAACGCAGGGCGTCGCACGAAGTCCGCTTCGTCGTCTGACCACACCTGCACCGTGGCAACCCCACACACCGGGCACGCCCGTCCCCGCAACGGGTAGCGGGGCACCGGGTCCAACAGCAGCCGCGCGGTACGCACCCACTCGGCCGCGCGCTCGGCGGCCCACAGCACGTAGTCGGCGGCGGCGTGCTGCCAGTCCTCGGCGTGCTCCCCCCAGACCTGCACGAGTTCACGAAGACTGCCGGGGTTGTGGTAGGGGTGCCGGTGGCCGACACAGGCCCGGCGGACCTCGTGGCGGATCTCAGCCAGCAGCTCCAGCGCGCCGAGGCTGGCCGGCGGACGGCTGCCGAGCTTGCCGGTCGTCCCTTCGCGTTTGCTGCCCGGTGTCACGGCCTCCTGGACCTGGGCGAGCAGCGGCAGCACCTCGGCCACCTCGTGCCCGTCGTCTTGGCGGTGCACGACGTAGAGGCCGGGCTGGACAAGTTGGTCGACGGCGACCTCCCACGACAGACGAGCAGCGGCGGCCTGATCGCGTGTCGGGGCGGGCGGAACCTGGTCGAGGTCAGGGTTGTCCTCGTCGTGGACGACCCTGGGAATGCCCCAGTGCGCGATGCTGTCGGCGTCGTGGTCGTGGTGGGCGGCGGTCATGTGGTGGCTCCTGGTGTGGTGGTCACGGCGGCGAGTCGGCTCGGGTGCACGCGGCTGTGCAGCTCGCGGGTTTCCCTGCCGCCGTTGCGAAGTCGGGCGGTGCGTCGGCACGTGATGCCGGGCAGTGCCCCGCACGCCGGACAGACGTGGCCCAAGGCCTCCGTTGCGCGGGAGGAGTCGGCGCGCTTCCACCCGGCGGCGGCGTAAACGGCCGCGATACCCCGCCGCCCGGCAGCGGCGAACAGGGCCCGGTCGTTGTCGGTGGTGCGGCGGCGCGGCGTGCGCGCCACGGTCAACCGGCGTGCGGCCTTGATGCGCTCGATGATCTCGGCCGGGGTGATCCGGTCGGTGACCTTGCCCGCCGCGAGCACGGCGGCGTGGCACTCGCCCACGCTGTACCCGGCCAACGCCGAACGCCACGCGCGGACGTCGGCCTCGCCGGGGGCCTGGCCCCGGAAGTGCGCGACCATCGCCAACACCGAAGCGACCTCGGCGCGGCTCATCATCGGCTGGTCGAACCGGGCCGTCAGCGCGCTCATCAGGCCACCCCCGCCAACGCGGGCACCGCGCCGAACGAGCCCGAGCCGACCGCGAGGAGGTCCCCGCGGGTTGGGGCGAGGCCGAGCACGGCGGCCAGGTGCTGCGGGGCTGGGTCGTGCTCGCCGATCTCGCCGTCCTCGATCGCCATCCGCCGCACCAGCTCCATCGCCGCGGCCACCGCGTCGTCGCTGCGGGAACGCCCCGCGGCCTGCGCGATCACCGGTGCCCGCATCGCTTCGGCGACCAGCTCCGGGAGCAACCCCACCCCGAGCCGCTTGCCCGCCCAGGTCCGCAGACCGGCGGTCACGTGCTCGGCCGTGATGCCCTCGGCCAACAGCCGCGACGCTTCACCGACCAAGCGGACGACGACCGAGCGCGGCAGGGTCGGCACGTGTTCGGCGACCAGCCGTGTGGCGTCCTCGCGTGTGCGCACACCCTCGCGTGCGGGCGCGACGCCCTGAACTTGAGTTTCACTCAACGAGACAGGGACAACCAAACCGTTCCCCCTACCCCCTTCCCCCTGACCCAACGCGGAAGGGATCTCCGAAGGGATCGGCGAAGGGTTCCCCGATCCCTTCCCAGAGGCCTCGACCACAGCAGTCGGGACGACCTGTTCCGGCTCGGACAGGCCGGTCGTCTCGGCCACGGCGGGGGCGGTCGGCTCGACCGGGGCAGACGCGGGCGCACCTCGACGGCGTCCGGTCCCGCACGCTGCCTGGACCGCCGGGGGGATCTCGTGGGCACCGGCGACGAGCGCGACGGCGGCCATCTGCGGAGCGGCCCCGCAGCGGGCGGGCAGGCGGCGCAGCTCCTCGGCGAGGGCGGCGCGCAGGATCGGGCTGGAGATGTCGAACGCCAGCCGCAGCGCCCCGGCAAGGGTGTTGGGCTGCTTCCAGATGCCGTCATTGCGCACCAGCGACCGGACGAGCACCTCTTCGGTGTCGTGGTCGGCCAGCACGAACCGGGTGTTGTGCAGCTCGGCCAACGCGGCGGTGATGTTGTCCACGCTGGTGTTGCGGCACTTCGACGCCCAGCGCCGCAGCCTCATCGGCAGCAGACCGCAGTAGGACAAGTCCTTTTGCGACAACAAGAGCACGTAGAGCCGCTGGGCTTCACAGGACAGGTCGAGCCAGTCCGGGTCATCCCAGATGATGATGTCGATGCGGGCATGGTCACGCGCCACGGATGGTCCCCCCAATGAAAACGTGGTGTGCGGGCAGTCGAAGCCGCGCCCGGATACGGGCAGCGGTGTAGGTGCTCATGGCGGTGCGCGCGGCAACCTGCGCGTCGGTGCGGCCCTGGGCGTGCAGCCACGCCACGACCAGCTCACGCGCTCCGGTGGTCAGTTCCTCGGCCAGCAGCTCGCCGCGCAGGCAACGCCGAGCCGACTCGGCATCGCCGTGCACGGCGGCCGGGATCACTGGACGAGCGGTGCCGGGGCGTCCGCGTCGACCTGCTGGAGGACACGGCGGATCAACTCGACCCCAGTGGGGCGGACCAGCGTGGTGTGCACCACCCGAATCGGGTAAGCGGCCGGGGTGCCGTGCACCGTCACCACGAAGTGATGGGCGTAGCGCTGGTAAGGCCGGTTGTCGTCCTGGAGGACCCCGTGCCCGCGCAGCAACGCGAACAACGTGTTGCGACCGATCCGCAACGAGTTCGCCACCGCGCCCATCGACAGGGCCCCGCGGGCGTCCATGAACGCGTCGTGCGCGGCCACCTTCGGCCCGACAACGGCCAGTTGATCGCGCTGGGCCTCCAGTTCGCGCTGCTGGGCGGCGGCCAACTCCAGCGCACCGGACAGCGTCGTCGGGACGGCCAGGCTGTAGCCCCCGGTCCGGCGGATCGAGGGCAGCACCTCGCGGGTGACCCACCGCTTGAACGCCAGGGCCTCCGGACGGGAACTGCGCAGGATCAACGAGTACAGACCGGACTCGTTGACCAACGACACCGTCTGCCGCAGGTTGCCCTCCGAGGTCGCGAAAAGCGCACTCTCGGGCTGACCAGGGGAAACACGATCGCTCGTGATCACCTCGACATCGTCGGGATCGACGTGGCGCAGCGCGTCAGATGCCTTGCGGTAGCCGAGCGCGGCGCAGACGTCGTTGGCGACGAACCACGGGTCACCCTCGCGCAGCACGGTGCGGACGGGCAGGGTGCCGAAGCGGAACGTGTCGGCGGGCAGCACGGTCGAGACGGGAACGGACAGGTCGGTACGCATGGCGAAGTGACGCTCCTTGTGGGATGCGTGAAGACGGAAACAGACGGCGACGAGGGCGGGTGAGCCCTGGGCTATCCGATGGGCCCGGCGCGGCGGTCGCGTAACGACGGCGCGGCGAGGTTCAGCGTGTACACGGGGATGAGCTTGTTTCCGTTGCCGCCCTTGGCATCGGTGCTGCGCACGTACCGGCCGGTCCCGACCAGCACCCCGGAAGCGAGCAGCCGTCGGACGGTCGCGCCGACCATCGGCGGACGCAGCCACGCGGGCAGGGCAGGCCGCCACCGGTTGGCGTGGGTCTCCCGGAACGGGTCGGCCAGCGCGTCGTGGACGATCACCCGCACCACGGCGGCCATGTGCGTGGTGTTGCGCGGGTCGGCGGCCAGCAGGGCGGCGATGTGGTCGACGGTGACCCCATAGTCCAGCGGCAGGCCGACCAGACGGGCGGCGACCTCCGACGCCAACTCCGGCACCGCGTTGCCCCGTGCGGGTGGACCGCAAGTTACCCGAGACCGGCCGGACCTCACGCGTGTCGCGTTCACGAGTCGAGCAGCTTGAACGTGTGGACGGAGGTGATGTCTTCGCACTCCCGCGCGATGGCGGGGTAGCGCTGCTTGAGCAGCTTCTGTGACACCGCGATGCGCAGGGTGGATTTCCAGGTCACCGCCGGTCGGCCTGCGAGGGTGCCCACCTCGGCGTCACCGAGCACGTCCTTGAGGTAGTTCTGGACGTCCTTGCGCATCTTGCCGTACAGGTCGAGGCGGGCTTGGACGTCTCGCAGGAGGATGACCATGTGGTCGTGGTCGTCCAGGGCGAGGGTCGTCCCGCTGGTGTCCTCGTCGGTGGGATCGGATGGTGCGGCGGTGTCGTCGGTGCTGTGATCGGTCATGTGGTGGCCGCCCCCTGCGGCCTATGACGTTGCTGTGGTGCGGTCGATGGCGTGAGCAGTGCCGGACGCCCCGCGTACCACGGGTATCCGGCGTCGGCTAAATACGCCAGCCACGCCGCGAGCAGCGCGTCCGCCGCGGCATCACGGCGCGCGTTCCCACCCCTGCGCATGAGCCCCCCTTGATGCACCCGGAACCCACCCGTTCGGATGAATATCGTTGTGACGGTGCGTAACTCCCACTTGATCACAGGTCGGCGTTAACGTCAAGATTCTTACGGCAAGACCCGCTGCGAGGGGGAAATATTGCGTAGCCCGAATGGCCGATACATACTCAGCACTGGGTAAATCTACGTATGTACCCGTAGGGGTCGGGAAGAAGTACCCGTAGCCGACTGCATACTTCTGTGTAGCCCGTTCGGACCAGACGGGGACGATGACATCGGTCGAGAGCCGACCGACAACGCGAGTGGGGATCGACGCCGACAGGGGCAGGCGCCGACCGGAAAGGGCACACACATGACCGGAGCAACCCCGGACGTCCCTCAGTCCAAACGGCGCTCGGCGCTCGACGCGCTGATGGCGGACAAATGCCCAGGTATGACCATCCGCGACATCGAACGCCGCGCCGGGCTCAAGGAAGGCAACCTCGGCCACTACCTCAAGACACCCCAACGCGGCGAGATCCCCCGCGTGCGGGTGATGGAGCGCTTCGCGCACGCACTGGAAACATCGATCACCGAGGTCAGCCGCGCGTTCGCTGCGGACTCCCGCCTCGCCCTCGACGACGGTCCCGCTCCCATGTCCGGCGAGGAGATCGAACTCCTGGCGCTGTTCCGCCGCCTCGACGACGCACACCGCCCGATGGCCCTCGCCCTGGTGGAAACCGTCAGACGGCAACAGGACGCGACAACGCCGCCCGGCGCGGGCACCGACTGACCCGGCCACCCCGCACACTATTGGTGTGTGCCAAATCTCATGGGACGCACGACTATCGACCGGTGCACACCGCCGTTATGCGGGTTATGTGAGTAACGTCGTTTGGTCACAGGGCCAACAGGTCCGACCGTTGGAAGCCGCACCGGGGAGGGCGCGGCACGACGGTGCTATCGGCGCGCTCCGCGATCCGGAGCGCGTCCGGGGAGGAAGATCGTGGCCAGAGAGCCGATCGTGCGGTTCGTACCTGACCTGGGATACCCGTGGGAGATCCACTACAACCCTGACGGCACCCCGCGCCTGCTGGTGCACCCGGACACTCCGTTCACCCGACACATGATCGAAATGGTCGGCGAACTGCTGTCACTCGACCACATCGGCTGCTACGTCTGCAACGAAGTCGCCTGGCGTGTCCTCGGAGTCCCCACTGACACCGGCCTCGCCGAACGCCTGACGCAGGCCATTGCCGACGCCGCACACCACGGCGACCACCTCACCATCGCCAGCGACGGAACCATGCGAGGCCGTCAAAGCTACGAGTGCGACCGCCACGCCTGCTAACAGCAGGAGTTTCGACGTCGACAACCAGCCGGCGAGTCGCACGGTAGTTGACAACGGTGAAGGGGCGACCCACACGAGGCCGCCCCTTCACCGTTCACGCCAAGTTCAGCCGAGCCGATCTGTCTTGGCCGCGTTGAGCATGTTCGCGAACTGGTGGGGCAAGAACCTCAGCGCGGGGCCGTTGGGGTTCTTCGAGTCGCGAATAGCGGTCCACTCGGGCGCAGTAGCGACCTCGACGCACTGTGCACCTTGTTGGCTACGGCTGCTCGTGCGCCAGCGGGCGGACAGGTCGGACGCGCGGTCAACGTGGTTCACGTCAACTCCTTCTGGGCCTTGCGGATGAACGAAAGCGACTTCTGAGGCGGAAGCGCGAGGCTGGTCAGGTGGTGGAAGTTCGTTTTGAGCCTCCGCACCTGGGCAGGCTTCTCCGCGTAGACGTTACCCGCCGCGCAGTCGACGTAGCCGATCTCGGGATCGGTTGGTTGCTCGAACTCGACCAAGGTGAACGAGCCGCTGGCGGCGACGTGAGCGCCAACCTCGAAGGGCAGTACCTGAATGGTGATGTTGGACTGCTCGCTCATCGTCAGCAGGTGGCCAAGTTGGGCGCGCATGATCTCAGGGCCACCAACCTTCCTGCGAAGAACGGCTTCGTCGAAGATCGCCCAGAGGGTGAGGCCTCCAGACTCGCGCCCCAGTAGCCGCTGACGAGTCATCCGCAGCTTGACGAAGCGCTCCAGGTCTGCATTTGGGATGCCAGGATCTTCGGCTCGCAGCCATGTCCTCGCGTAGTCCTCGGTCTGCAAGAGGCCAAGGACGACTGATGTCTCGAACACGAGGAGCGAAGCCGCCGCTTCTTCAACGCTGAGGTAGAGGTCAAAGTCCATCGGCAGCACATCGCCGAACTCCTGCCACCATCCGGGTTGTTCGGCCAACTCGGCGAGCCGCAACACCTGATCCCGCACCGTGGCAGGAGTGGCGTAGGCATCGAGAAGCGCGCGGACATCCTTCGGGTAGACGACGTTGTGGCCAGTTTCCAGGCGCGACAGCTTGCCGGTGGAGAAGTTGGCCAGCTTCGCGGCTTGGTCACCGGTCAGCTTTGCGCCCTCGCGCAACGCGGTGAGCACACCGCCGAGCTTGCGCCTGCCCATCGTCGGGGTCACCCCGGCCATGCCGCCTCCTCTGATCGTGATCGCTGTCAGTGTCCCGCCACAAGCAGTGATCATCAAATGACTTGGAATCACTCGATCTGACGAGGCGCCCCGTAGAACTATCCGTGTAACTTCCACGGTAGATCCAGGTCATCATCATGATAGCGGGCCGTGGACGGGCGTCGTGAGGGGAGCAGTTGGCCGTGACAGTTTCGATAGTCCCTAGCGTCAGCAGGGCACAAGATTCGAGGTGGGTGCCGTGTATCGACGCGTTGGGGCGACGTCGTTCGATGCGGGTCCTGATGACCCCGACAGGCGCGATCTTCACGGTGCCCCCAGGAGAGTCCGCCGTGCTCGATGGCAAGGCGCTCCGGGAGCTGCTCGTCAGCCTCGCCCAACACTCGGGTCACCTAGTTCCGGACAACGCTTTCGTCACGGTTCGTGCTTGATGTTCCGCGAACTGGACGAGTCGCTGCGTGCGGATCTCGCTGCTCTCGGTCATGTGATCGAGAGCGGCGAGGACGAGCTGGTGGCGACCGTGGCTCGGTCGGAAGTGCCACTCTTGCTCGCCGCGATGAAAGCGCTACTCGATCAACACAGACCGGATAAGAACGGTCAATGTCCGACTTGCCGTGACCGGCGTTTTTGGCGACTGCATCACTGGCGACGCCCCAATGTGCCGTGTCGGGCGTTCCTGGCCGCGCGCTTGGCTTGGACGGTTCCGGACGACGTCGGCGATCGTCACTCGGTCGACCGCCACGTTCCCGCTGCTTGACCCTCGACCACCCGGCCCTTGCCCCCGACAGGGGCCGGGTCGCCTGGCCGGGTCGCACACTGGCACCCCGACGCGGTGTGCGCCCCGGCCAGGATCACGACCTACCCCCCGAACGCCGCCCCCAGCGCGGCCTCCCACACGCGCTGGGTCCGTGGGGCGGGAAGCGCGTCACACCACCACAGTCGGACGCGCTTCCCGCCCCTGTCAGTCGACCGGAAATGAAAATTTCGACCAAAGTCGGGTAGTCGAACTCTAAAGTAGCGATGGTCGGCATTGTCGATTTTGCGCCGACAATGTTCGATCAAAACTTAGGGAACCTATGCGAACCGTAAGTGTCACAACAAATGGGAATATCTCCCAGGTGTTGTTCGCCGAGGATCACAAAAAGACTCGGTGTTCCAACATTGCGCGCACAAGCAGGCAAGGCTCGGTAAAATGAGCGCCTGGAGCTTGATTATCCGCCTACAAAAGGACGCAGGCTTTCGCCTGTCGCCGATGCTGACTTCCACGGGGCAATACGCAGGGTTACACCTGCACAGGTTCACCATGAGGCACGTGCACGTCATCCAGGTGTGGGATGAAAACTACGCCGTCTTGACCTACTTGCCGAATAAGCTCGATCCCGAAGCCCTTTTCGACCCCTTCGAAGCGCTCCACGTCCGCACCGGTACGTTGGCGGAGCTGGCTGGTTCGCTCCTTCCGATTGGTGGACCTAAGCGGGCTGATCCAGAGCCTCGCCGTCTGGGGGCAAACGGTCCACGACATGCATCGAGAACTGATGCGGCCGACTTATCGTGGCGAGGTGAACTGAGTGCGTGATAGGGTATTTAGTGGTTCGCGACTTGCAGCCTCGTTCCCTTACTCGGCAAGTTCTATCGGTGATGAAGACGTCGCCCCCGCTCCACAGCAAAGTGCTGAATTCACATGTCCCCAGGGGCACGCATTTGTAGTTCCGTTCGCCGAAGGTGCCGAACTGCCTGGGAACTGGGAGTGCAGGCAGCACGGCGTCACCGGTGGACGCGTGGGCGATAAATCGGCCAAGCCGAGGCAGAAGCCTCCTAGAACGCATTGGGACATGCTCCTTGAGCGGCGCTCCATACCTGAACTGGAGACCCTTTTGGACGACACTCTGCGTGGATTGCGTCAACGACGCGAGCGAGGCTGACGCCAACTACGCGTTCGTATCGCTGGTAGCCCTCTCTGCACTAAACCGAATATCCCCGTGGATCTACGCCACATCCCTTTGGAGATCAAGTGACGTCCTCCGATTTGAACACCCCCCTCGCCGGTATGGCTGACCTGTTCGGACTCGACTTACGAAAGCGGCAGTTCGTGACCGCATCCCTGGCCAAGGTCGTGCGGCTCCACGGATACGAGCAGGTCGAGGTTCCGCTAGTCGAAAGGGCCACGTCGTTCTCCGAGGACATCGTGGGGCGCTCGCCCTGGCCCGAGTGGGACGTCCGGGGCTGCTTCTACATGTTGGTACCGGATTACTCGGCTTCGTACAACAGCGAACCGACCGACACCGAGGCACTGTTGGTGCCCGAGGGCACCATCTCGGTCACGCGCTGGCTGGGCCGCCAACTCGCCGAGAACCCCGACATGACGTTCCCCGTCAAGCTGTTCTACGACATGCCGTGCTTCCGCAACGAGGTCGTCTCGGACCTGACTGGCCTCAAGCGCCGCCAGTTCACCCAGTTCGGACTGGAGGTCCTGGGCGCGGAGCCGGGGAACTCCGACATTGAGGCCATCTACCTGATCGCCAGGTGCCTGGAGGAGCTCGGCGTTCCGAAGAACTCGACGCGCGTCCGGGTCGGCGACGTCGGGGTGTTCAACCGGTTGATCAAGCTGAGCCAGCTCGACGCGGATGCTGCGATCCAGGTCAAGGAAGCGCTGGACGCCTTGGCCGAATGCAAGGCTGGCAAGCTGCCCGAGAGGGCGCCGGGGCTGGTGGACCAGTTGACCCACGTGCTGGACACCGGAGGCGTGGAACCGACGTTGCGCGCCGTCTGGTTGAAGCTGGCTGGCACCAGCGACTCGATCAACGCAGTCAAGGTCCTCCAGGACAGCGTCATTCAGGAACACCTGGACCGGCTTCTTCCGCTCTCCGAAGTGCTGCGCGACCTTGGCATCTGGGTGGAAATCGACCTCAGTGTCGTGCGGTCGCACGAGTACTACACCGGCATCGCGTTCGAGATCGACGTGATCGCCGCGGACACGGTGTTCGTGGAGGTCGGCGGTGGTGGCCGTTACGACAAGCTCGTCAAGCACTTCGTTCCGGGCGGCCCCTTCGACAGCATTCCCGCGACCGGCTTCGCCTTCGGTGTGGAGCGCCTGGTCGAGTTGCTGGATCACCTCGACCTGCTGCACAAGGCCGAGGAGCTGTACACCTCGATCAGGCTAAACGTGGCCCCCGCAGAGATCCTGATGACTCCTGGGCTCACGCCGGAGGGGTACCTTTCAGCGGTCCGGGTTGCGGCAGGCGACCGGACCACGGGCCGCCCGGTGGACATCTACCTCGGCAAGCCCGACGTGGTCGAGCAGTACGCCGCAGCCCGGAAAATCCCGCAAACCGTGAGCTGTGAGCCGTAAAGGGCCGATAGGTGAAGATCGACAATAGTCCGCCACGTGGTACTCGTGATCTGCTTCCCGACAGCGTCGCCGCGCGCGATCATGTCTTGGCGACGATCAGCGAGGTCTATCGCCGGTATGGCTTCCAGCGCATCGAAACGCCTGCGTTGGAAGACATCCGGCGACTGCAAGGGGGCCAAGGTGGAGAGAACGAAAAGCTGATCTTCCAGGTCCTCAAGCGGGGTCTGGGCGATCATGTGGAGGCGGGCATCCCCATCGGCGACTTGATCGACCTGGGGTTGCGGTTTGACCTGACAGTGCCGCTGGTGCGGTTCTACGCCAACAACCACGCGACGCTTCCGTCGACGTTCCGCGCGTTCCAGTTTGCCCCCGTGTGGCGGGCAGAGCGTCCGCAGAAAGGCCGGTACAGGCAGTTCTATCAATGCGACATCGACCTGATCGGTGACGCATCTGTACTCGCCGAGGTCGAGCTGATCGAGGCGACCACTGAGGCGCTCGACGCGGTGGGGATCACCGACACCACCGTCAGGTTGTCCGATCGCCGATTCCTCTCGGCCCTGGCTGCGCACGTGGGCCTTGCCGAACTAGAGTGGCCTGGGTTCTTCATCGGCCTGGACAAGCTCGACAAGATCGGTTGGGACGGCGTCCGTGCCGAACTGATTGAGAAGCGGGGTCTGTCGGCTATGGCTGTCGACAACGCACAATCGATCATCCAAGGGCTGGTTGGGCTGGAAGCAGACAAGGTCGCGGATCGGCTTGCCGATGCCGTGCCCAGCCTGCCGGACGAAGTCGTTTCCGATATGGCCACGACGGTTGGATGCCTGGCTGACATCGGTACGAAGCGCACGATCCGCTGGGAGTTCGATCCAACTCTGGTACGCGGTATGGGCTACTACACGGGGCAGATTTTCGAGATTTCGCACCCGAAGTCGTCTTCATCTGTCGCCGGTGGCGGCCGGTACGACAAGCTTGTCGGCAGCTCATTGGGCAAGGACATACCGGCTTGCGGATTCTCGTTGGGGTTCGAGCGCATCGTGGACCTCATTCCTGACGTCCCTTCCCGCTCTGCCCTGGCGGTGCTGTTCGAGCCAGACGTCCCTGTTTCCTACGCGTTGCAGCGTGCTCGCGAGGTGCGCGCACATGGTAGGGAGACGACGGTAGTCCGGCGCAGCGGCAAGCTTCCCGCCCAACTCGGCCGCCTTGAGGGGCAGGGCTTTACCGGATTCGTGCACCTCCGCACCGTTCTGACTGATGGAACGACGGAATCAGAGCGCCCGCTGGGCGCACCTAAGTAGTAAAGAAAGGGCTGTCCCCTGTGTTAGCCGAAGCATTCGAGAAGCTCAGCCCCCAACTGGCCACTCTCTACTCGGTGTTGCTCACGCGGGAACTCGCGGACAGCCCTGAACTGGCATCACTTCACGGTGCCTACGCCGAGTACGCCCAGCGTGACCGGCACTTGCCGCGACCTGTCTTGACGTACTTCGGTTTCCACGCTTTCACCGATGCGGTCGACTTCACCGACGTCGACCGCATCGGCGAAGCGCTCGTGGTACCTCAACTCTTGCGCGACGTGCTCGCTGTCCACGATGACATCGTGGACGAGGACTTGGACAAGTTCGGAGCATCACCGCTGCCGGTCGTCCTGTCCGGCGCGGCTGGAAAGCTCACTCAGCACGGCAAGGACTTGGCGCTCTACTACGGGGACTTCCTGGTCGGCGTGCTCTACCGGGCTGCGTCACGGGTCACCGGTGAGACCGGTAACGCGTTGGTGCGGTTGATCTCGGACACCCTGTACGTCAACCAGCGTGGCCAACTGGCTGAACTTCTTGCCGAGACGAAGCCCTTGTCACAGACGACCGTTGACGACTTGCTGTTGATCGGGGAACGCAAGGCTGCGCACTACTGCTACGCGTTCCCCTTCGTCGCCGGTGCCACACTCGCTGGACACGACGAGCACCGAATCCGCCCAGCAGCGCGGTTGCTACTGAAGATCGGGACCGCGTCACAGGTCGTGGACGACATCACGGGAACTTTCCCCGGCGTGATGGACCACGACAAGGACACCCTCGGTGAGATCGCCAATCTTCGCCGCACCGTCCCGCTGGTCCTTCTGGCGACCGGAAGTCACACGGAGAAGGTTGCAGCGCTGTTGGCCGCCCCAACACCCATGTCGTCAGAGGACGCGATAGCTATACGTGAGGAACTGTGGGGCAGCGACGTGCCCTCCCGTGCGCTCGCGCTCTGTCGCAACTTGGTGGCAGACATCAAGGTTGATCTGGCCAGCATCACGTTGGGCACTGCTGCACTCGAATACATCGGCGACCTCGTGGATCACCGGCTGAGCGGGAGTCTGAACCGTTTCGAACGAGCAATCAACTAGGTCTGCCGTCACGAACTGACGCACCGAAGCTACCGCGCCGGAGCTTCGTTGTGACGCCGCTGATGTGCAGTGGCGGGGCTGAGATCAACGCTGCTCAGCCCCGCTATCTAGAAGTGCAACAGTCTGACCAGCGGAAACTATCTGCCAAGCTATTCACAGTCAGTGTGAAATTGACATTCGCGGTCTTGGACTGGCCGTAGGCGATCAGCGGGTCGTAGGGGCGGTCGTGGAAGTGGATGTCCTCGAACACGACCGGCGAGCGCAGGTGCCCGGTCGAGCTGACCGCCACGATCCGGGCGTCGTCGGCGGCGGCGAGGGCGTCGTGCAGACCCAGGGCCAGGGCGAAGTGGCCGAGGTGGTTGGTGGCGAACTGCAACTCCCAGCCCCGTGACGTGCGGGTCTCCGGTGGCGCCATGATGCCCGCGTTGGCGATGAGGACGTGCAGCGGCCCGGTCCAGGCGGAGGCGAAGGCCGCGACGGAGTCCAGGTCCACGAGGTCGAGCGGGACGACCTCGACGGCGGTGCTCCCGGTGGTCGCGGTGATGTCGGCGGCGACTCGGGCTCCCGCGTCGACGTCGCGGACGGCAAGCGTCACCTCGGCCCCCGCGCCCGCCAGGGCACGGGCGGTTTCGACGCCGATGCCCGCGGCGGCCCCGGTCACGACGATGCGGCGGCCGGTGAGGTCGATGCCGTCGACGACGTCGGCCGCGGTCGAGTGCTGGGTGAACGGGGTGGTGACGCGCATGATGATCCTGCTCCCACGGGTCTAACCGGAATTGATTCCGTTTCGAGCTTAAGCGGAATCAGTTCCGGTTCGCAACGCGGGCAGGTCAGGGGAAGGAGAGGCCGGGTTCGCCGAGGTAGGGGAACCAGCGCGGCGGGTGGTCGGAGGCGAAGGCCTCGCACATCGCCGCGAACCACGCGTCGAACGACGGGAAGTCCACGACGGCGTCCGCCGGGTTCTCCCACTCGCCGGTGTCGGTGCGCCGCGCCCGCGGCTCCTCCCGGTGCACGTAGTACACCGGGTACTCGGGGACGGTCACGTCGAAGCACCACGCCGCGTCGTCACCCGCCTCGGCGAACCCGATGAGGTGCGCGGTCGAGAGCCCGAACCGCTCCTGGTGGACCAGTTCGCGGTTGAGGGCGACGAAGCCCTTCTCGTCCAGCACGGCGAAGCGCGGGGTGCGTCCGGCGTAGTCGCGATGGCAGCTCAGGGAGCCGTGGACCGTGAGCAGTTCGGCGTAGTCGGGAGGACCGGTCCACGACGGCGCCGGGTGTGCCCGTTCGGTCACGACCAGATCGATCAGGCCGTCGCCGGCGGCTCGGTGGAGCAGCTCGAGACCTTCCGGAACGTGACTCATCGTGATCACTGTAGTGGATTGTGGACGGTGTTGCAGGTGTTTCGTCGGGTCCTGTCCGATCGCCATGTGCGGATAGTGAGATCAATCGGGCAGGATTCGGACCGCTCAAGTCACCCTTTCGGGCCTACCTACCTCCAACGCATGACAGCCGGTGCCTGGCCGAACGCGGCTCGGATCCGACGACCACCTGATCACGGCACACGATCGATCGAATGGTCCGCCGACGCGCCATTACGGCATACGGGTGCGCCGCGTCGCAGCTGGTGGTTCCGTTTACCGGAAAGCGGATGTGGCGGGAAGTGTCCTGATGAGACGGTGGGGCGGCCCCGTCGGCGCACGGCTCAGGAGCGGTGGGCGGCAGCGGCGATGCGGACGAACGAGCGGACCATCGCGTTCGAACCGCTCTTCCTCCAGGCGACGACCAGCCGACTCGGCGGCCGGTCGGTCACCGCCACCACGACGAGCCCCGCGGGAAGCGCCTGGTTGAGGGGCGCCAGCGCGGAGGTCCCGTTCCACAGGGCCGACTGGAGGCACTCCTGGATCGTCCTGCTGACCGGCAGCCCCTCGGCGGGCGGGCCACCCGTCCAGTAGGCGCTCCACACCGGGTCCACGTCCTCCGGCAGCCGCACCCAGCGCCGGTCGACCAGGTCGGCCAGGCGCACCGACTCCCGCCGCGCGAGCGGGTCGTCGGCGCGCGTCACCACCCCGACCGGGTCCGAGCGCAGCACGTGCGTGCCCAGACCGGTGTCGTCGAACGGCAGGCGCGTGAACGCGACGTCGACCGCGCCGCTCCGCAGTCCGGCGGTCGGATCGCCGAGGTCCGCCTCGTGGATCGTGACGTCGACGTGCGGGTGGCGTCGGCGGAACGACTCGACCACCCGACCGCCGACCTGTTCCGCGGTGTCCGCCAGCGTCCCGACCGTCAGACGCGCCGCGTCCAACGCGGAGGACATCCGGGCGTGCAGCCGGTCCACCTGCTTGAGCACCGCGCGCGCTTCCTCGTACAGCAGCGTTCCGGCGGGCGTGAGGGCGACGCCCTTGGGCGTGCGGTCGAACAGGGTGGCGCCGAGCTCGTCCTCGAGTTGCCGGATCGCCCTGCTCAACGGTGGCTGCGTCATGTGCAACCGCGCCGCGGCCCGCCCCACGTGCCGCTCCCGCGCGACCGCCACGAAGTACTCGAGCAGGCGGAGTTCCACCGATTCACGATACCGGCCGGGTATCGGGTTCACGCCAGAGGACTTGGACGCGAGGACTGCGGCGGGCCGAGGATCGAATCATGGACGACCTCGCACTCACCATCGGATGCTTCCGCTACGACACCACGCAGGCCCTCTTCGACGGGACCACGTCGGTGCAAGGCGTCGACACCACCGTGGAGACCGCCGCCACGCTCCCGGACATCTTCGAGCGCGTGATCCGCGGATCCGGCCTCGACATCGCCGAACTGGGCCTGACGTTCTACCTGCGACTGCTGGAGGCAGGCACACCGCTGATCGCGCTGCCCGTGTTCCCGAACCGCGTGTTCCGCCACTCGTGCGTCTACGTCAACACCGGCAGCGGCATCGCGGAACCGGCCGACCTCGCGGGCCGGACCATCGGCGAATTCGGCACCTACGGCCAGGACTCGGGCGTGTGGGCCAAGGGCATCCTCATGGACGAGCACGACTTCAGGCCCGAACGCAGCAGGTGGATCATCGGCGGCCTCGAACACCCGTCCCCGCCGTTCGACTTCATCCCCCACCCCCACCCGGCGAACGTCGACATCACCACCGCACCCGCGGGCAGGACCCTGAACGACATGCTCGACTCCGGCGAGATCGACGCCCTGTTCTCGGCCAACGTCCCGCAATGCGTCCTCGACGGCTCCCCGAACGCGGCGCGACTGTTCCCCGACTTCGAACCACTGGAACGCGACTACCACCGCCGCACCGGCATCTTCCCGATCATGCACACTGTCGTCGCCCGCCGCGACCTCCTGGCAACCCACCCAGACCTGGCCCGCCGGGTCTACGACGCCTTCACCACCGCGAAGAACGTGGCCGCGAACCGCTACCGCGCACACCGACGCCTCTACCAGGTCCAAAGCATGGTGCCCTGGACAAACGCGCTGGTAGAGCACAACCACGAACAGTTCCCGGACGACTGGTGGCCCTACGGCATCTCAGCCAACCGCAAAACACTCGACACAGCTCTGCGCTACCACTACGACCAGGGCCTCACCCAACGGCGGTGGCAGGTGGACGAGGTATTCGAACCCACCCTGCTCAACACCTGACAACGACAAATCAACCCCAACCCACCACCCAAGAACACCAACAAACCGAACGCGCCCGCACCTTGTTCGGCCGATTTGACTTGGGGTTTTCGGCCCTGCACTTTCGGTGGCGGGCAGGAGCTCCACCACCTGCCCTTTCAGACCGCCGAGGGCCGAAAAGAGGGGCCCCAAGTAAAATCGGCCGAACCCGGAGAACAACGGGCACCGATGACCTGTTTCGAGTGACAAGCCACCCTCACCCACCAAAATTCACCCCGACAGCAAATGATCCAAAACCCGCGCCCCGAACCGCAGCCCTTCCACCGGCACCCGCTCATCCACCCCATGCGCCATCGCCCGGTAATCGAACCCCTCCGGCAACAACAACGGCGCGAACCCGTAGCAATCGATCCCCAACGTGCTGAACGCCTTCGCGTCCGTCCCGCCCCCCATGCAGTACGGCACCACGATCGCCTCCGGATCCTCCGACCGCAGCGCGTCGGCCATCGCCTCGAACCACGGCGAATCGATCGGGGCCTGCACCGGCGGCGTGTGCTCCAGGTACTCGCGGGTGACGTTCGGGCCGATGAGGGAGTCGATGGTGGTCATCAGCTCGTCCACCGTTCCCGGCAGCGTCCGCACGTCGACCTGCGCCGTCGCCGTGCCGGGGATGACGTTGACCTTGTACCCGGCCGACAGCATGGTCGGGGTGGTGCTGTTGCGGACCGTCGACTCCGCCAGCGCGCCCGCGGGCCCGAACCTGGCCAGGGTGCCGTCGACGTCGTCGAGGTCGACCTCCACGCCCAGTGCCGCGCCGGTGCGCTCGATGAACGCCCGCACCGCAGGCGTCAGCCGCACCGGGTGCCGGTAGGCGGCCAGGCGGGACAGGGCGTTGGCGAGGGTGACGACGGCGTTGTCGTCGTTGCGGCGCGACCCGTGGCCCGCGCGGCCGCGGGCGGTGAGCTTGAGGTGGGAGGTGCCGCGCTCGGCCGTGCCGACGGGGTAGACGCGCTTGTCGCCGACCCGGTAGGAGTAGCCGCCGGACTCGCTGATGGCGGCGGCGCAGTCGGCGAACAGGGTCTGGTGGTGGTCGACGAGCCACTGCGCGCCGAACTCGCCCTGGTCCTCCTCGTCGGCGACGAACGCCAGCACGACGTCGCGCCGCGGCCCCCTGCCCTCGCGCGACCAGGTCGTCAGCACCGAGAGCACCATCGCGACCATGTCCTTCATGTCGACCGCGCCGCGCCCCCACAGGTAGCCGTCGCGCAGCTCGCCGGAGAACGGGTGGACGGTCCACTCGGTGGGGTCGGCGGGCACCACGTCCAGGTGCGCCTGCACCAGCAGCGCGGGCAGCGCCGGGTCGGAGCCGGGGACGCGGGCCACCACGTTCGTGCGGCGCGGCGCGGGCTCCAGCAGGGTCGGCTCGACGCCGAGCGCCGAGAGGTGCCCGGCCACGAACTCGGCGGCCTCGCGTTCGCCCACGGCGTCGCCGCCACCCCGGTTGGTGGTGTCGATCCTGATCAGCGACGCGCACAGGTCGACGACGTCCTCAGCCATACACATCCTCCATCGCGTACGCCGCGATGTTGGTGACGATCTTGAACGCCTTCATCGCGTCGGTCATGGTGGCCGCGTCGAACCCGACCGTGCGGACACCGATGAGCTCAACCGTAGGGATGACCGCCGCGGCGTGGGCCAGGTGGGTGGCGTCGAAGTCCACCTCGATCCAGTGCTCGCCGGTCACCGCCTCGGCCCGCCCGGCCCGGCGGACGGCCCGTTTCGCCGCGGCGGTGATGCGCTCGGCGGTGATCTCGGGCGGGTCGCAGATGGCGGCGTAGCGGCTGACGCACTCCTTCACCGCCACCAGTTCCGCCCGCGGGGCGTAGTCGGCGGCGTCCTCGCACGTCTTGTCGTCGCCGGTCACCAGCAGCACCGGGACCCCGTGCTCCGCCGCCACGGCGGCGTTGAGCCTGCCCTCGCTGGCGGGGACCCCGTCCAGGCGCACCTGGGTGATCGAGTTCTCCAGGTAGGTGTGGGCCAGCACCCCGTCCTCACCCGCTCCGGTGTGGTAACCGAGGAACACCACACCATGAACACCGCTGTCGATACCCTGCATCATCGACAGCGGTTTGTGACGGCCGGTGAGCATGCGGGCACGCGTGTCCAAGTCCTCCAGCAGGAGGTTGCGCTGGGAGGAGTGGGCTTCGTTGACCAGCACGTCCGTCGCGAGCCCGGCGATGGTGGCGTTGACGTCGCCGGTGAACAGGCGGCGGAAGCGCTGCCACTGCTCGGTACCGGGCTCGACGTCGGCGGGGCAGGTGACGCCCGTGGCGCCTTCCATGTCCGCCGAGATCATGATCCGCATGCCCGTCAGGCTATTGGGTGGGTGGTCTTTGTCGGAATATTGGGGTAAACGGTTACTTTCGTTCGACAGCTCTGGGGAGAGGTAGTACCAGTGGGGATCATGCGACGTCTGGGTTCGGTCGTGGGGGCGGTGGGTCTGGTGGCGTTGCCACTGGCCCCGGCGGCCCACGCGCAGCAGCCCGTCACCCTGAGGGTGGCCATCATCCAGCAGGTCGACTCGCTCAACCCGTTCCTCGCCGCGTACCAGGCGAGCACCGAGGTCGGACGGCTGATGTACGACTACCTGACCGCCTACGACGCGAAGGACCAGCGTCCCGTGGAGGGGGTGGCGAAGTCGTGGGAGAAGTCGGCGGACGACCTGACGTGGACGTTCACCGTCCCGGACGGCAAGAAGTGGTCCGACGGCCAGCCGATCACGGCCAAGGACGTCGGGTTCACCTACAACCTGATGATGACCGACAAGGACGCCGCCACCGCCAACGGCAGCTTCGTGGCGAACTTCGAGTCGGTGACCGTGCCCGACGACCGGACGGTCGTGATCAAGACAAAGGCGCCGCAGGCGAGCATGCTGGCGCTGGACATCCCGATCGTGCCCGAGCACGTGTGGAAGGGCGTCGGCAAGATCGCCGACTACAAGAACGACGTGACGCCGAGCGTGAGCAGCGGCCCGTTCGTCCTGTCGGAGTACCGGGCCAACGAGTTCATCAAGTTCAAGGCGAACAAGGAGTACTGGCGGGGCGCCCCGAAGTACGACGAGCTGCACTTCGTCTACTACAAGACCGTGGACGCGGCGGTGCAGGCGCTGGACAAGGGCGAGCTGGACCTGGTCAACCGATTGGGGCCGGCGCAGTTCGACTCGCTCAAGGACAAGTCCGGCGTCACGCTGAACAAGGCACAGGGCAGGCGCTTCAACGAGCTGGTGCTCAACTCCGGCGCCGCCACGAAGACCGGTGAGCCGATCGGCGACGGGCACCCGGCGCTCAAGGACGTGAAGGTGCGCCAGGCGATCGCGAAGGCGATCGACCAGGACGCGATCATCGAGCGGGTCAACGGCGGGTACGCCGAGCCCGGCACCGGACCCATCCCGCCGGTGTTCCCTGACTTCCACCTCACCCCGGCGAAGCCGCGCGCGTTCGACCCGGCCGCGGCGAACACCGAACTGGATCAGGCCGGATACCCGAAGGGTTCGGACGGGATCCGGGTGGGCGCCGACGGCAAGCCGCTGAAGCTCCGGTTGACCGGGCACACCAGCCGCGCCTACGACGAGCAGGCGGGCGAGTACATCAAGAGCTCGCTGGCCGACATCGGCATCGCGGTGGACGTGCAGCTGGTGGCGGACACGCTGCTCGACGAGCAGGGCGTCGCGGGCAAGTTCGACCTGATCTTCTCCGGCTGGGGCACCAACCCCGACCCGGACTTCATCCTGTCGCTGCACACCTGCGGCTCGCGGCCGGAGTCGGCGACCACGCCCGGCACGACCGACACGTTCTTCTGCGACAAGACCTACGACGAGCTGTACGCGAAGCAGGGCGCCGAGCTGGACCCGGCCAAGCGGTCGGAGCTGGTCAAGCAGATGCAGCAGCGCTTCTACGACGAGGTCCCGGCGATCATCCTGGGCCACGACAACGCGCTGGAGGCCTTCCGCGGCGACACGTTCCAGAGCTTCTCGATCCAGCCCGACCCCGGTGGCGTGATCATGGCGCAGAACGGTGTGTGGGGGTACTACGGCGCGGTCCCCGTGGCCGCGGCCGGTACGGCCTCCTCGGGGCCGAGCACGTGGCTGGTAGTCGGCATCGTGGTCGTGGTCCTGTTGGTGGGCGGCGGCGTGCTGCTGCTGGCCAAGCGGCGCGGCGCGACCGCCGGAGAGCGTGAGTGACCGTCGCACCCCTGGTCGAGTCGTCCCCGCGACGTGGCGGCAGCGGTCTGCTGCGCCACGTCGCGGGGAAGGTCGGCGGCGCCCTGGCCAGCCTCGCGGCCGTGGTGGTGCTGGGGTTCTTCCTGTTCCGGCTGATCCCCGGCGACCCGACGGTCACGATGACGCGGGGTCGGCAGGTCGACGAGGCGCAGATCGCCGAGCTGCGGGCGCTGCACGGCTACGACCGGCCGATCCTGGAGCAGTTCGGCAAGTACGTCGGCGGCCTGCTGCACGGCGACATGGGCACCTCGCTGTTCTACCGGCGCACGGTGGCCGAGCTGATCGGTGAACGGGTCGGGCCGACGCTGCTGCTGGTCGGCACCTCGACGCTGATCGCGGTGACGCTGGGGCTGTGGCTGGGCATCCGCGGGGCGTGGCGGCGCGACAGCGCGTTCGACCGGGCGTCCACGGGTGTGGCGCTGGTCGGGTGGGCGATGCCCGCGTTCTGGCTGGGCATGCTGCTGTCGATGGTGACCGGCGACCTGTTCCCCAGCGGCGGGATGCGGTTCTCCAGCACCCCGCCGGGGTTCTGGCCGCAGGCGCTCGACGTCGCGCACCACATGGTGCTGCCGTGCCTGACCCTGATCGCGGTGGTCTACGCGCAGTACCAGCTGGTGATGCGGTCCTCGCTGCTGGAGGAGATGAACGCCGACTACCTGACGACCGCGCGGGCCAAGGGTCTGCGCGACGACCAGGTGCGGCGCAAGCACGCGGTGCCCAACGCGCTGCTGCCCACGGTGACGCTGGTGTTCCTGCACATCGGCCTGGTCGTGACCGGCGCGATCACCGTGGAGACGGTGTTCTCCTGGCCCGGCCTCGGCCTGTTGACCTACGAGGCGCTCGCCGGACCGGACCTGCCCCTGTTGCAGGGCACGTTCGTGGTGCTCGCGGGCTCGGTGATCGTGATGAACGTGCTGGCCGACCTGCTCTACCAGGTCCTCGACCCGAGGGTGCGTGCGTCGTGACGAGCATCGTGTGGCAGCGCCGCCGGACGGCGGTCGCCTCGACGTGGCGGCAGTTCACCCGCAACCGCGGCGGCCTGGCGGGCCTGGTGGTGCTCGGTGTGGTCGTGGTGCTGGCACTGCTCGCACCGCTGGTCACCGACGCGACCGGCCTGGACGTCACCAGGGCGACCGGGCAGCGGTGGCAGACGCCCAGCGCGGAGTTCTGGTTCGGCACCGACCACACCGGCCGGTCGGTCCTGCTGCTCACGTGGTGGGGCAGCCGGATCTCGCTGCTGATCGGGCTGACCGCGACCGTGCTGTCGGTGGCGATCGGCACCCTGGTCGGCGTGACGGCCGCGCACTTCGGCGGGTGGCTGTCGGCCGGGCTGATGTGGGTGACGAACTTCTTCCTGGTCCTGCCCTCGCTGGTGCTCGCCATCGCGCTGTCCACGGTCCTGCCCAGGGGCGTCGGCACGATCGTGCTGGCCATCGGCGTGACGTCGTGGGCGTCGACCGCGCGGCTGGTGCGGGCGCAGACGCTGAGCGTGGAGGCGCGGCCGTTCATCGAGCGCGCCAAGGTCCTCGGCGGCGGGCACGTGCACGTGATCGGCCGCCACGTGCTGCCCGCGGTGCTGCCGCTGGTGTTCGTGAACACGACGCTGACGGTCGCCAACGCGATCGTGGCGGAGGCGACCCTGTCGTTCCTGGGACTGGGCGACCCGTCGATGGTGTCGTGGGGGTCGATGCTGCGCGCGGCGAACCTGCACGGCGCGGTGTCGCAGCGGGCGTGGTGGTTCCTGCTGCCGCCCGGTCTGGGCGTGGTGGTGATCGTGCTGGCGTTCACGCTGGTGGGGCGGGCGCTGGAGACGGTGCTGAACCCGAGGTTGAGGGGAGACCGGTGAGCCCGCTGCTGGAACTGCGCGGTCTGGGTGTGCACTACCGCACCGACCGCGGTGAGGTCGCCGCCGTCAAGGACGTCGACCTCGTCCTGGAGGCCGGTCAGACGCTCGGGCTGGCGGGGGAGTCGGGGTGCGGCAAGTCGACCGTGGCGATGTCGGTGCTGCGGCTGCTGCCGAAGTCCGCTCGCGTTGAGGGGGAGATCCTGCTCGACGGCGAGGACGTCATGACCATGTCGTGGGGCCGTCTGCGGGCGGTGCGGTGGGCCCAGGCGTCGGTGGTGTTCCAGGGCGCCATGCACGCGCTCAACCCCGTGCAGCGCGTCGGCGACCAGATCGCCGAACCGATCCGGCTGCACGGCGGCAAGGCCCGCGTGGCCGACCTGCTCGACCAGGTGGAGTTGCCCGCGGCGAAGGCGCGCTCGTACCCGCACGAGCTGTCCGGCGGGCAGAAGCAGCGGATCATGATCGCGATGGCGCTGGCGTGCGACCCGCGGCTGGTGATCGCCGACGAGCCGACCACGGCGCTGGACGTGATCGTGCAGGCCCAGGTCCTCGGCGTGCTCAGCAGGCTGGTCGCCGAGCAGGGCATCGGCCTGGTGATGATCAGCCACGACCTGTCGGTGCTGGCCAGCACGTGCGACCGGCTCGTGGTGATGCGGCACGGCGGCATCGTCGAGGAGGGCCCGGCTCGGCAGGTGATCACCTCGCCGACCCACCCGCACACCCGGGCGCTGGCGGCGGCGTTCCCCGTCGTCGGCGACCCCGCGTTCCGGCAGGTCGAGCCGGACGAGGTGCGCGAGTCCACGCCGCTGCTGCGCGCCGAGGGGCTGACGGTGGACTACCACGGCCGTGGTGGCGTGGTGCACGCCGTCAAGGGCGTCGACCTGGAGATCGGGTCCGGCGAGATCGTGGCGCTGGTCGGCGAGTCCGGGTCCGGCAAGACCACGACGGCCCGCACCCTGCTGGGCCTGCGCACGCCCACCGCCGGGCGGGTGCTGTTCGAGGGGCAGGAACTGCCCAGGTCGGCAAAGGGGTTGCGGGAGTACCGGCGGCAGGTGCAGTTGGTGCTCCAGGACCCGACCAGCGCGCTGAACCCGCGGCACTCGGTGTACGAGTCGGTCGCCGAGGGGCTGCGCATCCACAAGGTGCCCGGCGACGAGGCCGAACTGGTAGCCGACGCGCTGGCCAAGGCCGAGCTGCGGCCGCCTGAGTCGTTCTTCCCGGTGCTGCCGCACGAGCTGTCGGGCGGCCAGCGCCAACGGGTGGTGATCGCGGGCGCGCTGGCGCTGGGGCCGCGGCTGCTGGTGGCCGACGAACCGGTGGCCTCGCTCGACGCGTCGGTACGCGGCGAGATCCTGGCCCTGCTGCTGCGGCTGCGCCGGGAGTTGGGGCTCGCGGCCCTGATCATCACCCACGACCTGGGGTTGGCGTGGAGCATCGCGGACCGGGTGGCGGTGATGCACGAGGGGGTGCTGGTGGAGCAGGGGAGCGTGGAGCAGGTGCTGCTGGACCCGCGGCACGACTACACGCGCAGGCTGCTCGCGGCAGTGCCCAGCACCACCCCGTGAGGCCGTAGCGGAAATCGGCGCCCGCGGTGAACACTGATCTTGGTCTCGTAACCGGAGAGGTGTTCCATGAGCCGTGTGCCGATGCGGTGGAGCACCGCGTCCACCGCCCTGCTGGCCAAGCTGATCGGCGAGCTGGCGTTCGAGTCGCTGCTGGCTCCCGAGTCCGACGGGGACGGCTACCGGCTCGACCTGCCCGCCGCCCGGTACACCTTCACCGCCGCTCGCGGCGCGTTCGGCGGGTGGACGCCGGATCCGGGGACGTTGCGCCGGGTGCCGGTCGGCCCCCACGGGTACGGGGCCGACCGGCCCGCCGACGACGTGCAGCTGTTCCTGGTCGAGGTGGGCCCGGTGCTGGGGGTGCCGCCCACGACGCTGGCGAACTACCTGGTGGAGATCACCGCGACGCTGGCCGCCGACGTCGCCCTCGCGGCGTCGGCGCGGCCGGTCGCGGAGCTGGCGAAGCTCGACCACGGGGAGCTGGAGGGCCACCTGACCGGGCATCCGCGGCTGGTGGCGAACAAGGGGCGGATCGGGTTCTCCGCCGCCGACGTCGCCGCCTACGCCCCGGAGTCGCGGCGGCCGCTGCGCCTGCCTTGGCTGGCGGTGCACCGGGGGCTGGGGGAGTTCCGGGCGATCCCGTCGCTCTCGGAGCACGGGCTGCGCGATGCCGAGCTCGGGGCGGAGGCGGTCGCCGGGTTCACCGCCGTGCTGCGCGGCCGCGACCTGGACCCCGACGCCTTCGTGTGGATGCCCGTGCACCCGTGGCAGCTGGACAACGTGGTGCGCGCGATGTGGGCGCCCGAGGTGGCCGCCGACCGGATCGTGGTGCTGGGCGAGGCGCCGGACGAGTACCTGCCGACCCAGTCGATCCGCACCCTGTCCAACGTCGACCGCGCCGACCGCTGCCAGGTGAAGCTGCCGCTGCGCATCCTGAACACCACGGTGTGGCGCGGGGTGCTGCCGGAGATCGCGCTGGCCGCCCCGGTGGTCACCCAGTGGCTCAAGGGCGTGTGGGCGGCCGACGAGCGGCTGACCGGGTGGGGGACCGAGCTGCTGGGGGAGATCGCCTCGGTCGCGGTGGAGCACCCCAGGATGGCCGCGATCGACGGCTCCCCCTACCGGCTGCGCGAGACGCTGGCGTGCGTGTGGCGCGAGCCGGTCGAACCCCGGCTGGCTGCGGGGGAGAGGGTGTGGCCGCTGGCCGCGGTGCTGCACGTGGACTCCTCCGGCCACCCGCTGGTCGCCGAACTGGTGTCGCGCTCCGGGGTGGGCGCGGGCGCGTGGGTGTCGGCGCTGCTCAAGGCGCTGCTGCGGCCGTTGCTGCACCTGCTGTTCCACTACGGGATCACGGTCAACCCGCACGGCCAGAACGTCATGGTCGTCGAGGGCCCCGACGGGCTGCCCGCGCGGATCGCGGTGAAGGACCTGATCGACGACGTGAGCCTCTCGCTGGCACCGGTGCCCGAACGCGGCCCGGAACCCGACGAGCACGACCCGGTCCTGCCCCGCCGCACCTGGCCCGCGCTGCGCTCCTACCTGGTCAACGCCTTCCTCGTCGGCGTCGGCCAGCCGCTGGACCTGCTGCTGCCCGACGCGCGGCTGTGGGACCGGGCGCGCGGCGAGGTCGAGGCCTACCGCCGCCGGTTCCCCGCGCACGCCGCCCGGATCGACGCCGCCGACCTGCTCGGGGCGTCGTTCCCGCACTACCCGCTCAACGGCGACCGGCTGCTCGTGACCGGGTATGCCGAGCAGGCCGACCACCGGTCCGTGCGCCCGAAGGGCGAGATCCCCAACCCGCTGGCGACCGCGACCCCGATCGCCCCGCCCGACGGCTGGTGAGACGACCGGCGTCAGGTGATGCCCGCCCGGACCAACCCCGCCCGGCTCGCCCGTGGTCGTGAACCTGGGTCCACGACCCGTCGGCGCGCCGCTCGGAGCACGTGCACCTCGGCGCAGACCCCGGCCGCCATCACCTGCCCGTCGTGCGGTCCGACGTCGCGGAACCTCCGCCACGAGCCGTCGGACAGGCGGATCGCGTGGCACAGCCGCCTCCGGTTGGTGGTGACCAGCACGTGCAGCCCACCTCCCGCCGACGCGACCACCGGGTCCACGACGAACTCCGGATCACCGCCGAGCCCACGGAGGCCGCCTCGGCGGCGGTGCGGTACTCGTGCACCCACAGGCCGCCAGCCCGATCGCGACGGCCCCCGCCCCACTTGACCTGCGGTCACGCTCTCATCCCCACGCAAGCACAGGAGCGATCCGCTGTTCGCGCGATACCTCCGAATGCGGGCGCAGGGGTTCCCATTGCCGCCATACCAACTGGTCGGTATGCTGCCTGACGTGGGCAACGAGGATGAACGGCAGATCGACGCGGTGGTGCTGGACTGGGGCGGGGTGCTCACGGTCTCCGTGCCGCAGTTCGTCGAGGAGTGGCTGCGGACCGAGAACATCGACCGCGAGCGGTACGGCGCGACCATCCGCGGCTGGATGGGGCGCGACGCCGCTCCGGACAACCCGGTCGCCCGGCTGGAGACCGGCGCGCTGTCAGTGGAGGAGTTCGAACTCCTGCTGGCCGCCGAGCTGGCGACGGTGGAGGGCGGCGAGATCGCCGCGGCCGGACTGCTGCGCCGCATGTTCGGCTCCGCGGTCCCCGACCCGGCGATGGTGCGGCTGGTGCGCGAGGTGCGCGCCGCCGGGGTCCGCACGGTGCTGCTGTCCAACAGCTGGGGCGAGGGCTACCCCGAGGACCTGCTGGTGGAGCTGTTCGACACGCTCGTGATCAGCGGCCGGATCGGACTGCGCAAACCCGACCCGGCGATCTTCGAGCACACCCTGGAGCTGGTCGACCTGCCCGCGGACCGGTGCGTGTTCTTCGACGACATGCAGGTCAACGTGCAAGGCGCGAAGGCCGTGGGCCTGCACGCGTTCCTGCACACCGACGCCGACAGCACGCGCGCCGCGCTGGCCGGACTGGGAGTGAAGCCATGACCGAGTTGCCCGGACTGGACCTCGGCCGGCTCGCCGCCCACCTGGGCAAGGGCCCGCTGACCGGTGAGCTGATCCCCGGCGGCCGCTCCAACCTGACCTACCGGGTCACCGACGGGCAGGACCGGTGGGTGCTGCGCCGCCCGCCGCTGGGCCACGTGCTGGCCACCGCCCACGACATGACCCGCGAGCACCGGGTGATCGCCGCGCTGGCCGACACGGCCGTCCCGGTGCCGCGCGTCGAGCTGCTGTGCACCGACACCGAGGTGCTGGGCGCCCCGTTCTACCTGATGGAGGAGGTCGCCGGCGTCGCGCTGCGCGACCCCGACCAGTGCGCCTGGCTCACCCCCGCGGGCGCCACGGCGTTGGCCGAACGGCTGGTGGACGTGCTGGCCGACCTGCACGCGGTGGACCCCGAGTCGGTCGGCCTCGGCGACTTCGGCCGCCCGGAGGGCTTCCTCAAGCGGCAGGTGGCGCGGTGGGGCAAGCAGCTCGACGCCTCCCGCAGCCGCGACCTGGAGGGCATCGACGACCTGCGCGACCGGCTCGCGGAGCGGGTGCCGGAGTCCACGCGCGCCACGATCATCCACGGCGACTACCGCCTGGACAACGTCCTCGTCACCCAGGATCCGCTGGGGATCAGCGCGGTGCTCGACTGGGAGATGGCCACCCTGGGCGACCCGCTGGCCGACGTCGGCCTGCTGCACGTCTACTGGCACGGCCTCGGCATCGCCAAGGACCCCATCACCGGCACCGTCCCCTCGCTGCCCGGTTTCCCCAGCGCCGACGAGCTGGTGGCCCGCTACGCGAACCGCACCGGCGCCGACGTCTCCGGGTTCGGCTGGTACATCGCGTTCGGCTACTTCAAGCTCGCGGTGATCCTCGAGGGCATCCACTACCGCTACACCACCGGCAAGACCGTCGGCGCGGGCTTCTCGCAGCTCGGCGCACTCACCCTGCCGCTCGTGCGCCAGGGCCTCCTCGCGATAAAGGAGTACTGATGGACTTCGCGTACGACGCCAAGACCGAAGAGCTGCGCGGCAGGCTGCTGTCCTTCATGGACGAGTTCGTCTACCCCGCCGAGGCCGTGCTGGAGAAGCAGCTCGAAGAGGCCACCGACGAGTGGGCGCGCACGCCCGTCGTGGCCGACCTCCAGGCCGCCGCCCGCAAGGCCGGGCTGTGGAACCTGTTCCTGCCCGACGCCGAGCGCGGCGCCGGACTGACGAACCTCCAGTACGCGCCGCTGGCCGAGATCACCGGCCGCAGCCCCCACCTGGCCCCGGAGGCGCTCAACTGCGCGGCGCCGGACACCGGGAACATGGAGGTGCTGACGATGTTCGGCACCGAGGAGCAGAAGAAGCAGTGGCTGCGGCCCCTGCTCGACGGCGAGATCCGCTCGGCCTTCTGCATGACCGAGCCCGACGTCGCCTCCTCCGACGCGACCAACATCGCCACCCGCATCGAGCGCGACGGCGACGAGTACGTGATCAACGGGACCAAGTGGTGGTCCTCCGGCGCGATGAACCCGAACTGCGCGATCTTCATCGTGATGGGCAAGACCAACCCCGAGGCCGAACGCCACCAGCAGCAGGCGATGATCCTCGTCCCGCGCGACACCCCCGGTGTCGAGATCAAGCGCGGCATGCGCGTCTTCGGCTACACCGACGGCCCGCACGGCGGCCATGCCGAGATCGTGTTCACCGACGTCCGCGTGTCCGTGGACAACCTGGTCGCGGGCGAGGGCGAGGGCTTCGCGATCGCCCAGGCCCGCCTCGGCCCCGGTCGCATCCACCACTGCATGAGGCTGATCGGGATGGCCGAGCGGGCGCTGGAGCTGATGTGCCGCCGCGCCAACGAGCGGGTGGCGTTCGGCAAGCCGATCGCGGCCCAGGGCGTGGTGCAGGAGTGGATCGCGGAGTCGCGGGTGCGCATCGAGCAGGCGCGGCTGTTGGTGCTCAAGACGGCGTGGCTGATGGACACCGTGGGCAACAAGGGCGCGCACACCGAGATCCAGGCCATCAAGATCGGTGTGCCGCTGATGACCGAGTGGGTGCTGGACAAGGCGATCCAGGCGCACGGAGCGGGCGGCGTCAGCCAGGACTTCCCCCTGGCCAACCTGTGGGCCTCCGCCCGCACCCTGCGGCTGGCCGACGGCCCCGACGAGGTGCACCGCATGTCGCTGGCCAAGCGCGAGCTGAAGAAGTACCGCTAGGAACCCGTTGAGGCCGGGCCCCGGACGCGAGCGCGTCCGGGGCCCGACCTCGTTTCCGGGTGGTCGCTTGACCGGGTGAACCACCTATGTGGTGGCCGAACCGTGCATCAGGTGCAGGCACACCGACTGCATCGTGGTGTCCCATGGACTGCTTCTACGTGGGCGAGAACATGCTGGTCATCAACCCGGACGAGTGCATCGACTGCGGGGCGTGCCAGCCGGAGTGCCCGACCGGCGCGATCTTCGAGCAGGACGAGCTGCCCGCGAAGTGGAAGGACTTCGCCCGGATCAACGTCGAGTACTCCGAGAAGTGGCCGAACATCCACAAGATGCGCGATCGGCTTCCCGGTTCCGACGAAGCCGCGGAGGAGCAGGACAAGACCAAGGACTTCTACCCGAAACCGGGGCTGCCCGACGCCGGCTAGTCCTGACGTCGAGGACCGGCCGCCCGCTCCAGCGCCTCTCCAGGACACCGGCGAACGACCTGCTGCGCGGCGCACTCGAAAGAGACCGGATCGGCCGACCCACCGGCTAGTCGACCGCCACCCAGGCCGCCAGCGCCACGAGCGTCGTCTCGACGCTGTCGGCCATGTGGTCGCGCAGGGCGGCCAGGTCCTCGTGCGTGGAACCCAGCACGGGGTCGAAGCGCAGCAGCCGCCACGACTGGCGCACCTCGGTCCCGGTGCCGTGCGGGCGGAAGGTCCAGTGCCAGCGCACGAGCCCGTCGACCACGAAGGCGAAGTCCGACCCCGGCTCGGCGGCCACGACCTCCGACCGGCTGCTCCACTCCCGGTCGCCGCGGTGGTTGCGGCCGGTGAACCACGCCCCCACCCGCGGGCCGTCGCCCTCGTCGTAGGTGGCCTCGCTGGCGCTCGGACTCCACGTCCCGATCTTCGACACGTCGCCGACCAAGTCGTACACCGTCGAAGGCGGAGCGGCGACCCAAGCGCGGCGGGTGAAGGCGTAACCGGTGACGTCCGGGGCGGTGGTGGTGCTCATCGGGGTTCTCCTGGGTGGTGTTCGAAGGGGACGCCACCCACTGTCGGGGCGTTCGGACACCCGAGCCACACCCTGCGAAGCCTGACCCCGGAAGGGTCGGGCTACCGCCGCCAGGACGGCACATACTCGATCCCATGGACGGACAAGGGCGGCTCGGTGACTTCCTCCAGGCCCGCCGGGCGGGGTTGCGGCCCGACGACGTCGGGCTGACCACCTACGGCGACCGGCGGCGCGTGCCGGGGCTGCGGCGCGAGGAACTGGCTCTGCTGGCCGGGGTGAGCGCCCCGTACTACACGCGGCTGGAACAGGGGCAGTCGCACAACGCCTCACCGGAGGTGCTCGACGCGATCGCCGGGGCGCTGCGCCTGGACGACGCCGAACGCGCCCACCTGCACGCGCTGGCCGGTGCCTCGAAGCGCCGCCGACCCGTGAAGCGGCCGCCGGTGGAACGGGTCACCCCGGCGGTGCTGACCCTGCTCGACGCGCTGGGCGAGGTGCCCGCGATCGTGCTGGGCCGCCGCACCGACGTGCTGGCGTGGAACGCCATGGGCCACGCGGTGTTCGCAGGCCACTTGGACCCGGCGGCCCCCGACGACCCGGCGCTGCGACCGAACATGGCGCGGCTGGTGTTCCTCGACGCGCACGTCCGCGAGCTGTACACCGAGTGGCCGGTCAAGGCGCGGGCCGTGGTGGGCAACCTGCGGGTGACCGTGGGCCTGCACCCCGACGACCCGCTGCTGGCCGGGCTGATCGGCGAGCTGTCGATGGGCAGCCCGGAGTTCGCGGCGATGTGGGCCGACCACCGGGTGCGCGTGTGCGACGTCGTCGACTACCGGATGCACCACCCGCTCGTGGGCGAGATGCTGCTGACCCAGCAGACGCTCCAGAGCCCGCAGGGCCAAGGACCGCACATCGTCGTGGCCACCGCCGAGTCGGAATCGGCGCGCTCGGCGTTGAGCCTGCTCGCCCGCGCGATCGCACCGGCACCGGCACCCGTTCGCACCCGGACCGCCGACCGCCCGTAAGTCCTCCCCGAACACATGCGGCGCACAAGGCTGCCGCATGCCTGAAAACACCGATGAAGGAACCATGTCCAAGCACCGTGTGAAAGCCACCCTGTCCGCCGCGGTGATCGCGACCGCCGTGCTCACCCCACCCGCCCCCGCCGCGTCGGCACCGCTGAGCGGCGTCCGCGTCGCGGCCCACTTCGACCTGGCCGCCGGTCGACTCCCGGAGAACGTCGCGCTGTCACCCGACGGCACGGCCAACGTCACCTTCGCCGCGAGCCGCCAGGTCGCGCGGGTCACCCGCGACGGCACGACGCGGATCGTGGCGACCCTGCCCGCCCCCGCAGACGGCGGCGTCCACACCCCGGTCCTCGGGTTCCCGCTCACCACCGGCATCGTCCGGGGCGAGGATGGGACGCTGTACGTCCTGTACGCCACCGGGACCGCAGACCTGACGGGCCTGTGGCGGATCCGGCCGGGGTGCGCGCCAGAGCGGATCGCGGCGCTGCCCGCGACCGGGCTGCCCAACGGCCTGGCGCTCGACCCGCGCACCGGCACCCTCTACATCGCCGACTCGGTGCTCGGCACGATCTGGAGCGTCCCGGTGCGCGGCGGCACCCCGAAGGCGTGGTCCACCGCGCCGGAGCTGGCGTCCACCGGGTTCCTCGGCGTGAACGGCCTGAAGGTGCACGGCGGAGCCCTGTGGGCGACCAACCTGGACCTGGGCACGATCCTGCGCATCCCGTTGCACCGCCCCGCCCGCGTGGAGACGAAGGCGACCGGGCTGGCCGGGATCGACGACTTCGAGTTCACCGGGAGCGGCGACCGGATCCTCGCGACGCTGGACAGCCCGAACACCGTCGTCCTGGTCCGCCCGGACGGCACGCGCACCACCGTCCTCGACGGGACCGACGGGCTGCGCAACCCGACGTCGGTCGCGGTCCGCGGTGACACCGTGTACGTGTTCAGCGCCGCCTACAGCCTCGCCGACGACCCGAACATGCTGCTGGCCCACCTGGACCGGTAGCACCGGAGGTCAGGTCGTCGGGAACCTCCGCACCCACCGCCGCTGCCACGGGGTCTCCACGGCGCTGCGGTGGTAGTGCGTGCGGGTCCACGCGACGGCGTCGTCGGCGGGCACCCCGGCGAGCACGGCCAGGCAGGACAGGACGGTGCCGGTGCGGCCGTGGCCGCCGAAGCAGGCGACCTCGACGCGGTGCCCGGCGCGGGCGAACTCGTGCAGCTCGCGGATGCGGGCGATCGCGTCGTCCCGGTCGCGCGGCAGCATGAAGTCCGGCCAGTGGACCCAGTGGTGCGGCCACGTCAGCGCGTCGTCGTGGCGGGCGCGCAGACGCGGCCCACCCAGGTACAGGCCGTGCTCGGGAAGCGGTCCGGTCGGCGCCGGGTGGCGCAGGCCGCGACCGCGGATCCACGTGCCGTCGGGCAGTTCCGTCGCGCCCGTGAGGTGCGTGCTGGTCATGTCCCCATCCTCTCGGATCACCACGACATCGGTCGCACCGGTGTCAACCGGACGTACGACATCGGCGGCACACCCGACGTCGTCACCGTCAACGGCCGCCGTCATGACCAGACGTGCAGATTCGGGGCCCGCGGGCCTTCCTCGGCGCGTCGGCGGGCGCGGTCGAGCTGCACCGCGCGGGTGCGCCGGGCGCTGAGCACACCGATGGCGGCGGCCATCCCCAGCGCGAACACGACGACCAGCAACGTCGGCTCCACCTTGCCCCGCACCAGCGTGAAGGCCAGCGCGCCGAGCGCGCACCAGGCCGCGGTGGCGACTCCCAACCACGCGGCCACGACCTGGTCCTGACCGAAGCGCGGCACCCCGCCGGTCAGCGCCCACACGGCGAACACCGCCCAGGTCAGACCGATCACCACCAGCAGCCCGAACAGGGACTTCGCCCAGGGCGAGAGGTCGGGTTCGGTGGCGAGGACCAGCACGACCACACCGCCGCAGACGAGCCCGGCCACGCCCGCCACGGCGTAGCCGATCCTCTGCTTGATCGACTGCATCTCGCGGATCCCGTCGACCAGGCCCTTCGCACCCATGGCGCCGCATCCTGCCTTGCCGATCGATCATGAGGCAACCTCACGTGTTGATAGGGCACTAGCCGGCATATACCGCTTTCCGATATAACATGTCCCATGAGCAGTCGGGTCATGACCGAGCAGACCTTCCTGGTGCTCACCGCACTGGCCGAGGAACCCCTGCACGGGTACGCGATCGTCCAAGCGGTCGGGACGCTGTCCGAAGGACGGACGCAACTGCGGGTGGGCACGCTCTACGGCGTGCTCGACCGCCTGGTCGCCGACGGCTTCGCCGAACGGGACCGCGAGGAGATCCACCAGGGCCGGTTGCGCCGCTACTACAAGCTCACCGACGCCGGGGTACGGGCCCTCCAGGCGGAGGTCGTGCGGTTGTCGGCGAACGTCGCGGCCGCGTCGTTCGTGCTCAAGGCGAGGGGGGCGTTGTGAGCGGCAACCTGGAGAACCGCTACCGCCGACTCCTGCGGGTGCTGCCGCGGTGGTACCGGGCCGAGCGCGAGGAGGAGATGGTCGGCCTGTTCCTCGCCGACCGCACCGACGACCTCGACCTGGAGCACGGCTGGCCGGGCTGGGGCGAGACCGGGGCGACGCTCGCGTTGGGCGTGCGGACCCGGCTCGCGCACAAGGGTGCCCCCGACCACGCCGTCGTGCTGGGCGACGTGGTGCGGCTGGTCGCGCTGATCGGTCTCCTGATCCAGGTGTCGTACGCGTTCCGCTGGTTCGGCGAGGCGCTGACCTCGACCACCGTCGGGTCGCCGGGGATACCCGGTGTGCCGATCGCGGTGAACCTGCTGCTGGTGGGCGGGCCGCTGGCGATGTTCACCGGCCAGCGGACCCCGGCGAAGGTCCTGGCCGTGCTGATCGCGCTCTACGGCGTCCTGGCAGTCCCGCTCACCGGCGGCCCGGTGGCGTTCCTGAGCCTGCTCTGGCAACTGCCGATCTGGGTGACCGCGGGGGCGCTGGTCGCGGGCTTCCACCGCGACGCGCCCGCCCCGGCGGGCAGGCCGTGGTTGTGGGCGTGCGTGCCGGCGGCCGCGGTGGCCGCCGGGTTCGGCGCGCTCACCTCGGACTCGGCGGTGTTCGTGTTCCTGTCCGCCACCGCAGGCGAACTCGTCCCGGTGGTCGTGATCGCGGCCGCCGTGGTGCACCTGCTGCGCCGCGGCCCGGTCGCCCGGACCTTCGCGCTCGCCGTGTGGGCGCTGCTCCTGCTGCCGGTGGAGCTGTGGTACCTGACCCTCTACCTGTCCTACCCCGGCGACACGGCCCTGGCGGTGTTCCTGGCGGCGCGAACCACCCTGTTGGTGGTCGTCGCGGTCGTGCTGGCCGCCGTCGGGCTGCGGGAGCTGCGGCGGCCGGCCGCCGTCACACCTTGACCGGCACCGGGTTCCCCGACGCCTCGATCGCCCGCCGCACCGGCACGAAGATCAGCAGCACGAACCCGACCACGAAGAACACCACCAGCGAGATGATCGCCAGCCGGAACGACCCGGTCGCCTGCCCCACCCCGGCGAACACCAGCGGGCCCAGCCACGACGTGGAGCGCTCGCCGACCTCGTAGAGGGAGAAGTACTGGGCCTCGCGGCCCGGCGGCACCATCTGGCTGAACAGCGACCGCGACAGCGCGTTGGTGCCGCCCAGCACGATGCCGATCCCGGCGGCGAGCCCGTAGAACTGGAACTGCTGCCCGGCCTGCACGAAGAACGCCGCGCCGATCACGAAGATCCACACGACCAGGCTGACCTGGATGGTGCGCTTGGCGCCCCACTTCTTCGCGCCCCACCCGTGCAGCACGCCGCCGAGGAACGCGACGAACTGCACGATCAGGATCGTGGAGATCAGCACCGTCTCGTCGAGCTTGAGCTCGTCGCGCCCGTACTGCGCCGACACGTTGGCCACCGTGGAGATGCCGTCGGTGTAGATCAGGTAGGTGAACAGGAAGGCCAGCGTCAGCGGGAACATCCGCGCCGACCGGAACGTCTGCCCCAACTCCTTGAAACCGGCCGCGAAGACACCGACGCCCTCCTCGCGGCCGTGCGGGGTCTGGTGCTGCTTGAGCCGCGCCAACGGGATGAGCGTGAACCCCGCCCACCACAGCCCCGACAGCACGAACGCCACCCGCACCGACGCGCCCTCGCTCAACCCGATCGCGTCGTGGCCGATGAACAGCGCCAGCTGCAACGCCAGCGCCACCCCGCCGCCCAGGTAGCCGAACGCCCACCCGCGCGCCGACACCGCGTCCCGCTCGTCGGGTGTCGCGATCTCGGGCAGGAACGCGTAGTACACGACGATCGACGAGCCGAAGCAGATGTTGCCCAGGATGAACAGCGCCACCCCCAGACCCCAGTCCGCGCCGCTGACCAACCCCAGCGCCATGGTCGCCGCGGCGCCCACGAACGCGAACCCGCCGAGCATCCGCTTCTTGTTCTGCGTCCGGTCGGCGATCGCGCCCATCACCGGCAGCACCAGCACCTGCACCACGGTCGCGATCGACAGCAGGTAGCCCCACAGCGACCCGGCGGGGAAGTGCGCGCCGAACAACGAGATGTCGCACCGCGTCAACGGCCCGTCGGCGCACGCGTCGGCGCCGTTGCGGGCGATGTCGGCGCGCGCGTCCTCCTTGGCGACCGCGGTCAGGTACCCCGAGAGGAACACCGTGGCCACGGAGGTGGGGAACACCGAGTTCGCCCAGTCGTACCAGCACCAACCGCGCTGCTCACGAAGCCGATCCGGGGTGGTGCCCGCACTCTCGGGGCTGCTGTCGACCACGCTCATGACGGCGGACTGTACTGGTCACCCGTCCGGGCGAAAGAGGGTTACCCCAACCTGTTGCCAAGATGCCTTCGGGACGTCAGCTCACGGTCCACTCCGAACGGCTCTTCAGCACCTCGCGCAGCAGATCGGGGCGGTCGGTGACCAGCCCGTCCACCCCCAGGTCGAGCAGCCGTTCCATCTCGGCGCGGTCGTCGATCGTCCACACGTGCACCTCCGAGCCGATCCGGTGCGCGGCGCGGACGAACCGGTCGTCCACGATCCGCAGCCGACCCCGCTCGGCGGGCACCTGCGCCAGGGTCCCGCGCACCGCGAGCCCGGCCACCGGCACCCGCCCCGCCAGCCACAGCGCGCCGGCCGAACGCGGCCCCATCGACGTCAGCAGCTCCGGACCGCCCAGGCGGCGCAGCCGGGCCAACCTGGCGTCGGAGAACGACGCCAGGCACACCCGCCCCATCGCCCCGGCGCACCGCAGCAGCGCCAGGATCGGCTCCACGGCGGAGTCGGCCTTGACGTCGATGTTGAACTTCGCCTCCGGCAACTCCTCCAGAAGATCACTCAACCGGGTGATCGGCTCACGGCCGCCGATCCTCGCCCGGCGCACCTCCGACCACGGCAGCGCGGCCACCGGACCGGTGGCGTCGGTGGTGCGGTCCAGAGTGGAGTCGTGGTGCACCACGACCACCCCGTCCGACGTCGCGTGGACGTCGGTCTCCAGGTAGCGGTACCCCTCGCGGGTCGCGCGGCGGAACCCGCCGAGCGAGTTCTCCATGCCCGCCAGGTCGTCGAGGTGCCACCCCCGGTGGGCGTACGCCCTCGGGTGCGGGCCGGTCAGGTACGGGTGCGTCTCGTTCACGCGTCGAGTGTGCCTTGGCGGCGTGGCGCTGGAGCGAACGGCGGATGGCGGGATACCGTCGCGCGCCATGGAACTGGTGACCGAGGCCGAGGGCGCCGTCGGCGTGATCGGCCAACGCCGCGAGGTCGCCCGGCATTGCGCCTGGTGCGGTCGGCGACTGCCCGACCACGGCCGGATCGGACGTCCGAGGCGCTACTGCGCCCAACCCTGCAGGCAACGCGCCTACGAACGGCGCGCGGCCGTGCAGCGGGGCGGACTTCCCGAGGACGCTGTGGTGCTCTCCAGCACCGAGCTGGCCGACCTGCAGGACAGGTTGTTCCAGCTCAGGTGCGCCGCGGAGGACATCATGACCGCGGCGGAGGACGGTGCGGGCGGCGAGGAGCTGCGCGGACTAGCCGCGGGCATGGTCGACGCCGCACGAGGACTGGAGCGACTGCGCTGAACGGTGGCGGCTTGCCCACGGACGGTGATCTCCACCATCATGTCGCGCAGGTGGCGAGGAGGATTGCGTGAGCGGCAACAGCGCCTTGTACCGCGAGGTGCTCAACTGGGCGAACGTCGGATTCGGCGTCACGGACCCGCGCGGCACGCTGCGCTGGGCGAACCCGGCACTCGCGACGCTTCTGGGCGTCCCGGTGGAGCACGTCGTGGGCCGATCGCTGCCCGCGCTGCTGCCCGGCACACCCGAGCGCCCGCGCTCCGCCCTCACCCTGCTCACACCGAGCACGTGCGGCCAGGGCCACCGGTGGCTGGAGGTGTCCTGCCGGCGCATCTCGCCCGACGAGATGCTCTACGAGATGGTCGACGTCTCCGCGTGGCGCGACCGCGAGCTGGAGGCCACCCACGAGGCCGACGCGCTGCGCCGCGCCCAGGTGCTCGGCCGGATGGGCACCTGGGAGTGGCACATCGCCGAGGACCGGGTGGTCTGGTCGGACACCCTGCTCGAGATGTGGGGCATGCCCAAGGACTCCGCGCTCGACTTCGTCGGCTACATCGCGCTGGTGCACCCCGACGACCGGGCGATGATCCAGTCCGTCCTCGAGGAGGCGATGCGCACGGCGGCGGGGTTCAGCTTCACCCACCGCATGGTGCGCACCGACGACGGGACCGGGCAGCTCGTCGAGCGGGTGTTCGAGTGCTTCGGCGAGGTCGTGCACGACGAGGACGGCGTACCGGTCCGCGCGATGGGCACCGCCCACGACATCACCACCGCGCGGCGGGTGCACGACGAGCTGCTGCTCATGGCCGAACAGGACCCGCTCACCGGCCTGTCCAACCGCCGCGCCATCACCCGTGAGCTGGAACGCCAGCTCGCCACCGGTGGCGGCGGCGCCCTGCTGCTGCTGGACCTGGACAACTTCAAGGACGTCAACGACCTGCGCGGGCACGCGGTGGGCGACCGGCTGATGCGGTCGCTGGCCACCGCCCTGCGCTCCCGGCTGGCCGCCCCGCAGCTCATCGGCCGCATCGGCGGCGACGAGTTCGCGGTCGTGCTGCCCGGCCTCTCCCAGACCGAGGCCGAGGTCGTCGCCAACGGCCTGCGCGACGCCGTCGCGTCCCTGCCCCTGGTCGGCGTCGCCCCGAACGCCCGCATCACCATCAGCACCGGCGTCGCCGCCTACACCACGGGCGACGCCTGGGAACTCGTGCTGGCCAACGCCGACCTCGCGCTCTACGCCTCGAAGGCCGCGGGCCGCAACCGCGTCACCGTCTACGAACCGGGCCACTACGCCGACACCGTCAAGCGGGTCTCGGTCAACGACCGCCTGCGCACCGCTTTGGACTCCGGCGGCCTCGCCCTGCACGCCATGCCCATGGTCCAGCTCATCTCCGGCAAGGTCCTCGGCCACGAACTCCTGCTCCGCCTGGAAGACGGCCAGGACCCCTACCTCGGCCCCGCCGAGTTCCTCCCCGAGGCCGAGCGCTCCAACCTGGTGCACGACATCGACCGCTGGGTCCTCAGCAAGGCCATCGACACCCTCGTCGAACACCCCGACCCGGACCTGAAGTTCAACGTCAACGTCTCCGGCCGCACCCTGGAGGACGAGGACTTCGCGGGCTTCGTCCTGGACCGCCTGGCGGGCGCGGGCGTCGCACCGGGCCGCCTGGGCCTGGAGATCACCGAGACCGCCGCCGTCACCAACCTCGACGCCGCCCGCTCGCTCGCGGTGAAGCTGCGCGGCTTCGGCTGCCGCATCACCCTGGACGACTTCGGCTCCGGCTTCGGCTCCTTCGTCCACCTGAAGCACCTGCCCATCACCGGCATCAAGATCGACGGCGAGTTCGTCCGCGGCATCGACGAGCACAGCACGGACGCCGTCCTGGTGTCCGGAATCGTGGAAATCGCCCGCGGCCTGGGCCTCTCGGCGGTCGCGGAGTGGGTCGAACGCCCCACGCAGGTCGAAGCCCTCATCCGCCTGGGCGTCCGCGTCGGTCAGGGATTCCACCTCGGCAAGCCCCGTCCCCTGGCCGAAGTCCTCGCCGAACGCACGTTGGGGCCGAACGGAGCATTGAACTCCACCCGCTAGCACAACATGATGGGTGCCCGTCCGGGGATTCCAGCTGAGAACAGGAACCACCAAGTGCTGCAGGCAAACCCGGCTCGCGGGCTGCGTCGGATCGAATTGACCACCGACGCTCCCGAAGCGACCGCGGACTTCTACGCCCAACTCCTAGGCTGGTCCGTCCTCGCCGAACCGGACGACGTGTTCGGCGGCTGGGTGGGCGACCGCCTCGCGGTGCACATCTCACCCGGCCACGACGGCTGGCGCCTGGTCTTCGGCGGCACACCCGCCCGCCCCCTGCACCACGGCGCCGCCGCGGACCGCGGTCGCGTCCTGCACGGCCCCTGGGCCCCGGAACCGCGCTCGGGCGAACCGTGCTGGGTCGAACTCTCCGCGGACGCCGACGCCGACGACCACTACGCCACCGAGTTGAACTGGCAGATCCGCGACGCGGACAGCGCCACCCTCTACGAAGCCGAACTGGACACCAGCCGCCGCCCCGTGGCCGGACGCCGCGAGATCGGGAACGACCTGCCACCAGGCTGGCTGGTCTACTTCTCCGTACCCGACGTCACCGCCGCCGCGGCGACCGCCGTCGAACTGGGCGGCTCGATCGTCATCGAACCGCACAACACCCCCACCGGCCTGGCAGCCGCCATCGCCGCCCCCGCGGGCGGCGTGGTCGGCATCCTCCAAGCCCCATCCGGATGGGGCGGCGCCCTGGCCACCACCACAACCGCCGGCAGCGCGGAATCCATGCCCTGAACCGAACCCGCGCCCGCGCGCGCCCCACACCCGCCCGCGCCCAGCCTCAAAGCTCCGGCGGAAACCCACCGGTGGCGATCGGCCCCCACCGCTCGATCGTGATGCGAATCAGACTTTTCCCCTGCCGCACCATCGCCTCCCGGTACTCATCCCAATCCGGATGTTCCCCCGCGATGCACCGGAAGTACTCCACCAACGGCTCCACCGCCCCCGGCAGATCCAACACCTCCGCCCTCCCGTCAACCTGCACGTAGGGCCCATCCCACTCATCGGAAACCACGCACATCGTCACCCGGTCATCACGCCGCGCATTACGCGCCTTCGCCCGCCTCGGGTAGGTCGCCACCACAACCCGCCCCGCAGCATCCACCCCACACGCCACAGGCGACACCTGCGGCCGCCCATCAGCACGCTGGGTGATCAGCAAACCACGATGACGCGGCCGCAAAAACCCAAGCAACTCTTCCCGCTCCACAACATCAGCAGTAGCGATCTTCGGCATACCCACCACCTTAAGCCGGTAGGACACAGGAGTCGCGACGTCCAAACCGGGCCCGTCTCCTCCGGACACGGTGACTGGGGGGTGGTTTTGACCTTCGACCAGGTTGAAACCCCACAATCCCCACCATGGACGACACCGCCGCCGCCGCCGATGCCATGGACGCCACCGCTGCCACCGCCAACACCGATGTTCCGGATGACACCGACGCCTCGGACGCCCCGGTTGGCCCGGATGCCCCTGGCGACTCCGACTCCGACGCTGACTCTGACTCCGGCTCCGGCTCCGCCGTTGGCGCTGGTGCTGGTGCCGGTGTGTTGGTGGGTATTGGTGTTTTTGCTCGTCGGGTGGGTGTGGCGCCGAGTGCTCTGCGGTTCTACGACGACGTCGCCGTGTTGCGTCCGGCCTTTGTGGACGTCACCACCGGGTACCGCTACTACGCCCCTGACCAGGAACCCCGTGCCACCCTGATCCGGCGTCTGCGTGAGGCCGGGGTGCCGCTCACGGACGTCTCGGTGGTCCTGGACGGTCCCCGCGAGCGGGCCCGCGCGGTCTTGGAGGAGCACGCCCGCAAGATCCGCGCCACCGCCGCGTCGGCCCAGGCGGCCCTCGCCGAGATCCTTCGGGACCTTTCCGGTGCCCGCCCGACCGTGGTGCGGCTCGGTGGTGCTGAACTGGCTGGTGCGGTGCGTCAGGTGTCCCCGGCGGTGGCGTCCGGACCCGCCCGTGGGGGGTTTCCGGTGTTGGGTTGTGTCCTGGTCGAACTCGACCGCCACGAGGTTCGTCTGGTCGCGACCAACCGTTACCGCTTGGCCGTGCGTGCCCTGTGCCCCGTCGATTTCGAGGGCGACCCGTGCCGTTTCCTGGTCGATGTCGCGGATCTCGTCTCCGCCGCCTCGTGGGCGGTGCGGTTGCCGGAGGTCACCATCACGGTCGATGGGAGCACGGTCCGTCTACACGGCGACGGCATCGGCCGTGTTCTGTCCGCTACCGATGGGAGCACCGTCCTTCTGTATGGCGACGGCGTCGATCATGTTCTGCCCGCCACCGGTGGTCCTACGCCCCGTCTACAGGGCGGCGGCATCAGCTGTGTCCTGCCCGACGCTGGCGGGGACACGACTCATCCGCATGCCGCGATCGCCGATGCCGATGGCGACCTGTCCGCGGTGGCCCGTGTCCTGCCGACCGTCGAGGGCGCGTTTCCCGATTATCGGTTGATGCTCGAGGGCCTGTCCGCGGCCCGGTACCGGGTCATCACCGACCGGTCCGCTTTGGGTACGGCCGTCACCGATCGTGCTGCTCCGTCTGCCGCTGTCGTCGACGGGTCCGTCCTGCACGGGGCTGTCGCCGACCTCAATGGGCCGCTCGTCCTGTGTACGGACGAACACGGTCTCACCCTTGATTCCTGCGGGACGACCATCACCCTGGCGGCGATCTGTGTCGGTGGGCCGGTGCGCATCGCTTTCGACCCGGTGGTGCTGCTGGCCGCGCTCGACGCCAGCGTGGGCCCCGATGTGCTGCTGGAGATCTCCTCGCCCTTCGAATCCGTGGTCGTCCGCTCGGCGGACCAGGGCGGTTTCACCACCCTGGTCATGCCGGTCCGTGACCCCCTCGACCCTCCGTGACCTCCCGTGCCCCCGGTGCCCTGCGTGACTCCCGCGACCCTCCGTGCCCCCCCGGTGCCCTCAACCCCCTGGGTGCCCCTCTGTGGCATCTCCCGCGACACCCAACTGATTGAGAGAATGGTTTCCGTGGACCCGGACAACCCCGTTATCAAGCTGTGTACCGAGGGAATGCGCGCCGAGACCGAAGGCCGCCCCGACGACGCCCGCGCCTTGTTCGAACAGGCGTGGGATGCCGCGGGTGATGATTACGAGGCGTGTGTCGCCGCGCATTACCTAGCCCGTCACCAACCCACCCCCGAGTTGACCCTGCACTGGAATCGGGTGTGCCTGACCCGCGCCGATCTGGTGGGTGATGGCCGGGTCAAGGGTTTCCGTACCTCGTTGCATCTGAACATGGCCAAGGCGCACCCCGACCCCGACCGGGCGCGTGAGCACTACACCCTGGCCGCGGCGCATCTGTCGGATGTGCCGCCGGGTCCGTATGCCGACGCCACGCGCATGTCCATCGCCGATGGCTTCCGCTCCACCGGCGTGACCGGTCCGCGACCCGTCGAGCCGCTGCTCGTGAACCTGTTCACCAGGCTCCGTGCCCTCGGCGATCTCAAGGCGTTGGCCCTGTTGTTGCCCGTCTATCTCACCGATCTGGGCACCGAGGAGGATCGCCTGCGTCTGCTCGCGGCGTTGGGCATGGTCCATGCCGCCCGTTGGCTGCCCGACGACGAGCAGGCGATCCTCGGCCAGGTCATCGGCGCGCTCACGCAGACCTGACCTGTGCCCCGCCCCCGGCCCCTGTACGACCCCCGGTTTTCCGTACGGGCCACGGGCCACGGGCCCATGGCCCATGTCCTGCCGTCCGGTTGTGTCGGCGGGCCTGTGCGGATTGGTTTCGACCCGGTGGTGTTGCCGGCGGTGTTCGAGGCGGGTGTCGGTGTCGGTCCCGACGTGCTGCTGGAGATCTCTTTCCGCTTCCCGGCTCCCGTATGGCCCGCGGCGGCGTACCTGTCGGATGTGCCGCCGGGTCCGTATGCCGATGCCACGCGCATGTCCATCGCCGATGGCTTCCGCGCCACCGGCGTGACCGGTCCACGACCCGTCGAGCCGCTGCTGGCCGAGTTGTTCGTCAGGCTCCGTGCCCGCGGTGACCTCAAAGCCCTGGCACTGTTGCTGCCCGCCTACCTCACCGATCTGGGTACCGGCGAGGACGGCCTGCGCCTGGCCATGGCGTTGGGCATGGTCCATGCCGCCCGTTGGCTCCCGGACGACGAGCAGCGCCTCCTCGGCCGGGCCATCGGCGCTCACGCAGGCCTGACCGGTGTGGTGGTGCGGCCCGGTCAGGCCGCACCACCACACCGGGAGGCCCACACCGGGAGGCCCACACCGGGAGGCCCACACCGGGAGGCCCACACCGGGAGGCCCACACCGGGAGGCCCACACCGGGAGGCCCACACCGGGAGGCCCACACCGGGAGGCCCACACCGGGAGGCCCACACCGGGAGGCCCACACCGGGAGGCCCACACCGGGAGGCCCACACCGGGAGGCCCACACCGGGAGGCCCACACCGGGAGGCCCACACCGGGAGGCCCACACCGGGAGGCCCACACCGGGAGGCCCACACCGGGAGGCCCACACCGGGAGGCCCACACCGGGAGGCCCACACCGGGAGGCCCACACCGGGAGGCCCACACCGGGAGGCCCACACCGGGAGGCCCACACCGGGAGGCCCACACCGGGAGGCCCACACCGGGAGGCCCACACCGGGAGGCCCACACCGGGAGGCCCACACCGGGAGGCCCACACCGGGAGGCCCACACCGGGAGGCCCACACCGGGAGGCCCGGTCCGGGAGACCCGGTCCGGGTAATGATGTGTCCTTCTGCCGTACCACCGGTCTGCAAACCCGGTCCGGGCGGCGATGCGCCTTTCCACTGCCTGGGAACCTGGACCGGGCGGGCGATGTGTCCTTCCACCGGTCCGCAAACCCAGGCGGGCAGAGCAATGTGTCCTTCTTCCGCACCACTGGTCCGCAAACCCGGAACCACCGGTCCGCAAACCCGGACCGGGTAACGATGTGCCCTTCTACTGCCCGCGAACCGGGGGCAGGCGGTGATGTGCCCTTCTGCCGCACCACGACCGGTCCGGGAACCTGGACCGGGCGACGATGTGCCTTTTGCTGCCCGGAAACCCACCCGCACACCACCACTGCTGGCACACCGGTACCGCCGGCGCACCGGTACCGCTGGCACACCACCACCGCCGGCACCGTCACTTCTTGAAGGGCAGCAACCCGGCTGCGACGATCGCGCGGCTCAACGGTCGTGCCAGTTCCACGTATCGTTCCCGTTCCGTCTGGTCCAGTACCGTGTACGGCCCTTCCGCCATCTCGTCGGTCCGACCTTCCACCCGTGCCCGCAATTCCAGGCCGGCCTCGGTCAGCACACCCTCACCGTCGACCAGTCTCCGCACGCGCAGTCCGTCCACCGCTGCCGACCACTCCTCGGTGGACCATCCCCGTGTCCGCCGCAACGCCTCGGCCGTGACCTCGCCGCTGCCGGAGTGCACGACCAGTGCTTCGATGCCGGAGAGTCCTTCCAGCAGCAGTGCGGCGAGGTGTCCGTCGCCGCGGTATTCGCGTAGCAGTGTCTGTGCCCACCACAGCGCGAGCAGTGGTTCCTCGGGCCAGGGCAGTGCCGCGTGTGCAGCGAACAGCGGCCGTCCCTGCGGTGTCTCGCACGCCTTCTCCGCGGCCCGCCGCGCGAGCGCGCCCAGTTCCCCGGTCTGTGTCACCAGGTCGCCCAGGCCGCGCCGCAATGCGGTGTCGGCGGCGTCCAGTCGGGCTGCCAGCAGCGCCTCGGGGGTGGTCTTCTCCCACGCCGCGGGGATGGCCCCGTGTACCAGTGTGGGGTTGAAGTTGTAGAAGGTGGCGATCACGACCTCGGCCGATACCGGTCCCAACGCGGCGGCGCGGGAGGCGAAGTATCCGGCGGTGCGGTCCAGTCCCAGGGCGGCGTAGCGCTGCTGGCCTTCGGGGACGAAGTAGATCATCCCGTGCAGGGGTTCCAGGATCCGCCACAGTTCCCGCGCGTTCGTCACCACGACACTCCTCCGCACTGGGGTACCGACCGGTTGGTACGGCGGTTGTCACGGTACCGGCCGCCCGGTCGGTCGGGGGAGTGGCGCCGTGCGTGACACCCCTCCGATCCCGCCGGTCGTGTTGCCCCTCCGGGTGTGGATCGTGGTCCACCCGCCCCACCCGCCCCGGTTCCTGTCCGCCTCACCCCGCCTCACCCCGCCTCACCCCGCCTCACCCCGCCGCGCCGCGCCGCGTCCTGCCCTGTCGCGTCCCGTCCTGCGGTGTAGCGGTTTGGCCCGGTTCCCGCCGGCCCGGTTCCGGGTTTCGTCTTCGAAGGTCTGTGCGGTTCCGTTTTTCGGGTTGTTCACGCGTAACGCCCCACCAGTCCGGCCCCCAGTCATGCCGGTTCCGCCCGTACCGATTCCGGCCCCGTCACCTCCACCAGCGCCCCCACCCCGCCAGTGGTTGTGCCACCCCCAACGCCGTGTGCGCGGCGACCCGCACTCGAACCCACCCGTCCGTGGTCTCCCACCCCTCCGCCCGGTCCCGCGTCGATTCCGTTGCACCGCTTCCAGTGCCGCGTACCGGCCCACCTGCCGGGCGTCTGCTCGTCGGCGGATCGACAGACCGGCCGTCCCCGTCGCCAACCGGCCAGCGCGGGGCCGGGGGTGTGGCTCACGCGTAACGCCCGACCGGCTCCGCCCCCGACCGCGCCGTCTGCCCTCACCGATCGTGGCTCCCGCACCTGCACCGGTGCGCCCCATCCCGCCGACGGCTGCGCCACCCCCGACGTGGTGTGCGCGGCCACCCGGGCCCGACCCGCTTGTCGGCGTGCTCCAGCACCCGGCGGTGTCGTCAGAGCCGGGATCGCGGCACGGGCGGCGGCCCGGTGGGCAGTGTCACGATCGCCGTCACCGACGACCGCCGCCCTTCCACCTCGTCCACGACCCGTTCCCACGCCCCTGTCGTTTCCGGTGCGGGTACGTGGGTCGCCTCGTCCGCGCGGTCCGGCACCCCCCGGATGCCGTGTCCACGGCCGGTTCCGTGCTACGTGGCCGGGTTCTGCACGGACGCCTCCGGCGACCGGTCCTTCGTGGACTCCGCCGTGCCCGCCCCTTTCCCGCTCGACGGCCCGCGCCCCCGCGCCCCTGCGCTCGCGCCCTCGCGCTCACGTCCTCTGTGGCTGCATGGCCCTATGGCCGCGTGGTCTTATGGGTTGTGGGTTGGTTGTGTGGGTAGTGGTATCGCCCTCTCATACATCCCGGTGTGGAGGTCTTCGCCGTGGGTGGCCCTGGTCAGGACGTCTCCGGCCAGGAATACGAGGTCTTCGGCACGTCGGCAGGTGTCGATCTCGGTCCAGGACACGGGTGTGGACGCGGTCGAAGGTCTGTGCGGGTCCCCTTTTCGGTTGTTCAGGCGTAGCGCCCGACCAACTCCGCCCCCAGCCGTGCCAATTCCGCCCGCACCGACTGCGGCTCCTCCACCTCCACCAGCGCGCCCCACCCCGCCAACGGCTGCGCCACCCCCAGCGCGGTGTGCGCGGCGACCCGTACCCGGACCCGCCCGTCCGTGTGCTCCAGTACCTCGCAGTGTCGCCCGAACTGGGACCGCAGCACCGGCAGTAGCGCGGCGGGCAGTGTCACCACCGCCGTCACCGACGACCGCCGCCCCTCCATCTCGCCCACGACCCGTTCCCACGCCTGCGTCAACTCGAAGTCGTCGGGACGCCGCGCGGGGGTGTCCAGCACGACCGCGTCCACCATGCGGTCCACCCGGAATGTCCGTTGCCCGCTGTCCGTCCCGGCCACCAGGTACCAGACCCCGCCCTTCTCCACCAACCCCCACGGGTCCACCTCCCGCGTGGTCACTTCCCATGCGGTCATCTCCCATGCGGTCATCTCCCGTGTGGCCACTTCCGGCGTGGCCACTTCCGGCGTGGTCGCCTCCCGTGTGGTCACCTCGGGCGTGGTGGTCTCCTGGGAGGGCATCTCCTGTGTGGTGGTGTTCTTTCCCCGACTCGGGTACCCGAACCGCACCCGTACCCGCCGCACCACGGCCGTCTTCAACCGCTCCACCACCTCCTCCGGTCGCCCCCACCCCGACCCGCCGCCGCCCCATCCGGTCGGGTCGACCACCACGGCCCGCGCGGCTGCTTCGGCGTCCGCCCGGAATGTTTCCGGTAGCGCCCTCACCAACTTCCGCAACGCCGACTTCACCGCGGGCGACACCGCCGCCGCGGGCCCCGCCAGCACGAACAACGCTTGCGCCTCGGACGCCGTCAGCCCGCTCAGATCCGTCCGTGCCCCACCCACCAACGACCACCCACCGCCCCGCCCCGGCTGTGGGTACACCGGCACCCCCGCGGTCGACAGCGCCTCGAGGTCCCGTCGCGCCGTGGCCACCGACACCTCCAACTCGGTCGCCAGTTCGGCCGCGGTCACCCGCCCGTGGGCCTGCATCAGCAACAGGGTGGCGACAAGCCGATCAGCTCTCATGCCCGGAAGTCTCCCGGTGAAAGTGCTCATTCGGTGAGCACTTTCACCCACCATCATGGAGCCACCACCCGGAACCGTCGGGAGTCACCACCGGGGGAGCCACCGGGTGCGTCCACCAGGAGCCATCACAGGGGACGACCACCGAGGGTGTCACGGGGGGAGTCGTTGGGGGGCCTCGGGAAACCGTCACCAAGAACCGTCACCGGGAACCGTCGGGAACCACCGGAAGTCACCACCGGGAGCCATTCTCCAGGGGATTGTCGCCGGGGACGGTGAGAACAGCCGGGCGACCGCCTGAGCCTGCCGGGTATTGATCGATTGGAGCTTTTCGTGTTGCGTGGTCTGACCACCGTGTCCTATTTCGCCGCTGATCTGGACGCGGCCACCCGCTGGTACACCGACCTCCTCGGCATCGAGCCCTACTACGTCGTGGAGGGCGGTTACGTCGAATTCCGCATCGGCGACTACCAACACGAGTTGGGCATCGTGAACAGCAAGTACGCCCCCCACACCCCCACCGGTGGTGCGGTCGTCTACTGGGCCGTGGACGACGTCGACACCACCCTCGCCCGCCTCGTCGGACTGGGCGCCGAAATCCACGAGCGCCCCGAGGACCGGGGTGGCGCGGGCTACATCACCGCCACCGTCCACGATCCCTTCGGCAACATCCTCGGCATCATGGCCAACCCGCACTACCACGAAGTCCTCACCTCGATGAAGCAGACCTGACCCCACAACCACACCCGCCACCCCCGATCCCACCGCCGCCCGTAGAACCAGCTCCGACGGCATTCGGCCCTGAGTTGTCGGACCCCGGCCGGCGACGTTGCCATCTGTGCCGGCCGAGAAGCAGCTGTCAGAGGGCTTGGCCCGACTATTGGGGCCCGATCAGCGGTGCGCCGCTCGCGCAGCCGCAGCGTTCCGCCGTACGGCCTCGTCAAAAGTGCGTTCGACCGGGTGTCGGGCTACGTCTTGCCGCTGGGTTGGCGGATCGTCTGCAGTGCGGTGTTCGCCTCCGTCCACGTCGGCTCCACGGTTTCGTGGCTGTGGCCCTCATGGGTTGTTGGTTGGTTGTGTGGGTAGTGCTATCGCCCTCTCATGCATTCCGGTGTGGAGGTCTTCGCTGTGGGTGGCCCTGGTCAGGACGTCTCCGGCCAGGAATACCAGGTCTCCGGCCCGCCGGCAGGTCTGCACTTCGGTCCAGGTCACGGGTGTGGACACGGTCGGTCGTGGTCGGGCTCGCAGGGAGTAGGGGGCGATGGTGGTCCTGTCGGGGTGGTTGGGTGTCCAGTCGATGAGGACTTTCCCGCGTCGTGTGGTCTTGGCGGTGGTGGACACCACCAACCCTGGGTGCCGCGTGGCCAACCGCTGCGCCACGTCCTTCGCGTACCGCGCGGTCTGTCCGGGTGTGGTCGCCCCGACCGGGGCATGAAGCTGTATCCCGGTGGCACCGTCGGTTTTGGCGTAGACGGTCATGCCGTCGTGTTCCAGTTCGGTTCGTACCAGCAGCGTGACCCGGCAGCATTCGACCACCGTGGCCGGGGTCCCAGGGGTCAGGTCGAATACCAGCAGGTCGGGGGAGTGCCACCGACTGTGCAGGTCGAGGGCCCGGTGTGGGATGTGCAGTTCCAGGGCGGTGAGGTTGGCCATCCACACCAACGTCGGCAGGTCCAGCACGAGCACGGAGTCCGCGTACTCCTCGCCACGCACACTCCCCGGTGTCGCGGCGCGTATGACGTGTACCCAGTCGGGGGCGTGTCGGGGGACGTTCCTCTCGTGGAAGCAGGGCCCGTCCACCCCGTCGGGGTACCGGCGCAGCGTCACGGGGCGCCCGGCGAGGTGGGGGAGCAGGACGGGGGCGATGCGGGTGTAGTAGTCGATGACCTCGGCCTTGGTGAATCCGTGTTCGGGGAAGAGGACCTTGTCCAGGTTCGTCAGCCGCAGCACCCGCCCGTCGATCCGTACCGTCGCCGTCTCACCCACCCGGTACTTCCGTCACTCACCCGCGTCGGCGTCAAGATCGCTACCCGCTCCGACTCCGGTACCGCCGTCACTCACCGCACTTCCACCGGCACCGGCGTCCTCACCGTCACCCGCACCCGTACTCCCACCGACGTCCTCACCGGTGCTGGGTTCGGGTTCGGCGGGGGCCAGGATCCAGTCGGGGGATCGGGTGCCGGGGGAGTAGGGGGAGTCCGACCGTTTGGCCAGCACCCCTGGTATCCCCTGTCCGCGTGCGGTGGTGGCCACCGCGTCCCCGTCGTCGGGGAACGAGGGTGGTGTCGACCAGTGCCGACCGGTCAACCCCAACCCCTCCACCAACCCCCGCCGCCGCGTGTAGGGCAGTCCCAGCATCGAGTGGCCCTCCAGGTGCAGCACGTCCACCACCAACAGGGTCACCGGCGAGGTGCCCACCAGTCTCCGTGCCCGCCCGGCCGAGACCACCCCCACCCGCCGCTCCAACGCCTCCGCGTTGGGCCGTCCTCCGGCGAAGGCGACCACGACCCCGTCCAGCACGGCCTGGGTCATCCCCAACCGTGCCCCGACCCCCTGCAACTCCGGGTAGGTCGCGGTGACGTCCCGGCCGGCCCCGGTCGTGAGGGTCACCCGCCCGCCCTCGACCCGCGCCAGCACCCGGACCCCGTCCCACGCGAACTCGTAGGACCACCCCGCCTCCTGAGAGGGCAGGGGCCCGGTCGTGGGCAGCATCGGCGTCAGGCCCTGCGGCAGCGGTATCCAGTCCGGTCGCACCGCCGCATGTCGTCGCCGCACCATCCAGTCCTTCCCCCCGGACCCCGTGCCCGGGGTCCTGTCGCGGCGGAAGAACACGAACTCGCCCCGCACACGCTCCCCGTGCAGGACGACGTGCACCTCGTGGTCGTCCCATTTCACGGTGTCGTAGCGGCCGCGGTCCCAGAGGAACATCTCCCCTCCGCCGTACTCGCCCCGGGGGATCGTCCCGGTGAAGGCGGCGTATTCCAGGGGGTGGTCCTCGGTGTGCACGGCCAACCGGATCGTCCCGGGTTCGGGTGGCAGTCCTTTGGGGACCGCCCACGACACCAGGACCCCGCCGCGTTCCAACCGCACGTCCCAGTGCAGTGACGAGGCGTGGTGTTCCTGGATCACGAACGTGTCGTCCCGCCCGCGGGGAAGCACCCCGGCATCGGCCACCCCAGGGTCCGTCCCGGTGGGGTCGGGCACGGGTTCGGGGGTGCGCTGGGGATCCCGCTTGCGCCGGTACTCCGACAGATCCGCCATCAGAGGAAACCGCCCTTCCGCCCCTTGCCCCACGACTCCTCCGCCACGAACGGCACCACATCCCGGCTTCCGCCGTGACCAGTCGCCCGACCACGTCGCGGTGGCCATCGGTGAAGCCGTCTCCCTCGAACATCCCCACCATGCACCCTGCCAACGACGCCGTCATCCGCGGCGCCCGCGCCCACCCGCCCAAAAGTCGGTTTCAGGCGTCGATCCCGTCGGACCACAGCACAGTGCGCGACACCAGCACCGCCACGACACCCCCTGCGGCCACACCGCGCCCCTGCCTGGGACAAGACGGCAGGACCCCCGGAAGCGGATCGGCCCGATCCGCCCACCCGGCACGGACTCCGACATCCGAACCGACCGACCCGCCCCAATTAGCGCCCACCTGAGGCCTCCCGCTGTCGGGCACCATCCGCCTTGCCACCCACACCGTCGACCGCCCCCCGTACCCCGCGGTGGTCCCGGCGAACACGACTTCTCCCTTGCCGCGCTGGGCACACACGCCTGTACGTGACGCGCCCACCGCCCTCGCGGTGCGCCCGACCCCACCGGAAGCGGTGTCCTCCGCGGTCGGAAGTGCCCACACACCGCCAGCTCACCGCCCGTGACCGGCCCGAAGGGGATCGTGCCGCGCCGGATGACCCCCATGCCCGACTTGCCACCCCGCGACCACAGGCAGCGCACCCCCACACCACCCACACGAACTAACGTGCCGGTGGTGTCCCTCCCCCTCCCGTACCCGCTCCAGGCTCCGCTGCAACGCCACCACCAGATCCACCGCACCGGTCTGCTCGGCGACCCGCGCGGCCGGGATCACCGCCCCCGAGCTCTTCGCGCGGATGACCGCTTCCAAAGCGTCGCGGTAGTCGTCGGTGAACGCCGCGTGATCGAACCGGGCGGTCATCGAGTCCACCAACGCCAACGCCATCCGCGTCTCCCGCGCCCCCACGGTCACCTCCGGCAACTCGAACCCCGGATCGCGCACCTCGTCGGGCCACAACAGGGTGTGCAGCACCAGCAGATCCCCCCGCGGCCGCACCACCGCCAACGTCTCCCGCCGGCGCAGGGTGATCTTCACGACCGCCATCCGCCACGACCGCTCCAACGCCTCCCGCAACAGCGCGTACGAGGGCACCGCGACCTCGTCGGGGCGCAGGAAGTAGCTGCGGTGCAGGAAGATCGGATCGATCTGCTCCGCGGAGACGAACTCCACCACGTCGATCACGTGATCCGAGGACGAGGGCAACCCCTCGAAGTCCTCCGGCTCCACGACCACCACCCGCCCGTCGTCGAGCCGGTACCCCTTGGCCATCGCCTCGGCGAGGACTTCCTCCTCGCACACCGAGCACACCCGCCGGTGCCGGACCTGCCCGCCGTCGGCCCGGTGCACCTGGGTGGAATCGGAACCCGTGTTCCTCGGTCGCCCCGAACACCCTCACCGGGATCGACACCAGCCCGAACGAGATCGCCCCACGCCACAACGCCCTCGCATACCCTCCAGGGAACACCCGCCGAACGCCCGTGCGAACCCCCGTCACCCGCACGCACCAGCACCGGACACCCACCCACCCCGCACTCGGTGGTCCCGCCGGCCGTCGCCCGGCCGTGCCGCACGCGCGCCGCAGCCTCGTGGCCGGTCCCGGCTCCCCACCCACCCACCCACCCACCCACGCCGGGTACCCCGACAACGCCACGATCGCCGACGTCGACGTCCGGTCCCGCTGACCGCGCTGACAACCCCGCGATCGCCAGCCCCCGCGCGGAGTGCGGGACACCGATGTGCCGTTGTCGCGGGGGAGGGGCCGCCAAGGGCGGGGCGGGTGGGTCACGGATTCGTGGTCCATCCCGTCGCCCCTCCGGCCCGCAGCCCCGAGGATGCCCCCACACCCCGCGCGGCGTCCGCACCGGGGGGGGGGCCCTGTCGAGCCGCCACCCAACCCGGCCCCCGTCGCGTCCCAGACGACGCCTCGACACCGTCGACGTCCAAGCCGCCCAGGCGATCGCCGCGCGGGGCACGACCCCACCACGCCCAAACACCGTCGACCTCGACGCCGCGCCCGAAACCACCCGGCAGAAGCTCCCCAAGCACCCGCTACACCGGCCCCGCGCCCGCCGACCGCCCACGACACCGAACTCCCCGCATGCCCTCGCGGCCCCCTGCGACACCGCCCGAGGCCCCACGACTCCCCAGGGGCGGCAGACACCTGCCCACAGATCCACCCGGCGGCCCACCGAACGGTTCCCCGCCGAGGATTTCCTGCCATGCCGCCACCACCGCCAGGCCGACACCCGCCGCCGGTTCCCTCGACCCGCGGCCGGTCTCCCATCCCGCCGCCGGTTCCCCCCACCCCAGGCGGTCCCTCTACCGGGTCACCGTCCCCACCGTCTCCCCAACCACTCCAACGCCGTCCCCGCCAACCGGACCTTGGCCTCCCGAATGACCGCCAACCGCGGATCGGTGATCGTCAACGCCCCCGCCACGCAGAACCCCGCGTGCGCCGCCAACACCGCGTCCACCGACCGCGCCGGCACCCCCGCCGTCGACGGATGCCCCGCCACCACCCGATCCCCGTCGACACCATCCACAGAGGACAGCAACATCACCGGGTCCACGAACCGCGCACCCCGCCGCGCGTGCGGCCAGTCCACGACCACCACCCGATCGGCCCCCACCACCACGTTGTGCGCGAACAGATCGAAATGCACCAGCACATCCCCCCGCGCCACCTCCACCGCCTCCTGCTCCAACCCGATCAACACCCCCACCCGCTCCGCCGCCCACGGGAACGCCTCCTCCAGCCCCGGATGCCCGGCCACCCCACCCACCCGCCCAACCGCGGATGATCGGCGGGCAGATCCACCGGCACCGCCACCCCGCCCAACACCCCGCCGCCCGCCTCTCGACGTACTCGAACACCAGGACCACCCAGTCCCCGTCGTCGAAGGACCCCGCCAACCGCGGCGCGGGCACCCCCGCGGGCAACACCCCCATCACCCGCACCTCCGCCCGATACGCCCCCACCTCGCCGGGCCACGCCCGCCCGCTGATCGCCTTCACGAACACCCGCCCACCACCGGCCAACCTCAACCGCGACGCCAGACCGGGGGAGAAACCACCCCGACACCCCCGCGCGGCCACCACCCGGTCACCCGCGATCCGCTCGACCTCCCCCCGCACCGCACCGCACCCGGCACCCCCTCCCAGGACAACCTCCGTCCACCCGACACCGTCACAGCCCACCTCACGATCGACACCGGACCACACACAAAAAGTAAGGGGGGGTAACGCCATGGGGGAGCGGGGAAACCCGCGACACACCCCGACGCGGACACGGCCGCACGGGCCCGCCGCAATAAAGTCCGCACCCACGGACCCGCACACCCCACGGACTTCCAGACCCACCGACCCACGGAGGCACCAGGTGAGCACACGTGCCCGGGCCGAGGACCCCGACCCGCACACCGGACGCCGCCACCGCGCCGGCAGCGACGACCTACCCCTCTACCGCCAACTCGTCCGCACCGAGGGCCGCCTGCGCCCCGACCAGATCGACGCCCTCACCCGCCTGTCCCGCGACCTCATGGCCGACCGCCACACCAAAAGCGAACGCATCACCCCCAACACCCTCGTCCGACTCGCCGTGGACCTCCTACTCGCCCACACCGACACCCTGCACGGCGACACCGAGGACCAACTCCGCCGCTCCCTGATCCCCGAACCCGACACGGACCCCCACCCCCGATAGACTCACCCACTCTGTAAGTTGCCTGCTCAAACCCCTCTTGGAACGGTGTAGCGTGCCCCCCACGAGTACCGCCGCGGACATCGGAATCGACTCCGACGCACACCACCTGGTGTACGCCGCCGACGCGGCCGTACTGGCCGCCGCCACCGACATCCGCCGCGCCATCCAGTACGGCCACTGGGTCGGCCCCTGGGACGACACGATCGACACGCTGCGCCGCGCCGCCCACACCCTGCGACAACTCCAAGCCCTCGGCCCCCCCACCACCGCCGACGCGGCCCCGTGCCACTGGTGCGGCCGCCCCACCACCGAGACCCCCGGCCACCGCTCCTGCCACGCCCGCGCCTGGCACCCCACCCCCACGGCCGCCACCCCCACGGCCGCACCGGCACCACCGGCGACCCCGGTCGACGCGGCACCTACCACGCCCCCGCCCACGGCGCGCGCGACCCCGACCGACACACCGCCGACTCCGCCGAGGACTCCGGCCGATGTGTCCTCGGCGACCACGGACCCGGCCGCACCGGCACCCGCGGCCGCGGCACCCGCGACCATGGTCGCCCCGCCACCGCCCGCCCCGTCGCCGCCCACCGACGCGGCGGTGGCCTCGCCCCCAACCGCGGCGCCGCCCCCCGCCCCGTCACCGGCCACCACACCGCCGCTCCAAGCCGACGCGTCATCGCCGCCTCCCGACCCGACCGCCCCCGCCCCCGCGCCCCGTGCGACGGTCCGTCGCCCGCCGGTCCGCACGTTCTTCCAGGACGCCGCCACCGAACGCGCCGACTTCACCCGCGCCGTCCGCCGCATCACCGCCCGCGACCACACCCCCCCACCCTCCGACACCCTGATCACCGCCGCCCTGCACGCCTGGCACACCGCCGTCACCGCCAAGGACGAGCCCTGCCGGTTCGTCAGCTCCTCCGGTCACACCGGTGTCTCGGCCTACCACTGGCTCATGACCATGCACGGCGCCATGACCAAACCCACCGCCCTGCGATCCGAGCGCGTCGAGGAACTCTCCCGCCGCGACCGCACCCTCATCCGCTCCCTGTCCTTCGTCGACCCCGACACCACCCCGGTCGTGGGCCAGGTCATCACCGAGGTCGACGTCAACGCCCAATACCTCGCCGCCGCCCGCAGCGTCGACCTCGGCGACGGGGAACCCGTCGAACTCGACCACGTCGACCCCGCCGACCTGCCCGCCCTGCTCAAACGCCCCGGCTACCTCCGCCTGGCCACCACCCCCGACCTCACCAACGCTCCCGCCCACCTCCGCCACGCCCTCCCACGCCTGGTCGTCGGCGCCTGGCTGCCCACCCCGATCGCCGCCTACCTGCACCGCGACCACAACATCGGCCTCGACATCGCCGGCGCGATCACCTGGCCCGCCTCCGGCCGCCGCCTCTCGGTCTGGTGCGAGATGTTCGCCAACGGCCGCGCCACCCTCACCGCCACCGCCGACACCGACCCCGCCGCGGCCCTCGCGTTGAGGGTCGTCAAGGACGTCTACACCCGCTACCTCGGCGGTTACCTGCGCAGCAAGACCCACAACCGCGGCCCGACCTGCCGCACCGACTGGCACGACATGCTCGTCGCCCAGGGCGTCGCCAACGCCGCCCGCGCCATCGACAAAACCGTCACCACCGACGGCACCACCGTCCTGGGCTCTCTCAAGGACGCCTACTGGCTGCTCGCCGACACCCCCACCCACCCCACCGTCCTCACCTTCAGCCCGCAGCCGGGCAAGTGGAAACGCAACCGCGTCGCCCCCGTCACCCCCGCCGTCATCGACGCCCACCGCACCGGCCGCGTCGGCCTGCTCCGCCAGGCCATCACCGCCTCCGACACCGCCGCTTCCGACACCGCCGCCGAGGACACCCCCTGATGCAGTTCGCCGAAGTCGTCGACACCCTCGCCCTCAACGCCCACATCACCCACGCCCAACACGCCATCCGCGCCGAACACGGCAAAACCGCCTCCCGCTGGCTCGCCGCCCAGGCCGGCATCAGCCAACGCACCGCCCGCCGCTGGCTCTCGACCGACCTCCCGCGCTCCCGCACCGACACCGTCGCCCGCCTCGCCAACCGACTGTTCACCGCGGCCCAACGCCTGCGCACCGCCCACTCCATCGACTTCGGCGCCGTCGCCGTCACCTACGACGGCCACCACGAAGGCACCCGCCACATCGGCCCCGTCCCCGTCGACCCCGCCCTCGCCCACGACCTGCACACCGTCGCCACCCACCTCGAAACCGGCTCCCTGGCCGCGGCCGCCGACGCCCTGAGCGTCGCCGCCCTCGCCGCCTACTCACCCGGCCTGGAAGACACCCTCGCCGTGGACCAGTACGACCACGGCATCGACATCACCCCCTGACCCCCGGCCCCGGACAAGCCCACGACAACACCCGCCGTCACGACCCGGCAACGACCACCCCGCCCCCCGGTACCACGACACCACCGGCGCACGACACGCGGACACCCCCGCAGCCTGCGGACAGGGCATACCGGCTGCGGGCACGGCGATTCCGACACTGATAGGGGAGCGCCGCACCGGCAGGTGAGCGCGGCACGACCCCGAGAAAACCACCGGCACCAGCCCGGTCGTGGCGCCTGCATACCGCCGGACACCCCGAACACCGCCTTCACGCGGCACACCCACTGCCACGACGACGCCGTCCACCGAAGACCCCGGCGAGGATGGATGGGTAACGTCGCCGCGCATGCCCCAGGACTGGCTACCGCCCACCCAGTACTACGCGACGCTGCCCAAGCAGATCGCCGGCGCGGGCGTCATCTTCCGCGACGCCCACGACCGCGTCCTGATCGTCGAGACCACCTACGGCGCCAAAACCTGGGAGATCCCCGGCGGCGCACTCGAGGAGGGCGAGTCCCCGCTGGCGGGTGCGCGCCGCGAGGTCAGGGAGGAACTCGGGCTGGATCTGCAGCCCGGCCGACTACTGGCCGTGGACTGGGTCCCACCACGGCCCGACGGGCGCCCCGCCCTGACCAACCACCTGTTCGACGGCGGTGTCCTCGACGAAAAGCAGGTCGCCTCACTGCGCCTGGCCGACGGCGAGCTGACACGCTTCACGTTCGCCACCCGCGACGAGACCGCGGCTTTGCTCCGGCCACACCTCGCACGGCGCGTCGCGGTGTGCCTGGACGTCGTGCACACCGGCCGGACCGCGTACCTGAAGAACGGGGTCGATCCAACAGGCACGCCGACGTCTCCTGACTGCGCCTGATCCCACCACGGCCTCCTGCACATTTCGGGTGGTGGCCGCCAATACGCTCGCCCGATGACAGAGGGCGGCGTGGTCGTACGGGCGGACGGGCCTGACCGAGTTCGGTCGATCGCGCGGCCGCGGTTCCGGACTACGCTGAGCGCCATGACCGCAGCCGGCGCGCACGACCCGGCCCCGGAGGTCGCCAAGACCCCCGAGGCGATCCGCGCCGCGCTGCTGCCCGAGGAACGCGCCCAGTTCGACGAGAGCTGCCGGTGGGCGGTGGGCCACGCCGCCGCGGAACAGAGCCTCGCGCCCGTGCACGAGGTGCTCGACCAGTGGCACCTGATCGCTCGTGTGACCAGGCACGACCCGGCCGCGCACCGCAGGATGCTGGAACGCATCGCCGAGACCATCCGCACCGGCGAGGTCTCCGGTCGCGTTAGGACCTGGGATGAGATCCAGGCCGGGCGCGGAGCGGGTCGTATGCCCGAACGGCGCTAGGCTGTACGGCGTGACCGCAGCAGCGCCCAACCCTCGGCACGGCCGAGCCGGACCGTCGTTCGCCGACGCGTCCCCGGCCCAGGTGCGCGCCGCGCTGATCCCCGAGGAAGCCGCCGAGTTCGACGTGGCGTGGCGCGAGGTCATGGCCACCGCCACCGAGACGCTGGACCTCACCGAGGTGTTCGCGACCCTGGAGTCCTGGCGCCGCGTCGCGCGCCTCACGGCCGCGGCCGGAGCCCAGGCCCACCGCGCGATGTACCACCGGGCCGCGTCCGCGCTGACCGGCCGGCCGGTTCCCGCCGACGAGCCGCTGCCCGAGCTCAAGGCCCGGTTGGGCCTGTAGCTCCCCTTGTACGAGGTCACCACCGACGAGCAGTCCGAACAGCAGGTCGCCGCCCTCCCGCCCGAGGCATTGGCCGCGTTCGCGGAAGTGCGCGCGATGCTCGAGTTGGCCCCGTGGAACGGAACCGCCTACACCAGCGCGAAGCCCGAAAGCCCCATGCGCGCCCTGTCATTCGGCCCCGAGGGCCAAGGCGACGTCGTCTACCTCATCCTGGAGGACCAGCGACGCGTCGATCTGCTGGTCGTGCTCTGGCTGGGCTGAACGCCGGACCCTCTCATCAGTGAGCGTGCCCGGTGGCTCGAAGCCCTCAGGTGACCGCGTACCCACATGATCGACTGCTGGTGACACCCACTTCCGTTGGGGGATCCACTACAGGATCACCTTGGGGATCAGGTTGGGGGTCCGGTTAGAACGCCACCCCCTGGGATCGGGAAACTCCCTGGTCTCAGGCCTGTAAAGGGATCCGTTGGTATCCCAGACTTCCAGGCGCGAATTGCAAAACCGTACGTCGCGGGGGGTAGCTCGGCGGGGCCGGTCACTTTGCAGGTCGACTCTATAGCTTCAATGTTGACCAAATTCAATCCGTCTCGCCCCTGCTGTCCTTCCAGGGCGGGCACAGCACGACCGCAGTGGCATCGTCGCGGTAGCCGGTCTCGTCTTCCTCGCCCGTGGCCACGATGGCGTCGACCAGGGCCTGTGGATCGTGGTGATGGTGCGCGACCAGCGCGGCCAGATCCGGGAGGGGGACGTCGTCGAGGCCGTCGGAGACCAGCAGCACCAGTTCCCCGGCCGGAGCGTGCGACAGCGCCACGGTGGTCGGCGTGGCGCTGGCCAGGCTGAGCCGCACCCAGTTGTCGTGCTGCGGCGCGAGGTCGACGTCGCCGTTCTGCCGGAGGTAGGCGCCCATCGTGTGCGGGTCGGTGCGCCGTCGCAGCGTCGTGCCGTCTCAGCTGTAGGCGTGCGAATCCCCCACCCAGGCCAGCAGCGTCGGGCCGTCCGGTTCCGCGAGCGCCAGCACCGCCACCCCATCCGGGGCGACGCCGACGCCGGGGTCCTCCACGAGCGCGGCGGCCGCGAGCAGACCCGCCAGCGCGCCTCTGGCCGGGCCGATCCGGACCGCCGTCTCGGCGACCAGCCGCATGGTCGCGGCCCCGTCGACGTTGTTGCCGATGCCGTCGACCACTGCGGCCGCGACCAAGCCGCTCGCGGACTCGAAGACCGCGGCCGCGTCCATGTTGAACTCGCGCACCCCTCGCCTGGTCGCCATCGCCACCCGCACCCCGGTGCCCGTGATCTGCTCCATCGTTCGATCATGCCGGGCAGCACCGGTTCAGGGAGAGGCCGGCTCGACTTGCCCGCGGACGTGTGCGATGCCCCACGCGGTGCCACAGGAGTGCCGCATACTGCTGCGGACCGTAAACACGTGATCACCGGAGGTGACGTCATGGGGTTGTCCGGCAACACACCTGGCACAGCGGGAGCACCCGAGCCCGGCGAGCAGGCCGTCCACGAGTTCCTCGACCGCGACCATCCGCGGGCCAGCATCTCCGAGGGCGGTCGGATCGTCATCGAACCGGGCCAGGTACTCGACAACATCGCCCTGGCGATGGAGCGCCTGGACCTCGACATCAACACACCGATCAGCATCGAGGAGGACGTGGTCCCACCCAACGAGCTGCTCACCCTCATCCAGACCCTGGCGTTGGGCCCCACCCTCGCGGTGCACGTCGTCAACACCGCGATGAGGATCATGTCGGTCCGCTACCCCGAGGACCTGGTCCGCTCACCCCTGCCGTCCCAGTACGACCTGCGCAAGATCGTGCCGCTGCCGATGAGCGACCGCGAGCACGCGATCGCCAAGACCCTGTTCAACCGCAGGACCGCCAGCGCCGTCGACCTCACCGAGGACGACATCGCGAAGGACCTGGCACCGCTGCAGGCCAACGACCAGCTACAAGTCTTCGTAGCGCTGTTCTTCATGTACGGCAACAAGATCGGGGCGATGAAGTACACCACCGGCACTGCCTAGAAGCGCACCGGCCCGGTCCGGCGATCCCGTGCCGACCATCCTTACCCGACCTCGGTCGTGCAGGCCTACCGGTAGCGCAGGAGGAAAACCAACGATTGACATATCCGCGCTGGTCATGATGGGTTGCCTCGGTGTTTCTGGGGTGTCGGTTGCCGGATGTGGGCGGCCGCACGGCTGGCCCGCTTCCGGCACGCCGGGCCGCAGTAGATCCGCGGCCGTCCCGTGCCAGCGTCCCGGATCCCCCGGTCGCACCCCAAACCCGCGCAACGCCGAAACCCGCTGCGGCTCGGAGCTGGTCGGCCAGCGTGGCCAGCCTGATCGCCGCGGCGGCCGGATAAGACAGCGAGGCTGCGGCACCTACCGCGGCGGCCAACTGGTCGGCGAGGTCAACCAGAAAACGTAAGGACGGCAGCAAGCGCTCGGACCGTTCCCGGATGCGCCGGGACGTGTTCCAGTCCGGGAACGCAGTGGCCCGCACTCGCTCGGCGATCGGGTAGGACAGAGCCCTCGATCATGGCGGGGTGACCGTTCCCCCTCACGTTGCACTGCGCCGCGTGGCCCGCGCTCACGTCGGGGCCGACCTGTACTGCCCGGACGTGACCCGACTGGAGGTACGCGCTGCGGCGCCCGACCAGATCCGCCGCCGCAACGTCCACACCCTTAACCTGACCGAGCTGGTGGCGAAGTCCTAAACCTCGCCGAGCAAGGCCGGCGTCGAAGAGGCCTCAGCCCACCGCGTTCATCTCCATCCCAAGGGTTCCTGGTGCGAGCACAGTGCCGGGTGCAATTCGACCGCGTCGCCCTTGCGGTAGAGCACGGCAGGTCGACCGGTGCCGCCGGGGCCCGCGCTCTGGTGTCGAGCAGGAGTCCCGGCGCGCTGATGTCCTTGCGGTGGAAGTGGGCCAGATCGGCTCGGCCGCCTCGGCGTCCTACCCCACGGTGTAGTGCCGATGGCCCGCTGCGCGACCGTATGCGCATGGTTGGTTCCGAGGATGTTCCCGTCGCCCCACCCGCATCGAGCCCGGCAGCGCGGCCGCTGTTAGCGCGGTGGACGGTGCCGTTGGGTCGGCGGTTGGCGCCGTTGGGTCGTTGGTTGGTGCGGTGGACGATGCCGTTGATCGCCGTGCTCGTGCTGGTGGTGGTCGTGGTGTCGTCGGTGTTGTTGTGGTCGTGGGTGGACGGCTTGACGTTCGTCGACGCGGACAAGAGGGCCACCGCGCATCTAGACGTGCTGAAGTTGACGGCGTCGATCGCGGTCGGCGGCGGCGGCCTGTTCGCGCTCTACCTCGCGGCGCGGCGTCAGCGCACTCAGGAACTGGAACTGGCGCAGCGGAAAAGCGTCCAGGCCCACGTCGAAGACGAGGCCAAGAGCAACCGGGCGCACGTGGAGACGGTTCAAGCCCTCGCGGCGCAGGTCGCGGATCACAATCGGGAGGACGCGGCCGCGCGGCGGGTGACCGAGTTGTACTCGAAGTCGGTGGAGCAGCTTGGGTCGGATCAGGCCGCGGTGCGATTGGGTGGGTTGTACGCGCTAGAGCGCCTGGCCCAAGACAACCCCGACCAGCGTCGCACTGTGGGACGGGTGCTCTGCGCGTACCTGCGGATGCCGTTCGAGGTGCCGGACGCACCACCGTGGCTGGAGGACGTCGATGGCCTCGGCTACAAGACGCTGCTGGCCGAGTATCGCGAGCGGGTGCAGGAACGCGAGGTGCGGGTCGCCGCTCAGCGTGTGCTGCGCGATCACCTCCTCAAGGGAGACGAAGCCCAGCCGCTGCCCACGTTCTGGGCGGACATTGCCCTCGACCTCCGCGCGACCAGTCTGGTCGACTTCGACCTGGCAAGATGCACCGTGGGTGAAGTTGACTTCCGCTCGGCCACGTTCACCGGCGAAGCCCACTTCGAGGCAGCGATGTTCACCGGTGACGTCGACTTCGTGTCGGCCACGTTCATCGGCGCCGCCCACTTCAAGGAGGCGACGTTCACCAGCGGCGCTGACTTCGTGTCGGCGACGTTCGACAGCACTGTGGACTTCGCGTCGGCGAGGTTCACGAACGGCGTCCTCTTCGGGTTGGCGACCTTCAAGGGCTATGCCCACTTCAAGGCGGCGACGTTCACCAAACTCGCCTTCTTCAAGAGGGCGACGTTCGCCAGCATCGCCTTCTTCAACAAGGCGACGTTCACCGACGCCGCCTCCTTCAAGGGGACGGAGTTCGCCAGCCGCCCGCAATTCACGGCGTCAGTGTTCATCGACGGAGTGCCCCCGGAGGTGAGTGAGTTCGTCTCCGAGCACCGATCGGGTTCCGGGTCATCGAGGTGAGGGCGGCCATGAGCCCACCAACAGGCGCCTATCGCCGCTGGTCCCCGACCGCATCAGCACCTGACGCCCGGTGATGTGTGGGGCCGACACCACCGGGCCGATCGACACCTCGGCCGTGGACGACCGCGTCACGGTGTTCGTTACCGATCATCAACCGGGTCCCGGTCGTCGAGGCCGCGCATGTGCTCGGGCAGCGCCGTGGAGACGACTTCGCCCAGCGCGGCCAACATCGAGCTGACCTGCAGATGCCGAAAGCCGTCGACGGGGGCCAAGTCGACCGGCGTGCCCGAGGGCTGCGGTGTGGAGCCGGTCCAGCGGATCCACCCGTCGGGCCCGAAGATGCTCGGTTCGGGTCTGCGGACGGGCACCTAGCCGGCCAGGTCCACGATTGGGATACCCAACTGCACCGCGACCCGGTTCGCTCTGGCCGCCAGCCCTCATCGACGTCGTCGGGCACGAACCCCAACCACGGCAACGCACACAACTGGATCGCCATCCCGATCCGATTCCCCGATCCCCGCGCCGCGCTCTCCAACCAGGCCCGCTCATCCGAACCGAGGGTGAAGTAGCGGATCAGCTCGTCACGCCCCAACTCCTCCGGCCACGACCGCAACCGCGTGATCTCCGCATCGGAGAAAAACTTCGTGGACACCCCAGCACCGCCCCGTCCTCACATGATCATCGACGGGGCACATCCTGATCAACGCCCTCGACTGCGCCTGATGGGGTGTTGCCCATCGTCAGGGGTGTTCATCGGCGTCAGGAATCGCTATGACCTGGGCGGATGGGGCTAACCGTTGGTTTTTTGGCCTGTGCTATCGGGAGACCAAGGGTCAATGCGCGGCTTGAGGTCCTCGATCGAGATGCCTGGAGGTAGGGCATCGCCAAGCAGTGAAAGCAGAGTCTCCCTGCTGGCAGTGGGATGAGTCCTCCTGTGTGAGGCCAAAATATCTTCACTCAACGCCAACACGCTCAAACGCAACTTCTTATTCTCGTTGACCAGGCTGCTTCGTTCACGCTGAGCCTGGAACTTCGCTGCCTCGGCTTCCCCATGAATCTTTCGGACCATGTCGGCTGCCTTGGATTCTACGTCTCTGCGAAACTCCTCTTGTTCCTCCCAAGCGCGGCCAACTGAGGCGTGGAGTCTATGCACTTCTTGCTCTCGACTTGCCAGATCGGCTTCTCGTTGAGCCCACATGTGGTCGGCTGTCGCGATCTGATTTTCCAATTCATCAACCTTCGCTAACGTCCTGACTAGCTCGCTCGAGACTCCGAAGAGCATGTCTTCGCGGTCTTGGCATTTGGCAAGAAGTTTGTTGATCTTATCCTGTCGCAACTGGAGCTCGGCCGCTGTAAGAGCTTGTGGATCTTGCCCAGATGCAGGCGGGTTCGGATCCATCTCGTTGACTATGTCTTCGGGCCAGAACCTCAGGGCCCAGTCCCGGCCGCCGACCATGAAGGACGTGTAGACCTTCACGGTCTTGTCCTTGCTCCAGGAGGGGCAGACTACCTCTCCCACGTAGCCCGCAGGGGGCTCGGTAAGGCCCATGGCTTCGCAAAACAAGTACGCCGCTTCAGGAAGGTCACTCTCCTTCCCCGCTGACACGAGGACATCGCGCACCTTGTGCCACTCCAGTTTCCCAGGTTCGGCGCCCTTGCCCATGAACTTTCCGCAAGCCGACTGCAGGACACTCTTCGTCTTACCGAAAGACCAGTGTCCTTCCTGCGTCCCCCAGAGAGTTCGAATCTGTTCGATAGTGGTGGTGAGTTGGCCGAACTGGTCCACTGCCCTGGTCATCAGGAACATCGCCATCTTGCGCTCACCGATCGACAGACCGCTTTGGCCATCTGTCTCTCCCGAGGTGAGGCTGTTGACATCGTCCCCGCCTGGGCATTCCACCTCCGCATCCTCTTCATCCGAGGTCTTCCCCATCTTCTCGGTCGTCATGAAGCGGTCGACTATCCGACCTCCGGCCCGCTTCGGGAACTTGTCGGCTGCTGTCAGCCGTGTACGGGAGTCGCTCATCGCGCCATCAGCCTGTTTCCGAGCAGCCACCAGCTGCTTCGCGGTGTGTCTGTCGTCACCCGGCATGATCGCTCCTTGTAGCTGTTCAGCGGGCCAGGGAGAGTTAGATGGTTTCTCCCGTGATCTCTCCCGACCTTCGAACCTTCGTGCGGACCCCAGGGAGAGATCCCGGCAACCCTATGCCGTGCCATCTCTGCCGTTCTCCTGCCATCTCGTAGCCAGGGAAAACCTTGATCCATCAGCTCGACGTTTCTCCCCGGCTGGTTACTCTGCGTGCATCAAGCACGCCTGCCCCATGCGGTCAACTTGGGGAGAGATAAAGAAGCCAATGTAGGTACTCTGAGTGCACAGCAGCGTTGTTGTGACGCCTTGAGGACCTAGAATGTAACCCACAGCCAGAGCGACACGTGTACCCCGATTACTTGGAATGTCACTATCCGTGGTTACATTTGGGGCAGTGGATTCGCCACGCTTACCCCGGATCTCGAGCCAGGACGGGGACGGGCGGCCAGGTTGCACCCTGACCGCCCGCCGCGTGCGAGCCCCCTCGGAAGCCCCGGTTAGGACCATCTAGGTAAGGACTCGCACTGATACCCACCATAGTTTCCAGCGGCCATACAGGTAACCCCAAGATTGCCTTAAATTCACCCTACGATCGGGTGTGGCACTTGGCGGAGGTGGCCAGCGATGTGCGATGAGAAGTGCGACGCCAAGGAACCCAAACGTGAAGATGACTCCGCCGTTGCTGCCACAAGGGCGACCGAGATCAGCACACCCGAAGATGACGAGAACGAACGAGGCTGGGCTCGGTTCTTCGTACTGATCTTCAGCGACGCAGAGCGGTTCAAAAGATTCATGATTTTCCTGCTACTGCTACTTGCGTTCCTTCTGGTCGCTGGTTGGCTGTGGGGCGCTTCTGCGGCAGGTGTCACCGCAGTTGGCGCTGGCCTTCTGCGGTGGGTGAGTAAAAAATTCGGAAGTTGAAGTTGCCCTGCGGCTTGTAGTTGGTTCTGGCTGTGGTGACGTGGCGTGCTTGCGCTGTCACCACAGCCGAGAACAGCGTGGTGCTGCACCCATTACGCTTGCCCAAGGGTGTTGCCGTCGCACCGCTCGAAATCGAAAAATCCTCCCAGGTCGACGTCGATCAGTTGCGCGTTGTCTACCCCTGGGCTAAACGTGCGATGGTGCTGGTGAGGAGCGGATCGTTTGGCGAAATGAGGATTAGCAGGGGTTATAGGCGTCGCCGGAAACACGACGATCACGATGACCGGCAGCATCGGCAACATCACCAATGCCAGTTCCAACGTCCAGAACAACGTCAACACAGGGCTCGACAGCACCGAGGTGCTCAAGTTCGCCAGCGCCCTGCGGCAGACCCTGCCCGTGCTCGGGTTGGACGAGGAAGCCTGACAAGCCGTTGACGCTCAGGCCGAGGAACTGCACCAGGTAGCGAGTGCCGCTACTCCGGACCGGGGCCGGATGCGGACCCAGATCAACAGCATCCTTCAAGCGCTGCAGTCGGCCGGGCAGACCATCGCACTGGAGATGATCATGGATCTGGGAATGCAGGCCATCCAAGCCCTCAGCCGCTGACCACTTCGACCACCTGAACGGCTGACCCAACTCGTGAATCGCCGCCCTTGCGGTACAGAGCGGCCTGTCGACCCGGCCCGCTTGGGGTCCGCGCTCCGGTCTCGACCAGAAAGCCTGGCACGCCGGTGACCTTGCGGTGGAAGTTGCGCGGGTCGACCGGACACGCCCCAGAACGCCTCGACGGCCTCGCGCAACTGCGCGACGGTGAACGTCGGCCCGCACAGGTCCGCTCCACCGTGACGCGTCCCCGCTCGACCGCCGCGTCGATCAGCGACCGGATCGGCTCGGCGGCCGACACGGCCCGTACCGGGATCCACTGCGCCGAGCCGGGCTGGTCGAGGGGCGCGGTCGCGTGCGCCCCAGGACCACGTGGGCGATCGTGACCACCGCGCCACCGTCGGGGCGCCGGTGAGGGCCGACCGTGTCGAGCAGGCTGACCAGCGCGATCCGGTCGAGCAGGTGCGCGTGCTCGGTCAGCACCCGGTCGCGGGTGTCCTGCACCGAGCCGGTCGGGTCCAGCGGGGTGCCGGGCAGACCCAGAGCCGCCGGTCCCCGGTGCGCAGCAGCACCCGCAGCCCGGTGGCGTGCGGCTTGCACCACCAGGTCGACCGATACCCCGGTCGCGGACATGAGGAAGGGCCCAGGGGCTGGCATACCTGGCCAGAACCCTGGGCCCTTCTCGACGGTCTTGGCGTGGCGGGTACCTGCAGCTCCGCTTTGGCACGAGCGACGAGTGCACCGTCGACATCGGGCCCTTGCTGTTCCGTCAGAAGTGACACTAGAGGCCCGCGGGCCGTGTTGTCCAACCCGATCCATGACCGTCCTCAAAGGACTCAACGGGTAAATCTATTTACCCCTACGTTAGCGCCGTGTGTGTGCACCTAGACTCCCTAAGATACCCCTGCGCTAGCGCAGTGCCTTACCCTCGGTCTAGCGCCCCGTAGTATGTAGAACATCGAGTGCTAAGGATAACTGCTGATGACGAGTAAGGGCCCGGTCGCGGCGCTGGCGACGCCAGTTGGGCCGTTCGGTTCGGCGCACGCGGAGTCGGACCAACAACAGGCCTCGCGGGAGTTCGCCGAGCGACTGGGCGCCAAACGCCGCAAGGCCGGAGCGCCGGTACGCACCGCGTTCGTCATCGCCGAAGAGGACCGTGAGCGGCCGCCGATGGCCGAACTGCTCAGCAGCGCCACCGGCGGGGGCGGCGGTCGGGGCGGTCAACTCCGACTCAAGCTCTACCTCTCCCTATTGTGGGTGTGCGCGAAGGAGCCCTACGAGGCGATCCGCCCCGCGCGTGCCTGGGCCGCGCTGCTGGGGCTCGACGACATCGAGAACCGCGGTGCTCGCCGCATCCACAGCGCGATCCACGACCTGGTCGACCGCGACCTGGCCCGTGTTCGTGACCGCGGCGGTCAGGCCAGCGCGGTCAGGCCCTTGAGCGACCGCGGCAACGCCAGGAAGTACGAGCCGCCGTCGGAGACCTACAACCGGTTCAAGCAGAAGGGCGCCGGCGAGCGGGCACTGCAGCCCCACCGCTACTTCCGGCTGCCCTCAGGCCTCTGGACCGCCGGGCACATCGCGGCCCTCAGCGGCCCCGCGCTGGCGATGCTCCTGGTGGTGCGCTGCGAACAGCGCGGCAACGAGAACACTCCGGTGTGGTTCTCCCCGAAGGTCGCCACCGAGCGGTACGGCCTCGCCGAAAGCACCAGGGTTCAAGGTCTTCAGCAGCTCCGCGACCGCGGACTACTCACCACCGAGACCCGCAGCGTCAGCGAGTCCGGCGCCTTCATCGACCAGATCCGCCGCCGCAACGTCCACACCCTCAACCTGACCGAACTGGTGGCGAAGGCCTAACCTGCGGCCACGAACAAGAGCGGCCCAGCCAACCCGTCTGACTGCGTACCCACTTGATCAACTATCGGCGAAAGCGAGCATGTTCGCCTAGTACCACTCCATGCCCTGTTCAGGAGACTTGCGGGGGGCAGGAGGGTCGGGCCAGTCCGGTGCCCAGGGGCGCCACTGGATGCCGTAGCCGTGGGCGGGCCGCGGGTTCGGGAACGACACGTCCACCTCGCCGATCCCGTTGACCTCGATCAGGTCGGTGCCCTCGGCATCGTCGTCGAGGTCGTAGTGGAACGCGCCGTCCACGCGCCACAGCGCCGCAGGCAGTTCATCGACGGGGAATCGCACCACGAGCTGGAACAGATCGCAGCCGCGCTCGGGCCAGAACACATAGAGGGGACGCATCGGCTGTGCCCTGGGCACCCGCACCTCCAGCGCGTACTGGTGCGTCTGCCCGGCCTGCAATGGGCGGGGCAGACGCAAGCGCAACAGGACCCGCCGCAGCGACGGCCGTTCCGTCGGGATCAGCTCCACACCGTGCAGGACCTGTACTTCCAGGTCGCCCGGCGTGCCGTCCTCGGAGGGCTTGGGCATGGTGATGGACCAGGTGACCTCGTCCACGCCGTCGCGTTCGGCGCGGATCGTGCGGCGCTCGGTGCACGAGGGCGTCTCGCCATCCAAGCGCAGCAGCGCGTCGAACTGAACCAACCGCCACCCGTTCTCCGGATCTGTGGCGACGACCGGGGCCAGCGGCTCCACGGCCGTCTCTACGAGCCGGGTCAGGCCCTCCTCGATGCGGCGCCGGATGGTCCGCTTACCCCGATCGTGGAGTCGGGCCAGCCAGTCGACGCGGTCGTTGAGAAACCGTGACTGCGCCTCCTCGTGCAGTCCCAGCGGGGCGAGCACGGCCAGGCGCAGTTCGGTTGGAAACCCGTCGACGACGCTGGTGACCCACCGGCTGAACTTGACGCGGACCTCCTCCGGCCCGTCGGACGGAACGATCCCGCACACCGCGCGCAGCGCGGGACCGACCTGCCGGTCAATTCCGGGCGCTTGCACACCCTGGCCGCGGCACAGCGCTCGCAACTCGTTCATCAGTGACGTGGAATTCGTCGCTGATGACCTCCTGGTGTCGATCGGAACATCGACACCGGAGAGAAGCGGGGGGATGAGGCCTTGAACCTGTTTCGGAAGAGGTTCGGTCAAGGGGTCGGGATTCGACTCGGTGACGGGCTTCTTGATGCCGAACACGACGTTGTCGCTGTAGAGATCGTTCTTGTCGTCAGTGATGGCTCGAGGGCTCTGTATTGGGTTGCGTATGCCTGCGGCGATGAGAGCGGTTCGGCTACGGGCCTCAAGCCATGCCGCGTGCTCGTGATCGGGAATCCGGATGGCACTGGTGAGGTCGTGGTGGGCGGGTCAGTCGATCTCGGTAAACTTGACCTTGATCCGTCGTTCGTTGCCGTCGACGACGAGGTACCAGTGGTCGTCGTAGGGCACTTCCAGGACGAACAGGATGACCTCCTGGAAGCTGCCGTCGTACTCGTACTCGTCGCCGTCGAGGTAGGCCTGGTACTCCTCAGCGTCGAACTGGTGGATCGAGGAGCTGGTCGCCACCGCCAAGGCACGCCCGCGAAGCTCAGCTTCTAGATCGTCAAGCCGGGCATCATCCACCAGGCTGGTACCGCATCACCGAAGGCCCCGTGTGCCGACGTGTCCGTTGCCGTCGGACACGCCAGGCCCCGCATCACCTCGGTGATGCGGGGCCTGGTTGCCAGCGGGCTAGTAGAGCGTCGTGGCTTAGTTATGACGTAACTGGGATACTGGTCTCCGGCAGGCTTTCTCCCCCCGCCGGACAGGACGGCCGCCATGGGCGCACAGAAGAAACATCCGGTCACGCTGACCGAGCGAGATCGTGACGAGTTGATCCGAGTGACCAGGACGGGCGTGCACCCGGCTTCGTCGATCATGCGGGCGCGGGTGCTGCTCGCGTTGGACACCTCGATCGGCGCGGTCGATCCGAAGGAGGCGATCGCGGCACGTCTGGGGGTCTCGGGCGAGACCCTGCGCCTGATCGCCCAACGGTTCGCCGAGACCGGCGGTGACGTGCACGCGACGATCGCACGCAAGAAGCGAGAGTTTCCGCCGGTGGCCTCGGTGGTGACCGGCGAGGTCGAGGCCAGGCTGATCGCACTCGCCTGCTCGACCCCGCCCGCGGGATACGCGCGATGGTCGCTGCGACTGCTGGAGAAACACGTCGCACTCATCGAGGACATCCCGGACCTGGACCACTCCACCATCGGACGGATCCTAAAAAAACGAGGCTGCGTCCTCATCTGAGGAAGTGCTGGACCATCCCACCCAAGGCGAACGCGGCCTTCGCCGCCGCGATGGAGGACGTCCTCTCCGTCTACGCCCGACCCCACGACCCGACCAGACCGGTGGTCTGCATGGACGAGAAGCCCTACCAACTGCTGGGCCACGCCCGCGGCCCGATCCCCGCCACCCCCGGACACGACCTCAAACAGGACAGCGAATACGTCCGCCACGGCACCTGCGCGATCTTCTGCTGGGTCGAACCCTTGCAGGGCTGGCGATACGTGGACGCCCGACCTCGCCGGACCAGGGTCGACTGGGCTCACCAGGTCGAGCGGCTCCTGACCGTGGACTACCCCGAGGCAGAGAAGGTCGTGCTGGTGATGGACAACCTCAACACCCACACCATCGCCTCTCTCTACCAGGCCTTCGACCCGGCGAAGGCGTTCGGATTGGCCCAACGCCTGGAGATCCACCACACCCCCAAACACGGGTCCTGGCTCAACATCGCCGAGATCGAACTATCCGCACTCACCCGCCAATGCCTCACCCGCCGCATCGACGACCTCGACCTACTCAACACCGAACTCGCCGCCTGGCGGCAGGCCACCAACACCGACCAACGTCAGGTCGACTGGCACTTCACCACCGACGACGCCCGCACCCGACTCCGACACCTCTACCCCAAAAGTTAGAAGCGACGGTCTACTAGGAGTCTCTAGAAGCGACCCAAGACGACTAGCACGAGCACGAGCACGAGCAGCACGAAGCAGCCGATCATGCCCAGCAGCCTCAGGGCGCCGCGGCCCGTGACTTGCCCACCGCCGCCGGTCCGTGCAGCAGCACGATCCCGCCCGCGTGGATGGCCCATTCCAGGTCGTCGTCGATGTCGCGGGCGACGTAGGGGGGCAGATCGGAGCCGTCCTCGGAATGGGTGTCGATCGCCGGTTTCACCCGCAAGTCGAACAGCCCCACTTCCGACACCGTCGGCAGCCCGCCGTCGATCAAATGCAGCGCCCGCCCCACCAGCGGATTCACCGTCCACACAGGTTCCTCGGTCGGATTGGGCGGTTGGCCGCGCACCCACCGCGACAACGCGGGTGCCCCCAACGCCAGAGCGGCCACGATCCCCGCGGGCCAGCTCAATCCCTCCAACACGTTGCGCACCGGATCCTCATCAGCCAGCAGCCACGCCGGCAGCCCGAACACGCTCACCGCCCACACCAGCGTGGCCACCGCGCCAACCACCACCGCGATCCGTGGCCATCGGCGAGAACCCACCCCAGCCCCTCCCACATGAGCCCCTTCGCGCGGTGATCACCTTTCATTCTCACTGTCGTACGGGACCCCTTTTTCGCTACCGACACCGGCGGCCGCGATCACACCGTTCGCGGACTCGAGACCGCGGCCGCGTCCATGTTGTGCACCCGCGCCTGCTGGCCATGGTCACGCGCACCCAGGGCCGTGATCTTCTCCATGACCACCTGCCTTGCCCCGAAACCTCGCTACCGGCATCACGTCGGCGTGATGGCAAGGCCGACGACTCCGCCCCGTCGAACCAGCACTCCCGCAACCGGAAGCACTACACCGTGGTCGGCCGTGACCTGCAGCCCCTGCGGGACACCGGGTTCGCTACGATCGCCGCGGCCGCCACGCCGGCCTGACTCCGAGCTGCCACGCTGGCCTGACTCCGAGCCGCCACGCCCACCCACGCGGGCTGGCTGCGCAGAGGACAAGGGGCTTCGTCTCGCGTACCGCGTTCACACCGGCGACCCCTCAGGTGCGACGGCGTGGGGTCGCACCGGCAGGGACCGATCGTGACGGACCACAAGGCCCGCAAAGCCGACGCGCGGGTACTCGCGCAGGCCGAGAACATCTCCTACACCAGCGCGCTACGCCAGGTCACCTCCACCACCGGCACGTCCGGGACCGCCCGGCCCCCGGTATTGTAGGTGTGGACCGAGTACTGGGACGGTCCGTCGTGGGGCGGGGGGCTGCACACCCACGGCGTCACCGTGACCATGACCGGCCGCGCGGACGGCGGCACCGGCGACTGGCTGACCCCGGCGCAGTGGCCCGGCGACCGGACCGACCTGGACCGCGTCTTCCGCCGCGTTCCCAGGCCCGATGGCGGACTTGAACTCGACCACGACCACCTCGACCGGGTGCTGACCGCCGCGTGGCCCGGCGCCCAGGTCACGGTGGAGGAAATCCGACACGGCCCACGATGACGTCGACCAGGACGACGATGACACCGTGGACGACGAGGAGTTCCCGGTGCTGGCCCGGCGGGAGTTCAGCCGTGACTGCGTGGACGACTGCGGCGCGCAGTACTGACCCTCGCCGACCGGATCCTTCCGGTCGGCGACGAGGGCGGCCGAAGCACGAGTAGGTCACTGGTCGTCGCGATCGGGCTGGGCCTTCAGCATGATCGCGCCCTACGGTGAGACCCATGGAGTTGGTGGCGACGGGTGGCGGCGGTCGCGAGTCGGTGGCGTCGTGACCAGCGGCGACAAACACGGGGGACCGGTGTCGTGGTGGCGTAGGGCGTGGTGGTCTCTCGGGGAACTGGTCGAGGTGACACGCCGACCGACACCGTCCCCGGTGCTGTATCTGCGCTGCGGCGACTGCGCACAGGTGGCACCGCGCACCACGATGCGCCGTCACGGCCGACTCGGCGGTCACACGACGCCACCGGAGCACCCGTGCCCACTGTGTGGCGCCTACGCGCCCCGAGTGCTTGGCGACCAGGTCGACGTCGCCGATCCGACCGTGCCGACGGTGACCATGACCTGCGTGGTGCGGTTCGGGTGCGTCCAGTTCTGGAAGCGCTGCCGCACCACGTTCCAAGTCCCGGCCACCGCCGTGTCGGTGATGTGCCCCGCGTGTGGAGAGGATTACCGCGGACCTGCGTCGCTCAATCGACCCTACAGCCCATAAAGCCGGTCAGGTCGCCGGTTGTGGTGATGATGGTGGTCATCGTCGGTCAGTGGTCACCTTGGTGATGCGCTTGTCCGGAAACCGCCCGGCACGGAGTCGGATTCGGCCGCCGCGAACCTGTCGAGAACTTATTTCCTACCTGCGAGTGGACCCCAGTAAAATGCGGCATGACAGTTCCCGCCACTTACGTCGAACGCGGAAATCGTGACCGTGTCCTCCGTTATGCCGTTCATCCCAGTAAAAGTCAGTGCGGACCTCAGGAAGTTCTCGTCGACTGGTTGCATGTCGATATTTTCGACTTTTACCCTGCTTGACTTGAACGACACCTCGACATTGATCCCGGCGCACAGCGGGGTGGCGTACACGTAGCTTCGGATCTTGCTGACAGTCCACGGTGAATCCGGATTGAGCGTGAAGGTGACCTTCCCTCCTTTCCTGTCGTTCAGGTTCCACCTGAAAAAATATCCGGCGTAGCCCGAATTGAATTCTTGTACCTCGACCACGTCCCCGTGGACGTCTTTGATGCTGTGCCTGTTGGGGTAAAGCGTGTGGACACCGGCGGCCGCATCCGGGATAGGATTTTGCGGACTGGCGAGGTCGGGTGTCGGTTTAAGTGGGACTTCGATATTCGGGTTTTCCGACTTGGTCAACGTGGACGACAGCAATACCGTCGACAGTAAAGTCGTCACGATTTTTTTCGTCCTGTTTTTCCTGACAGTGCTCCGAGGGGTTCTCCGTAGTTTCAGGACCTCGACGGGTACCCCTGCGAAGCCGATCGGCGGTGTCGTGGGCGACACGACGTCGATCGACGCCACATCCGGATCACGCGGTCGTCGTCCGCCCGGACCCCGGCTGCCGTCGGGATCTCGCCGCGCCGCCGAGTCGCCGGTGGTGTCGGGGTCGTCGGCCGAGGACTGGACGGCCAGGCGCCCGTGGTCGGGGTTGTCCGGGGACGATCCGGCGTCATCGCCGGAAGGCGGGTTCTCCGCGTTGTCCACCTCGGGGCGGACAATCCCGGACGTCGTGCCAGGCCCCGGCAGGGCCTCCGGCGGGCCACTGTCGGACACGACCGTCACGGGCGGTTCCGCGGACGGGGGCGGGTACGCACCCCCGTCGTCTGAGGTCACACCCTCCTCCGCGGAGGTGTCGGTGAGGTGCCGACGGACCACGGCGCGGTTGTCGCTGCTGGTCTGGAGCATGTCCTCGACGCGGTCGAGGGCGGAGTCGGTCTCGGCGATCATCTGCAGGCCGACCGGGTCCGGATCCTGGGCCCCCTCGGTGTCGACCTGCTTGGCCAGGGGGGCGGTGGAGATGGACTGGGCGTCGTCCAGGCGCGCGGTCAAGGCGAGCAGCAACCGTTTCAGGTCCTCGGCCAGGACGGCGAGCTGGGTGACCTCCTCCCGCGTTCTGGCGAGCTGGTGTTCGGCGCGGACCAGTCGGTCGCCGACCTGTCTGGTCCGTTCGGCGAGGACCGCGGTCGACCCGGTGTCGGACTCCCGTTGCGCCGCCGCCAGGGCGTTGCGCTCGTCGAGGAGCACGCCGTATTGCGCACTCAGGCGTTGTACGGCGTAGACCAGGAACACGGTCAGTTTCTCGAGCTGCTCCTTGTCCCGGCAGGTGCGCAACAGATCGGCCTGGGCGGTGATGAGCTTGTCCTTGAGTTGTCCGATCTCCTCGGACAATCTGCGCTGATCGTTCCGGGATGGGTGTGGGGTGCCGGTGTCTGCTCGGTGCTGCTCCTCATACTTGCCGGCTCTGTGCCTGAGCCGTTCCAGGGTGTCGATGGTGGTTTTCCTGGCGACCGATCCCGGCGTGGTGTTCTGTATCCACAGCTCCAGGAAAACCTTGATCAGGGATGTCGGCAGCAGGCCCCTGCGCATTTGCATCAGTTCCGTGATGCGCTGGGGTGCGACGACATCGGGTTTCGGTACCACTCTGGCTGTCGCGGCACCTTCCGGATCGGTCTCGGCCCACCGCTTCACCACGTCCTTGAGGGTGAAGCCGCCCTCCTCCCGTAATCGGTAGAGCAGTTCGACCAGCTCCACTCCGGCTTGTCCGAAATGGAGTGGCAGGTACTTCTTGTCGACCTGTGGTGGTGCTCCGACCGTTCTCGCAGGTCTGCCCGCCATGTCAGCCCCCATGTGCTTGCCTCACGTGCCGTTGTTGTCCGCCAGGAGTAGCAGGACAACGATCATGCCTGTCGTAATGGAGAGGCGGACGTCGACCCCCGGTGGCCGCCCCCCGACGTCTCCGCACGGCAGATGTGCCGGTGTGACCGCCGGGGGCCACACGGTCAGTGCTCGGGCCGTGTGTCGGGGGTCGTTCTATGTTGCCCACGACAGGGCTGTGAACGCGGCGGGACCCCTGGTCGCCACCAGGGGTCCCGTGTATCGCAGCAGCCCGGTCCGTGATCCCTTACGAGGAAGTCGGAAGAGGTACTGCTTTATGAGCCTACGACCCGGGAACGATGTTTCCGGCCCCGAACAGCCGGAGGGTCAGCCGATCGGCAGGCCTGCGAGCTGGGTGGGCGAGTTGTCCGGCAGACACTTCTGGCGTGGGTATCTGGTGTTCGTCACGGCGTTGACGGCGTTCATCTTGTTCGCCGTGGTGACCGGATCCAACGGGCCGATATGGGCGGGGGTAGTGGTGACCGCCCTCGCAGGCACCGGCGCCGCGGGCGCGGTGGCGAAACGGCGCCGCCGCTGACGGATCGGATCCTTCGACCAGCGTCACGACTCGCCACCCTGGTTCGTTCGGACCGGCGCCCGGCGGGTACCGGCGGCCATGCGACTGGCGCGTTTGCGGCAGGCCGGGCCGCAGTAGAGCCGTGGTCGTCCCGTCCGGGCCGGTCGGATGTCGTAGTCGCACCCCGCGGCCGCGCAACGCCGGCGCCGGTCGCCGACGACGGTCGCCGACGACGTCGCGGAGCTGCTCGGCCAAGGCCTCCAAGCGGATCGCCGCGGCGGCCGGATAAGGCAGCGCGGCCGCCGCAGCGACGGCGGCCGCCAACTGGTCGGCCAGGTCGATCAGGAAGCGCGGGGAGGGCAGCAGGCGCTCGGACCGTTCCCTGATGCGGCGGGGGGTGTTCCAGTCCGGGAGCGCTGCGGCCCGGACCCGCTCGGCGAGTACGACCAGGTGCTCCGACAGGGCGTCCAGCTCAGCCGGGGCCAAGGAGTTGATCCGGCCGAGCCGGGCAAGTTCGCGCGCGCGGGGGCGTTGGTCGCGGTGAGGCGGCCATGCTCCAGAGCGTGGGCGGCTTGGTGGGCCAGCGGGTGGAGCTGGCGCAGAAGTTCGGCGACTACCTCGATGTCACGGTCACGGTCGCGGTCGAGCAAGGTCGGGTCGACCACGACCGCGGCGGAGACGATCTCCACGGCCTCGCGGGCGCGGTCGCGCGCCCGGTCCAGCACCGGCTCCCCGCCGGAAATCCTCGACGCCAGCGTGGACAGCCGCTCCACAACGCCCCCGCGTTTCGTGACCTGTTCCGGGACGCTCACCGGTCGACGACCTCGCCATCGACCCGACCGGCGGACAACGCCGCGGCGGTCACCGTGGCGCTCCCCGCGGGCAGGTCGTCCCCCCGCACCTCGGACACGTACTTGTAGATCGTCGCGCGGCTCACCCCGAGCAGGCGGGCGATCGAGGAGACGGTCTCGTCGGGTTGGGCCAGCAGGGCGCGGGCGTGTCGGATCTGCTCCGGGGTCATCGCCGGCGGCCGCCCGAGCCGTACGCCGCGGGCCCGTGCGGCGGCCAGGCCCTCGTGGGTGCCCTGCACGATCAGCTCGCGGATGAACTCCGCGAGCGCGGCGAACACGTGGAAAACCAACCTGCCGCCGGGGGTGGTGGTGTCCAGCGCCTCGTGCAGCGACCGGAACCCGACACCGCGGCGGCGCAGGCCTGCGACCAGGGAGAGCAGATCCTGCAGGTTGCGGCCCAGCCGTGCGAGTTCCAGCACCACGAGGGTGTCGCCGGGCCGCAGGTAGTCCATGCACGCCCGCAGTTCCGGGCGGTCGGCGTCCTTGCCGGACTGCTTCTCCATGAATACCCGCATGCATCGCGCGGCGCGCAGCGCGTCGAGCTGGCGGTCGAGGATCTGCTCGCCGGTGGACACCCGCGCGTAGCCGACGAGATCGCCGCCGCCGATCGCGTCGAGCGGATCACCGTCCAACTCCAAGGGGACCGGCGCGACCTCGCGCGAGGTGCTGGGCATCAGGACCACACCCGACGTACCGGAGGTGGCCCGGCCGGGGCGTCGGGCGCCGCGGCGGGCGGGTGGACGGACACGCCCGCGAGGACCGGCCGGTCCCCCGTCGACAGGCGCGGCTCGATCTGCACCGTGACCCGCCCGGCCGCCAGTTCGGCGACTGGGTCCGGCCGCGCGTCGGGGACCACCGCGCCCACGACGAACACCCGGTCCGGGGCGAAGTAGCCGACCCGGCAAACCGCCGCCACCCCGACGTCGACCAGGCGGTCGCCGGTCCAGTCCCTGATGTCGACGGTGCCCACCCGCAGCATGTGGCCGTCGGCCGTGTGCACCTGGTCGACCGCCCACGTGTCGACCACGCCCGGCTCCAGCAACCGCAGGCCGAGCCGCGGACCGACGGCCACGATCCCGGACACCCGGCCTTCCGCGCTCACCAGCAGCGCCAGCCCCTCGCCCGGTGGAGCGGCGCCGAGGTCGTCGTTGTCGAAGTGGAACCAGTCGCCGGGCGGAAGCCAAGTGTGCGTCATGCCCCAAAGTGTATTAGAAAGGGTGGTTGAAGACTTGTTGAACACACAGACTTTTCAACATCTTTTACAACAGTTTCGCACTCGGCGGACGGGTTTCGGACCCCCTGTTGTGGATCATGTCGAGAAACGATCCTTTTGCAACAAGATCAACGCCACCAAGCGCCCGTGGTGGCCTCGTCGGTCCTCGCGCCGTCGATCATGGTCTCCTCGGTGTGCAGCGAATCGGTGAGGTTTGCGCCACCGAGGTCTGTGTCGGTGAGGAGCGCGCTCCCGAGGTCCGAACCGGCAAAGTCCACGCCGCTGAGGTTTGCGCCGACAAAAAGTGCCCCGATGAGGTCCACTCCGATGAGGCGCGCCTTGGTGAGATCAGCTTGTCGAAAGTTGGCACGGGAGAAGTCCGCCCCGAGGAAGTCCACGTGGCGCAGGCAGGTTTGGGACAAGTCGACAGAATTGACGTCGTAGAAGCCTGGGCGAACCTGCCGGTTGGGGCCGGGGCCGCGGCGGCCGAGCACGGTCAGCGCGGCTTGCACGTCGAATGTCGGCGGCCGGTCCGGACATGCCTCCGGCAGACCGTCGACTTGGGGACGCGGGGCGGCGCTCCGAATGAACGCGGACAGGACCTCAGTGATGGTCGAGTAGTCACGGGGAGAGTCCAGGGACAGGCGTTCGAGTGCGTAGATCCCGCCGAGGCGGGCCTGCAGGTGGTCGGCACCGGCGCGGTCAAGCTGGTCAACCGCCTTGGTGAAGCGGTCGGTGAGCTGGTTCTGCTCGGCCACCGTGTTCTGTGCGCGAGTGGCCTGCAACGACAGGCCGGTGAATACGACACCCCCGACGGCCGCCAGCGCCGCGAGCAGCGAGGCAACTGCCGTCCAGTTCCACGACCGGTGAGTCGGTAATCGACGTCCGCGACTCGTGCCTGACCGAAGGAGGCCGGGAGTGCGGGGAGTCCGGCTGGGCGGGCTTGGGGGAGAAAGTCGGCGAGGGCGTGATGCGCGAGGGGGGTTCATCGTTCAAGGCTGACATTCCCAAGTGGCCGGCGGCGCTGCAGGGAGGGCGGGAGCCTGAGGCTTCCCTGCCCTCCCTGATCACCACGCCGGATTCTCGACTTTTCTCCGGGCTGTCGACCGGACTGCATGCCTTTCTCTTGGCCGAAGCTGGCATGCCGGTATGGGCCGGACGCCTTCCGACTCACTTGCGCCGCGCAGGCCGCCGCCGTCAGGTGAAGCCGCGAGATCTTCTTCAGCCCTGCCGGGCGGCATCGGGCGTCTTCGCCGGTGCCGGGGACAGCACGAGCGCCAGCAGCAATGGGCCGGTACCGGAGACGACGCCGCCGACGATCATGGCGAGCAGGTCGAATCGGCTGATGCGCAACTGCGTGGTGAGCGCGCCCAGCACCATCAGGATGGCGGCGAGCGCGAGGACCCCCTGCCTCATGGCGTTGCTTCGACGGGGGTCGATCGAGCGGACTCCCACCCAGGTCGCGCATAGGGCAGTCAGATGGATGGCCAGCGGCATGGCGAAGGTCAGTATCGCGGGCAGCTCCAGCGCCGCGTATGCGCCGCCGATCCCGACCGTCGCCACCGCCGCCGAGGAGATCTCGGCTATCGCGAGCAGTAAGAGCAGGTACCAGGGGGTGTCGAACGATGATGCGGTCTGTTCACTCATGAGGTCAGAGCGTAAAGGGCTGAACACCCTGGGTCACCGGGGTGTGAGGCGGGGCTTCGATCCAGGCAGGCCAGCCCAGGCGAACGCACCAAATCCCGCGCGGACTACGCGTCGATCTCTGCCACTTCGGCGACCTACTTTGCGGTCCAAGTGGTCAGCGGCGCGGGCGCGGGCGCGCGTGCCCGTCCCCGCCGGCGCCGTGGTGGGTCACAAACGATCGTTTTTGGCCATGCAGCAGGTTCGCCAAACGGCGCTGCTATCCGGTTACCCTCTGTGCGTGAGCCTTGACGATGCCATCCACCGGTCCCGCGCTCAGGCCGACGCCGCGGCCGCCCATCGCCGCCGCGAAGCCGAGCAGAAGCAGCAGGTGTGGGAGCGAGTGCGGGAGCTCTGCTTGCAGGCCGTACCCCATTTGATCAACCTCGGGACCGACACCCACACCAGAGTGGAGCCGGCGAAGTGGTACCAACGGGGTCAGTACCGGGACGCAGCCGGGAAGTCCTACCGCGTCGTGCTGCACCAGCGCTGCTGGATCATCGCGCACACCGCGGGCCTGCGTCACGGCAAGGGCGAGTGGATGGATTCACCGGGGTTGCTGCTGGAGGACGGCTCGATCGGACGGTTCTGGCCCATACCCGCCCTGCGACGCAACGGAGCGAGCCTGCGCGACGGGGAGTTCGTCTCCACGATCGATCTGGACTCCATCGAGGACCAGAACGACTACACCTTCCACGGCGACCTCGTCCAAGCGGTGACCAAGGCCCTCGCCGAGGCTGTCACGCTCTACGAGAGAAGCGGCGGACGGATCCGCGGCCCGTTCTGATCGGCACGGTGCTCGGCCAGCCGTGCCGATCAGGAGGACACCGACGACTCGCCTGGATAGCTACCCGCCGAGACGGTTGCGACACCGGTCCTGATGCTCAACGAGAGAGGCCCCCCGACAGCGTTTCCGCTGCTGGGGGGCCTCTGCGCTGTGCGGCCTGGCCGCGTCGGTGGGAGTGGCACGAACTCCTCCGACATGCCTATACTGGCGGTACCAAGGCAAGTATGACCGCATAGCTAAACGCAGCGGACCTCCAAGGCCAGTCCAGGTTTACGTACCTGGCGAAACGGCCTAGGGGGTCCTTTGCGTCTGCGCACAGAGTAGCACGTGAGTTCGTTCGCGCCACTCCCCATGAATGCACCCCCACCGTGGAGGGTGCATTGTTCCTCTCTAGCAACCCGTCACCGTCGACCCTTGACGAGTGGAAGACGCGCTGAGTCAGCTCTACCGTCGGAGCTCGGCGCAGTGGAACGCAGTCAATCGCAGTGGAACATGGTTGACACTGGTCAACCGGGGTGTCGGGGCGTGTACAACGGTCTGGATTCACTAACCGTTCCGGTAGTGGCTGTTGAATCCACACCTTACTCTCCGGTAATTTTGCCCCTCTTGTCCATGTTTTCGTATGTCTCCTAGCTTTTCGCTTGTAAAACCAACTTTCATAATTGGAATATCGAAACGACTCTCCTTCCGGTCACTCTTCGGTAATACCTTCCGGATTCCGGATCGATGTACAAGCCAACACCTTATCCGTACATGTGATAGGCCTGACCTGGGTGAACGTGCCGAGCAAGCATCCACCCCGTTCACGTCCCAGCCGCTGGCTCGCCCTGCCAACCGTAGGGTTACTCGTCAGTACCACAGGACTGCCCGTTGGTACTACGGGTCACTGCCATCGCCTGAGACTGCGAGCACGCCAGGATTTGGCCTTTTCGATATGACTTTCGTGTCCTGTCGCACCCCTCACGAGCAGGGGATCGATGTAAAAGGTTCAGCAGCGCGCTGGACCGGCAGGCCAGCCTGCTGGGTTCCGACGGTGGAACAAGGTTCAGGCAGCGCGGGCGTGGTGGAGGAAGTCGGCGACCGCAGGTTCGGTCGCCCATGGCGTGAACCGGTCGGCCAGGTCCCGGAAGTAGCCGTCCGCGCGGGCCGAGGCGATCCCGGCCAGGCCGCGTAGCGCGCTGTGGCCGTGGGCCAGCGCGGCGTCCAGGTCGGCCTCGCCTTGCAGGTAGGTGCTGGCCAGCACCACCTGGCGCAGGCTGTGGGAGCGGGTGAACGCGGCGTTGGTCCCGGCGTGGGCGTTCCATGTGCGGGCGCGGGAGGGGAGTTCGAGGTCGCGGTGGATTTCCACCGCGTCGGCCGCGAGCCGGGTGCGGCCGAAGAACCCGATCCACCGCGGGTCGTCGCCAGTGTCGGTGGACTCGGCGCGGTCGAGCAGGGTCTCGGCGGCACTTAGTGCGCGTAGCGCCCGCGGCGCGTCGCCGGATCTGGCGAACACCCTGGCCGCGACGAGCTGGCAGAAGCCGAGCACGCGTGGGGTGGCGCGGCCTCGGCCGCGTTCGGTGGCCGCGTCGAGCATGTCGATGGCGATGTCGTGGTGGTCGCACAGCGTGGCCTGCAACGCCATGCACGCCAGCAGGTAGCAGCCGAGCGGGACGTCGCCCGCGGCGCGGGCCAGGCGCAGGCCCTGGATGAAGTGGCGCTGCGCCAGGCCGTGCGCGCCGCGGTCGACCGCGCTCCACCCGGCCACCTGCGACAGTTCGGCGACGGCGGCGAACAACGTGCGGCCGGTGGTGTCGGTGTAGGTGCCGTGCAGCAGCGGGGTCGCGCGGTCGGTCAGGCAGGTGTCGACCATCCGCACACGCCAGTTCCCGCCGCCGAAGCGGGAGTCGGCGCGGCGCGCGTCCTGGGCGGTGGCAATGAGGTCCTCGACATCGTGGCGGCCCACCCGCCGCCCCGGCGTGACCGGGCCGGGCAGGGCGGTGTCGGTGTCGGTGGTCAGCCACCGGCACAACGGGGTCGTGAACGCGGTGGCGGCCACGCCGGCGGTGAGCAGTGCTCGGCGGTCCATGACGCTCCAGAAGTCGGTGGCCACGGCGATGGCCTTGGCCGGGTCTCGCGGGAAGTGCAGGCCCGCCTGGTCGTCGTCGTCCTCGGCGTGGAAGCCGATCTCCGAGAGCGGGACGAACCGGCCCAGCGCGTCGCCGAGCACCTCGGCGATCACCCGGCGGATCGGCGGTTGCGGGGTGATGCCCGCGCGCCAGTTCGCGATGGAGCGGTGGGTGTAGGAGACGCTGATCCCGCCGCGGCGGGCGCGGTGGTTGACGCGCGCGGCCAGCGAACTGCTCGACATGCCGGTGTGGTCGAGCAGCGCGGCGAGCCGGGTGTTGGGTTGGCGCAGACCGGCTGAGGGCACCGTCGCCACCTCCTCGTCCAGGTCAACGCAGCGTACTGGTCCGGGTGCTGTGTGTGTGCGGTTCGCGTGCCACCGTGACCCCCCTCGTGCACCTGCCGACCCTGGCCGGAACCGGGTTTGCTCGGTGTCCCTCCGCGTCCATCGACCGCGGGAGCCGTCCACCAGGGAGCCGCCATGCCGGTCACCACAACCACCGAAACCCCACGCTCGGCCGCCGCGCAGCATCCCGGTGTGCTCGCCCCGTCGTCGGCGGACCTGCTGGCGTGGTGCGACACCGCGGCCACCACGCCGGTCATGCCCGCGTCGGCGTTCCTGCGGTGCCTGGTGGGCGAGTTGGCCGCGGGGCACCGGGAGCAGTGGTCGGCCGAGGACCGCAGCCGCTGCGGCGGGCCTGTCGAGGTGGCCGTGGCCAAGCGGCGCATCGACGAGCTCAACGCCCGCCGCGTGGCTTTGGTCGACCGGCTCAACGAGCACGTCGCCGCCTACGCGCCCGCCTGCCGGGCGGGTGCGGCGCTGCACACCGAGACGGTCGGGTCGGTGATCGACCGCCTGGTGATCGCGGTGGTCCGGGCCCAGCGGGTCGACCGCGCCCGCGCCGAGATCGCCGCGACCCAGCTGCGCGAGCTGGCGGCGGCCTACGACGGGTTGCTGGCCGAGGTCGCGGCCGGGCAGCGACGGCTTCCCGGCTGGACGGCGCTCAAGACCTACGGAGCCCGACCGTGACCACGTCCGCCGCCACGTCCGCCGCCACGTCCGCCGCCGGGACCGCAGCTGGACCCGAGCGGGGGAGTGGGATCGCGGTGGTGTCGTTCAACGGCGCGGACAACGCGGGCAAGACCACCCAGCTGCGGTGGCTGGCCGCGGCGATGCCCGGCGCGGACCCGGCGGGCGGCATCGACGGCCACGACCCGCAGTGGACGAAGGTCTCCGGGCCGGGGTTCGCCCGCTGGTGGTTCGCCGAGTGCCCCACCGACGAACACGTGGCGCTGGTGATGCGCAGCCACACCGCCCGCGGCCTGGCCCACTGCGGCGGGTTGCGGCTGGAGGACCGCGGGTTGCCGATGCTGCTGGCGGTGTGCGCGGCGACCTGCGTGGTCAAGGACGGCCTGGCCCCGGACGACGCGCTGCGCGTGGTCACCGATCTGGCCGCAGCCGTCGACCCGCCGCCGGTGACCGGCGGCCAGGTGCACCTGCTGCTGCGGCACGCAGACGGTGCCCCGGGGCGGGAAGCCGCGCTGGCCGTCGCCAGGGACCCGGCCCCGCCCGGCCCCTGGTATGTGGCCTACCAGCAGGCGCTGGCGCGGATCCTGGCCGAGCAGACCGACCGCGGCGTCTACGACGCAGTGCTGGTGCGCGGGCAGGAGTCTGTGCTCGGTGTGCAGCGGCGCGTCCGCGAAGTCCTTGCGCTGCACGGGGTCGCGGTCTCGCGGCTGCCCGCGGCGACTCCGGATCGGGTGTGGGTGGTGGGCGGGATGTCGGAGGCGGGCAAGTCCGTGCTCGGCTCCCTGCTGGTCGCCGAGCACGGCGCGACCCGGCTCAAGATCGGCTACCTGCTGGAACTCGCGGCGCTGCGCGCGGCCGTGACCGACCCCTACACCGTGTGGGACGAGCGGGAGCAGGCCCGGCGCCTGGCCGAGGAACTGCTGCGGTTCACCGCGGCGAACAAGACCGGGCCGGTGGTGCTGGAGTCCGCGCACCGGCTGGAGGCCACCGCGCACCTGCGCGACTGCCTCGGCCCGCTGTGCCGGGTGGTGTTCGTGCGCACCGACCCCGCCACCCGCGCGGCGCGCGCGGTGGAGAGCGTGGTCAGCCTGACCGGGCGCGACGCGGTGAAGGCCAGCCGCGGCGCGGAGCGCATCGAGGCCATCGCCGACGTCGTGGTCGACAACTCCGGCCCGTTGGCCGCGCTGAAGCTTGCCCTGCCCGCGCTGGCCACCGTTCCCGCGCCCGCCGTGCCCGGCCACCCGCCGAACTCGGTGGCGGCGGTGGCGGCGCGGGGCCGGTGGGTGGCCGCGACGAACGCGGACTGGCTGGAGCGGGTGATCGAGCACCTGGTCGACGGCGACACCGCCCTGCTGCTGGCCACCGGCAGCACCGGCCGCGCCGACTGGACGCGCGACTGGTCGGACGCGGACCTGCTGCTGGTGCGCGACACCTACCCGGCCGCGTGGTTGCGGGCCGTGCCCGCGACGTTGCCGCCCCTGTCGGGGGTGAAGTCCGGGTTGACGATGCTCACCACCACGGAGGTGGCCGTCGGGCGGGTTCCGCCGCGGGTCGTGCACGCCCTGCGGCTGCTGGCCGCCACCGGCGATGGCGTCCTGCACCACCGCGACGGCTACCGGCCGCCGGACCCGGCCGCCGAGGTCGACGACCGGGCCGGACGCGGCGAACTCGGGTTAGTGCTGATGACCTGCCGCCGGCTGCTGGCCGACCCGGTCCCCGACGTCCGTGCGGTGCACAAGCACCTCGTGCTGGTGGCGAAGGTCCTGCTGCGCGCCGGGCACGAGCCGCAGCTGCGCGACGAGGACGGCGACCTGGTGCTCGCGGACCTGGCCCGCGCCCACCCCGACCTGCCGCCGCTGCCCACCCTGGCCGCCGTCGCCGCCCTGCACCGGACTGCGGCCGACCGGCGCGATCCCGACGCCGTGGCCGCGCTGCTGACCGCGCTCGCGGCCGCCCTCACCCTGACCGACCGGTCGCACACCATCACCACCTGGAGGACCACCTCGTGAGCACCACCGGCGTACCCATCGCCGCACTGTCCCCGTACCGCGCCGAGCACGTGCGCCGCCATGGCGTGGCCGGGGAAGCACGGGACGTCCGCGTCGTGCACGAACTCGACGGCATCACCGCCCCGGTGACCGCCGACCGGCTCGCGCAGGTCGGCGCCGCGCTGTGGCAGGCCCACCGCGACCTGCCCGACCACACCCCGCCGGATCTGCTGTTCGGGTTGGACGCCGGGGGCATCCCGCCGACCCTCGCGGTGGCGGCGGCCAGCGGGCTGCCCTACCAACTCGCGTGGAAACTCGACCTCGAGTTACCGAACAAGGCGGTGTTCCACGAACCGCACGCGCGCCGCGTCGAGGTTTTCAGCTACGCCGCAGTGGCAGGGCTGCGGGTGGTGCCGGTCGACGACGAGGTCACCACCGGCAGCACGCTGGCCAACCTGACCGCAGTGCTGCGGGCCGCGGGCGCCGTGGTCACCGACGCGCTGTGCCTGGTGGAAGACCGCACGGCCGCGGGCCGCGCGGTCCTGGCCGGGATCGGGGTGCGGCTGTGCGCGCTGACCACCCTGTGACCACCGCACCCGGCGCCCCCGCGGCCCTGGCCGCCACCGGGATCGCGCCACGGCCGTCACCTCGGCCGTCGCCGTGGGACTTCGCCACCGTCAACGTCCACCGCGGCGGGCCCGTGCTGGTGCGCCACCCGCACGCTCCGCTGGGCCGGAGCCTGCCCTACCGCCGCCACGCCGGTGACCACCCGCCCTCCGATGACCACACCGAACAGCGGCTCGCGCGGATCCGCGCGCACGGCTGGACGGTGCACCTGCCCGCCGGCAGCCTCGGCGACACCCTGCTCGGCTTGGCCACCGCCGCCGGACTCGCCGCCGCGGCACCCGAGCAGCCCCTCCACTACTCCGGGCCCCGCCCCGACCTCATGCTCCGCAGCACCCTGCCCCTGACCTCGGCCACCGCCACCACCGCCGACGGGCCCCACGTGCTCAGCACCGCCCGCGCCCGCGACGCCACTGGGTCGCGGTTCACGGTCACCCCGGAGCTGCCGCCGACCTGGCTGGAGCCCATCGACGAGCACCTCGTCCGCGTCCACGCCGACCTGCCGATGCGCTACTACCTGGCCCTAGAGCAGGAACTCGGGGTTCGGCTGCCCGCCGAGCACGCACCCGCCCCCACCTACCGCTCCGACACCGTCGCGGCGACCGTAGGGCGGGTGGTGTTCGTCGGCGCGACCAGCCGCCCCGACCGCAAGGACGTCGGCACCGACGGCTTCGCCGCCCTGGCCCGCCGACTGGCCGCCCGCCGCGACGGCCTGTCGTTCCGGATGCTCGACGCACCCGACACCGGCACCCGCGAGCACGAGCTGTGGAGGAACCTCGGCGCCCCGGCGGCGGCGGACTGCGTGGACGTGTTCGCCGACGCCGAGCTGGTGATCGGCAACGACACCGGCCTGACGCACTTGGCCGCGCTCACCCGCCGCGGCGACGGCACCGGCCCGACCGTGCTCGGGCTGGCATCCCGCCACGCCCACACCAAATGGACCACCGGCAACCCCCACCACACCACCGTGGGAACCCGGTTCTCCGCGATGCTCTCGGCCGCCGACCGCTGCCCGGTGCGCGACGACCTCGACGACACCCTGTGGGGGAGTGCGTCGGCGATCACCGGCCTGCCCACCGACCAGGTGGCCGCGGTCGCCGGCCACGCCGCCGGCTGGTGGTGAACGGCGTGGCCGCCCTGCTGTGGATCGGGCACCACCGCCGTGCCACCGCCAACCACACCTGGCACCTCGACCTCGGCCACCGTGCCCTGTTCGTCAAGGCCAACCCCCACCACGACGAAGCCGCCGCCGAGATCACCGGCCACCGGGCGCTGGCCGGGCACTACCCGGTACCGCGGCTGCACCACGCGCGGCGGCTACCCGGCGCGACCGTGCTGCTCTACGACCGGGTCCCGCACCTGCGCCCCGACCACGGGCTGCTGCTCGACGTCCTCGGTCACGCCGACGCCACCGGCGACCACACGCACCTAGCTGCGGCCTCCGCCGCGTTCACCGGCCACTACCGGCGGGTGTTCACCGAGACCGCGGAACTCCGGTGCGGGTGCGAGGTCGTCGGCAAGCTCTACCGCGACCGCGCCGCCCCCGGCGGCCGACTCGACACCCACCATCACACCGACCCGTGGCTGGTGTTCCCCGATGGGCGCTCGCTGCACGCCCGCGACCTGGCCACCACCCCGCTCGTGGTCAACGGCCGCCCCACCCGCATCGACTTCGCCGTGCTCGTGGAGCAGTTGCGCGACGACCTCGGCCCGCACCGATCCGTGCTCGCCGGGATCGGGCAGGGCGACCCGACCCCGTTCAACCTGGCCTGGCACCCGCAGCACGGCCCGACCTGGCTGGACTACGACACCGCCGGACGCACCGCGATCCCCGGCGAACTCGCGGTGATGCTGGCCGACCTGTGGATCCACGGCCCCTGGCTCACCCCCGTGCGCGACCTTGCCGCCTACCGCGACCACCCCACCGCCCTCGCCGCCACCGCCCACGAACCGGACGTCGCGGTCCACCAGCACGACGACACGGTGGAACTCCACGTCGAGCACCGGCCCTGGGGCGCCCGCGCGGCCTTCGCCCGCGCCTGGCTCGAGGACCTCATCCTGCCGCTGGCCGCAGACCTCGGCGTCCCCGACGTCGCCGGGTGGCTGCGCCCCTACCTGCTGATGCGGCTGCTCACCGTGCACCGCCCGGCCGACCTCCCGCTCCCGCGGGCCGCGCTGCTGCTGGCCGCGCTCGCCGACCTGCTTGACCACGACACCGACCTGCACCACCTACTCGGCCTCACCACCACCGGCCCGACGGCCGAGACCGGGCAGGCCACCACCAGCACGAGGAACCCGACGTGAACCACCAGCCCACCGCGCGGGCGCGGGCGGCGATCACCGGTGCGGGCAGCGGCATCGGCGCTGCCATCGCCGAGCACCTGGCCGCCAACCACGACCTGCTGCTCACCCACCTGCGCCTCGGCCCCGACCTGGACGCCGTCACCGCCGCGTGCGCGCGGCGAGGCGCGGCCGTCGACGTCGTCACCGGCGACCTCACCACTCCCGGCGGCCTGACCGCGGCCAGCACCGCCCTGCTCGACCACCGTCCGGCGGTGCTGGTGTGCGCGGCGGGCGCTTATCCACGCATCCCGTGGCAGGCCAGCACCCCCTCGGTGTTCGCCGAGCAGGTCACCCTCAACCTCACCGTCCACGCCGCCCTCGCCCACGCCGCCACCCCCGCACTGATCGCCGCAGGGGACCGCGGACGGCTGATCACGATCTCGTCGGTGCTGGCCGGGGTCGGCCGGGTCGAGTTGGCCGGGTACATCGCGGCCAAGGCCGGACTCGAAGGCCTGACCCGCGCGCTGGCCCGCGAGCTCGGTCCGCACGGCGTCACCGCCAACACGGTGCGCGCCGGATCGATCGTCGTGGATGCCGAACAGGCCGTGGTCGAGGACTACGCGGCGATGCAGATCCGCCAACTCGGCCGCCAAGCCCTCCAGCGCCGCGGCCACCCGGACGACGTGGCCGCGCTGGTGGCGTTCCTGGCCAGCAGGGGAGCGGGGTTCATCACCGGCCAGACGCTGACCGTGGACGGCGGCTGGTGCCTGACCTGACCCCGCCCACCGCGGCAAACCGGTATGCGCCGGTGCTGTGGATGCGGCACGGCACCAGCATCGACGGCGAACAACGCCCCCACGCCCACGCCCGACCCGACACCCCGCTCTCCGACCACGGACGCGACGAAGCCCTCGCGGCGGCCGACCGGCTGCGGATGGTGAACCCGGTGCTGATCGTGTCCAGCCCGCTGCCCCGCGCCCGCACGACCGCCGAGCTGCTCGCCCATGCCTTGGCCGTCCCGCTGCTTCCGGCGCTGGAGGTGCTGCGGGAGTGGCAGGCGCCGGACTGCGTGCTCGGCTTGGGCCCGGAGCAGTACCCGCCGCGGTACACGGCGTGGAAAACGAATCGGCACCGGCGCATCGGCACCGCGCTGCCCGGCGGGGAAAGCCTCGAGGACCTCCACACGCGGGCCCGAGCCGCACGCGACACCGCAGACCTGCTCGCCGACGGCGTCACCGGCCTGGGCGGGCCGGTGGTGATCGTGTCCCACCAGCTCCTGATCGGCGCCGTCGCCGCGCTCACCACCTGTGCCCCGGCCGGAGAGCCGACCGTGGCCGCGGTGTTCGCCGCCGCCACGCGGTTCCGGCTCGACCCGGCGTCCTGGTGGGTGCCCGGCTAGGCCAGGTCGGTGGCTTCGGCGACCAGCGCGTCGACGTTGTCCAGCACGAAGCCCCGCAGCACGGCGGGCTTCAGGTCGATCGTGTCGACCTGGTGGATCGGGACGTGCACGACCTCGTAGCCGCCGCGGCGGCCGTCGGTCCACTCCTCACCTGTGCGCGCGGCCTCGTCCAGCGTGCGCAGCCGCGCGATGAAGACCTCCTGCACCGACACCCCGCCACTAGTGGGGGAGGAGATCAGCAGGACCCGGCCGCCGACCGCGGCCGTCGCACCGAGTTCCTCGGCCAACTCCCGCTCCAGCGCTGCCTCTGCCGTGGCGTCGGCGTCGTCGATCCCGCCGCCGGGGCTGGTCCAGTACGGGGACTGCCCCTGTTTGGTGCGTTTGATCAGCACCAACCGCTGCTGGTCGTCCAGCAGTAACGCGCGCGCCGAGCGGCGCACGATCGGGGACGTCGACATGGTCACGCGAAGGCTCTTTTCGGCCGGGAACGAGGTGGTGGACCAGTGTCCCGCCCAGCGCCCAGTCCGTACCAATCGCTGGTCCGGAGCAGGACGTTCGGACGTCGGTGTGGTCTGGGAGTTGGGTTGGCAGGGCGACGCGGACACGACTCCCGCGCTGCCGACGAAGGAGACGCGACCGCCGCCCGGTGCGGTGCGAGCCTGGCGCTGGGCTTCCGGTCCCCGGCTCGCGGCGCCTGGGGTAGCGGCTCCCCGGAAAAGATCCGGACGGATAGGGGGTGTTTCCCGGTCGGACCGCGACTAGTGGGTTAACGGCGCATCAACGCGGCGAGGGACCCTCCGGGCCTGGAGGGTCCCTCTATTCGCAGCGCTAACCCAGGTAGCCGTTAGGAACCGAGGAGCACCGCACCATGAGCCTAATGCCGTCGAACGGTAACGCGCCGGACGGCCGTCACGACGAGAACGACCCCGAAACATGGAGCGCGATGGTCCACCAGCTGCTCGGCGATCCTCGCCGAATCCGAAGCCTGTGCCTGCTCACCCTGTTCTTCGTGGGGATCATCGTGATCGCCGTCGCCGCGCTGGCGTTCCTCTCACCGGACGCCCTGAGGATCATCCTGGTCGTTCTGCTCGAGAAGCTGAGCATCGGCTAGGAAATGCGCACCCTGTGAGGGGCCCCGGCTGAGCCGGGGCCCTCACTCGTGCACGTCCGATGCGTACGGCTTCTACTTCTTGCAGTCGTCCCTCGCGTCATCGACCACCCAGGCCGACTTGCGCTTGCCGATCTGGGTGCCGAACTTGAGCTCGCCGATCAGTTTGGGCTCGCCGACCTGGGTGTCGAAGTTGTCATCGACTCCACCCGGCCGATCTTCCACCGATTCCGGGATCGGATCGGACTCCCTGCGCCTGATGTGAAGCATGGGGATTTCGCGGGATAGTGCGAGTCTTCTTGGTGATGTGACAATGAAGGCGTCCAGTGCTGCCTTCGGGATCAATATTGGCAAGACCCGTTCCCTGGCATGCCATAGTCCGTTGGAGAAATCCAGAAGGCTTGTTTTAGTCACGGGCGCATCCGGGAGAACCTTGTTTTCGTTCAAGTCTTCATCAGATTCCTTCCCTGCAAGGATTTCGGCGGCCGCAAGAGCTTGCCATGAGAACAACCAAGAGTCCAAGGCGAAGTCGCTACTTTTGAACGCTACCCATATCTTCCTACCATGCTGATCGGTTTTCGAAACCATGTCCGCGTGCTCATCCGCATGCTTCGCGCCGCTCACGAGCAAAAAGTTTGCCACAGCTGTAGCCAAAGCTGTACGACTGACGACATGCTCCGACTTGACAGGCGAAGAGAACCCGGTGACATCACGGACAAGCCCGCCCCGAGTGTCAAGCAGGTTTTCGGCAGCGGCTTCAGCCCTGGCCGCCGCCACAATTTCGCTGGCGCGCTCTTGGGCTTGACTGATCACTCGCTTCATGGTGGACAACGCGTCATCCACGATCTGGGCCGCCTCGGTCTTGGCGTCGTCGACGATGTTGCGCGCCCACTGGAAGCTGGAAGAGTAAAGGTCAGTGTTCGTGCTTCCGTCGTCGTTCCTCTCGTATGACGGAAGCTCGGCCCGGAGTTCGTCGATCTGACCGAGGAGGCTGTTCACGCCCGACACGCCGTAATTCGTGGCCATCGTCAGGTAGTACTCGGCGGTGCTCAGATCACCCATCGCGATGTAGCCGCGAGCCAGTTCCAGCGCGCCGTGACCGAGTTCGATGCGCCGCATGTCGTCGTCCACCGTCGCCTGCTCGTCGGCCGTGAGCGACTCGGCGCGCGCCTGCACGTCCTCGAAGGTCAGGGGCGGCACGTCCGCGACCCAGGAGATGTCAGGCGCCTGACGCGAGAGCAGGTCTTCGATGTCGTCGCGACCGTCGCCATCAGCGTTCACTTGTCCTCCTTCAAGGTCGTAGGAGATGCCGCGGGAGTAGTGAGTCCTACCTCTGACATATGTTTCCGAAGTTTGACGAGCGCCCGATCGACATGACCTTGTACGCTTTTTACCCTGATCCCCATGTGGTTCGCGACATCCTTCCATGTCAAGCCTTTGACGAACCGAAGGTCAATTGCGGTCCGCTGGGGTTCGGTGAGCTTCGACAACCCTTCGGGTAATGCTCTGTGTCTGCGAATATATTCGTCCTGGTCGCAGATGTCAGGCTGCTCGGCGAACTCTTCTACTGTTTTTAGCTTGATCGCTTCTAGTAGCTTCCGAGAACTGTCCCGCGCACGAAGCCAATCTACAATCTTATTGTCGACAATGCCCCAGATGTAGTTGTTCCAGTTTTTATGGACAGTTTGATCGTAGGACCGGTGGACGCCCAGCCAGATATTCGACTCGATGTCCGTCAATGCTTCGCGGGGTGCCTTCTTGGCTATGTAGTTCCGGATCTTGGGTTGGTACAGCTCGAAGAACTCCTTGAGGGGGAGCCGTTCGCCGCCGCTGGTGGCGGGGGGACCGTCGGCGTCCTCGTCCTCGTCGTCGGGGTTGGTCACGGATGACTCGATCACGACTGGTGGGCCTCCACAGCACGCCCAGCAGGTTCTCGATCACGTTGAGGGCGACTGGTTCGTCGTCCGCCGTTCGTCGTCATGAGGGTCTCCTCGCCGGAGGCGGATGCCGGTTGGTTCCCGCGCTTACCCTGCTAGTCGGGTCTCGACTCGGGAACACCCCCCATCCTGGGCAAAGAATCTTGAAAAACTTCAGGGGCAGCGGCTGAGCTGCCCGGATCGCTGCTCGAGGCCGTTCATGTGGGCCCGCACGACGCCGGAGTCGTGTGCCGTGTCGTAGGCGGTGGTCATCGCCGCGGGCGGGTGAGCAGCGCGTCGAGAAAGCGTTGACCCGCGGCGATGCCGATGCCGGTGGTGAACGCGGCGAGCAACCGCGCGGCGTGGGAGGTCCCGGTGTGACGTGGGTCGGCCGGAGCGGGGATCGGAGCGCCTGGAGGAGGGAAGTCCGGTTCGGGCTGCTCGCGGTCGACGGGTTCCTCGGCCGCGGCCCCGGTGGGGCGGGACAGGCGGTGGACGTGGTGGACGACGTCGGCGAGCTTGGTGGCCACCGGCTGCTCGTTCCAGACGAGCAGTTCGACTCGGCCGAGGCGGGCCAGTTCGGCGAAGCGGCCGTCCGCGCTGCCGACGAGGAAGGTGCGGATGCCGTCGGCGTGGACGCGGTGGGCGTGGGCGAGCAGTGCGAGTTCGGCGGCGTCGGGGCCGGGTGCCACGCGCAGCGGCGCGATCCGCAGCTGGGCCAGCTGCGAGGCGAGCGGATCACCGTCAAGGGTGTCGGGGCGTGCGTAGGCGGCCACCGCGTGGTGGATCGTCCCGGCGGCGGCCAGCAGCGTTTCCAGCCGTGCCCGCAACGGCCGTGGACGGAGTTGGGTGGCGCCGAGATTCTCCAGGTCCAGCAACAGAACTCGATCTTCGGAGATCACGAGGTCCTCTTTCCACTGTGCTCGTCGAGCGTGCTCGTGATGACCCACTCGGTCCTCACCACAGCGCCCCGGAACCCGGCGACGGGAGACGCAGTACAAGATCGTTGTCCGGATCGAGGAGGTACGCAGGACGAGGTTCGCGGTCGTGCTGGCCAAACGCGTCGGTGCTCCGGTCCTGCTCGTGAGGTCGCAGCGGGGATGCTGCTGCGATGAATCGGTTAGATGACGGCTGGTCGTGGGCCTGGCTCTGCTCGTGGCCCGTGCTGACGTCCAGGTTCGCGGTCAGGCGCGGCCTGGGTGCAGATGGTCATGTTAGGAACAGGCTGCCCGCAGTGACGCCGTCAGCTGGCTGATGGTCGAGGTGACCGGGTTCGTGCGGGTCTCGTCCGGGTTGGTTCACGGACGGCGGGGACGTGGCCGCGGCAGGGCGGGTCGGCTCAGTGCCCCCCGCGCGACGTTCACGGACCCCACGGGTAGGTCAGCGCGTCCCGGTCGAACGCGTGGATCAGCTCGGCGTCGGTGACGTGGCTGTCCGGGCGGAGGGAGGAAGTGTTGCCGAGACCGGCCGCGTTGAGCACGGCCCAGACCGCTTAGGCGATGGCCGCGTAGGTGTCGTTCGGCAGGTCGGGCGGCAGGCGCACTTCCAGGTGTCGGGTGTCGTCCACAGTGGCCAGATTGGCAGGGCACCAGCGTGCGCGCCAGTCCCCAATCAGAGGGTTTCCGCAGGTCAATTGGCCAATGGCCAACTCCGTGACCGTCGACGCATGACCCGATGCCGCTCCGGAAGAGTAAGAGAACCGCCATGACCGGGGACCTGTTGTGCCCGGCTCCGCGCCCGCACGGAACCACCCGCGCACCGCTGAGCAGCGGCTGCGACACTGGACGGTGTGATGGCCCCACCACTGCGCGTCGCCGCCCGCGTCATCGCCCTCGACCCCGCCGGACGGGTGCTGCTGGTGCACTATCCAGAACACGGCGGCTTCTGGGCGACACCCGGCGGACGTGTCGAGGACGGCGAAGACCACCGCACCGGTGCCCGCCGCGAACTGGTCGAGGAACTCGGCATCGACGACGCCCGCATCAACCTGCGTGACCAGGTGGCCGAACGCAGCCAGGAACACGAGATCGGCGACCAGGTCGTCCGGCAGGTCGAGCGCTACTTCCTCGCGGAGTTTGGTGCCGAGAACATCAACCCGGCTCAAGCCAACCAGCCCGACACCATCAGCGCCGTTCGGTGGTGGACGCTCTCAGAACTCGCCGACACGACAGAAACGGTCTACCCGCTCGGCCTCGTCGACCTCGTCACGAACATCCAGACCATGGGGATTCCGTCGAGTCCAGTCGTATTGCGGTAGGCACCTTGCGGTGTCCGGACCTAGTTTGCGGGTCTAATCAAGCGGCTTTGGATCCAGCGGACTCGTATCACGCGGTCGTGGTCGACTTGGGGCACCATTGCTGTCATGGGGCGCGAGACCAGCGACGAAGCGTACGTACTCGACCTGTGCGACCAACTGTTGAACGAGGACGGGAAACGTCAGGCCCGCTTCGATTGGTTGATCGGCGACCCAGGCAAGGACGGCCGTGCTCGCACACTGCCCGTTGACAGCCACTGGCCCCGGCACGCTCTGGTGGTGGAGTACCAGGAGATCCAGCACGACCGTCCTAACCAGCACTTCGACAAACCCGACCGACTCACTGAGGCTTTCCGAGTAACCATTCGTGGCGTTGTGTGATCAACCGTTGTGGATCATGTGGTTCGGTGGTTCTCGTGGTGCAGCAGGACAAGCGCCGCCCCGACGATGTCACCCAGCCTCCACGGGCAGCCGCGATAGCGACGCAGGGCCTTGTACGTGGTCTTGAGCAACGAGTTGGCGCGTTCACCCAGGCAACGCAGCGCGCCGTGGATCGCGTTGTAAGCCTGCTGATCCACGGTCAACGACGCGTCCGCGGGCTTCTTGACCGGGATCCGGAAGAGGCCGGGTTCGCCCTCATAGCCCAGATCGGCCAGCGCGAGGGCGCCATCGCCGATCCAGTCCGCGATCCGGCCCAACAGTTCCGGGTCGGTGCGGGCGGCACTCATGTCGTGCTCCCGGCCGGGCCGCACCCCGGAGGTCCACAACGGCCACCCGTCCGGAGCGGACACGACCTGAATGTTCCCACCGTGGTGCTTGTGTTTTCCACTCCACCACAGGTCCACCCCGACGGTGGGGCCGGGAGTGGAGATCCGGTCGGTCCGGATCAGCGTGCCGTCCACGATCACGTGCGAGTACCCGACGACCTTGGCCGCCAACAACGCGCCGTGCAACGACGGCGCGAGCGCCGCGATCCCCTCGTCGCGGTAGGCGTACGCCGTCGAGGACGAGATCCCGTTGTCGCGGGCCAACCCCGACATCCGGGTGTCGTCGAGGAATCACCGCAGCACCAACACCGCCTGCTTGTAGGTTCCCATCGCCCGAGTGGCCTTCCGTGTGCCCCGACGCACCCGTCCATCGTGCAACAGCATGGACAGGAACAGGACGCTGTCCTCCGACACGTCGAGCACAGCCTCGTATGCGACACTCATGACGCGCGGAACTCCTCGTGAAGATGATCTTTGGTAGGACCACCTTCATAGCGGGAGTTCCGCGTCTTTCGTCTCCGCCGCGCCCGAGGCGCGGCACCGAATCCACGGCGATCACACAGCGCCACCAGTCGTTACGCGGAATAGCTCACTGTCAGCGGTGTCCACCGCGGACTGCAACGCGCGCGGTATGACCAGCGCCGAAACGAGCAGATCCCGGCCCACGGACTGCGGCTGGTAGTGATCAAGCCAGCTGACCTCGCCTCCGATCGGCGAGGCCGACTGCTGCGGCACCGGGACGAGGATCTGCGTGCACTTCGCGCCAAGCTCGCGGAGTAGCCGATACCGCGTGCTCGGCACCGAATTCGCAATGTAAGTCCGGACAACCTGCCCTGCCAGCGTCCGAACCTGCTTTGCGGCTCGCAGATCAGCGCCGGGCACACCCGCAAGGTGCAGTCGGAGAGGGCACGGTGGCCTCGGCGACCCGCTCGGCGTGCACCCGGTTGTTCTCCGCGACTTGCGTCGCATGAGCCTGAACCTGCTGGGCATCCACCCGACTGGCTTCCGCAACCTGCTCGGCATGAGCCTGCACCCGCTCGGCGTGGGCCTGCACTTTTTCCCGCTGTGCCAGCTCAAGCTCCTGGGTGCGCTGCCGTCGCGCGGCCAGGTACAAAGCGAACAGTCCGCCGCCGCCGACGGCGACCGACGCGGCGAGCTTGAACACCTCGAGCACCGCGGTGGCCCGCTTGTCCTGCTCCAGTTGCAGGCCGTCGACCCACGTCCACAGCAGCACCGACGCCACAGCGGTCACGGCCAGCACCGCCACCGCGACCGCCGGAACCGTCCACCGCGGCAACGGCGGCCGCACCACCCCCGCTACCGGAGCAGGCGTGTTCACCGGGCTGTCCTCGGAGTTGACCATGTCTCTGCGGTCGTGCATCCCGCCCCCGGCGCTACACCGGACCCGGCACCCGCGACCGCGGTGCCGCGGACCGTCCCGACCCCTCGGGGGACTGGCGTCCTCCACACCCAACTTGGTCGGCTGACCTGTACATATAGCGAGGGCAGAGCCCCGGAGACGTCGCGAGCCGGGCTTACCGGGGCGGGTGCTGAGGAGACGACCGAGTGAACCCGCGCTTCCCGCACCGGCGGTCCTACCGACAGGCAACCGCCGCCACTCGGCCGCCTCTATGACGGTCTGATCGACGTCTGCTCCGGATCGAGGTCGTCGAGTTGCCGCTGTACGCGGTCGGCGTCGGTGGTGCGTCCCAACTGCCGGTACAGCTCCAGGGCTTCCCGCCATACCTCGCCGGTCTGCGCGTGGTGGCCGAGGGCGGCGTGGGGGCGGCCGAGGCTGTCGAGGACATCGGCGGCCGCGGCGGTGTGGCCGAGGGTGCGGAACAGGGTGAGGGCTTGTCGGTAGTGGTCGACGGCCTGGAGGTGGTGGCCGGTGTGGTGTTCGACGAAGGCCAGGCTGTCCAGGGTGGCCGCCTGGCCGTTGAGGTTGTGGTGGCTGCGGTGCAGGGACAGGGCGGCCTGGCAGTGGGTGCGGGCGGTGTCGTAGTCGCCCAGGCACGCGGCGAACCAGCCCACCTGGTTGAGCGTGATGGCCACCCTTCCCGGCTGGCCGAGGACGCGAAAGAGGTCCAGCGCGTGGTGGGCGTGCACCAGAGCCTGCCCGTTGTCCCCTCGAAGCTCCCACACCTGCGCGAAGGTGTGGTGGATGTGGGCCTGCCGCTCGAGGTCCTGGTGCAGTTCCGCGAGGGCGAGGGCTTGGCGCAGGTGGGTGATGGCCTGCTCGTGTCCTCCGAGCACGGCGTGGGCGTGACCGAGCCGTTGGTGGGCGTAGCTGCGGGTGGCGGGCGAGGGCAGGTGGTCGGCGGCATCGGTGGCGGCCTGCCACACGGCCAGATCGTCGTGGCGGTGCCCTCGCCGCCAGTGCAGGGTGCCCAGGGTCCTGGCCAGGTTCCACACGATCTGATGGCGGTGGTGCAGGGCGGCGGTGCGCTGGACGGCGAGCAGATGGGAGTGGTGGGTGTCGAACCAGGCCAGCGCGGCGGCGTGGTCGGACAGCGGGTGTGGCCGTGTGCCGGGCGCGGACGGGTCGAGCGGGGTCGGTGTGCCGTGGGGGTCCAGCAGGCGGTCGGCGGCGGAGGCGGTGTGCAGGTAGAAGTCCGTCACACGCTCCAACGCCGCCGTTCGTGCCGGTTCGGGGAGTGTGTCGTGGGCGTAGGCGACGGCGTAGGCGCGGACCAGGTCGTGCATCGCGTAGCGGCCGTGCGGGTGCCGGTCGAGCAGGGAGTGTTCCTCCAGGACGCGCAGGATCTTGCGTGTTTGCGGCGGTGGCAGGCCGGTGAGCGATGTGACGGCGGACAGGTCGGTGTCCGGGCCGGGGGTGATTCCGAGCAAGGCGAACACCCGTCGCTGCGGTTCGGTGAGGTGGCGCAGGGACCAGGACAGCACCGTGGGCAGGCTGGCGTCGGGATCGTCGTGGTCGAGCATCTCCAGCCCCAGGTCGCGTAGTTCGGTGGCGAACTCGACCAGCGGGATGGTGGGGCGGGTGGCGGCGTGGCGGGCGGTGATCGTCAACGCCAGCGGGTGGCGCCCGCACAGGCCGATCAGCTCGGCGGTCGCACCGGGTTCGGCGGCCACCCGTTCGTCGCCGAGGCGTGCGGCCAGCAGGACGCGGGCCTCGTCGTGGGTGAGGACGTCCAGTTGCAGGTGGCGGGCGCCGTGCCGGTCGATCAGGGACGGCAGTGTGGTGCGGCCGGTGACCAGCACCGTGCAGGTGGGGCTGCCGGGCAGCAGCGGGACGACCTGGTCGGCGGTGGCGGCGTTGTCCAGCACGATGAGCATCCGTCGCCCGGCGACCAGGCTGCGGTACAGCGCGGTCTGCGTGGCCAGCTCCGGCGGGAGTCCGCCGGGGTCGACGCCGAGGGCGTCGAGGAAACCGCGCACCGCGTCACCCGGTTCGACCGGTCTCCCGGTGGGGCTGAACCCGCGCAGGTCGACGAACAGCTGCCCGTCGGGGAACCGGTGCAGGTTGCGGTGCGCCCAGGCCAGGGCCAGCCAGGTCTTGCCGACCCCGCCCGTCCCGCCGATGGCCGAGATCATCACCGCCGTGCCCACCGCAGGGTCGACCGGGACCGTTCCCGCCGCGATCGCGTCCCGACTACCGGGTACGGCGGTCAGGACACGGTCCAGCTCGGCCGACTCCGCCACCCGCCCGGCGAACACCACCGGCGCGGCGGGCAGTTGACGCGGCACCACCGGCGCGGGCGGAGGTGCCGCGTGCAGGTGCACGTCACCGTGCATCACACCGGCCTGCACCACCGCACCCGCGGCGCCCGACACCGTGTTGCGCACCTCCGGCTCGCCTCCCCGGCCGCGGCCCGCGGCCTCGGGGTCCTCGGGCTGTTCAGGTTCGGGTGTCACCAACCCGGACACCTCCCCGACCCGGACCCATCGGACAGGTCCCCAGGAGTCCGCCTACTTCGCGGAGTACGGGGATGGGTGTCCGTTGTGGATGGTCGTCGAGTCCGATCATCGTTGGGGCGCAGGGCTTCGCGGCTTGTGACGGTGATCAGGCCGAGTCGGCGGTCGGCCGGTGAGTCGGTCGGGCAGGTTGTGTTCCCGGAGCCGGTGATCACGACGGCGCCCGTGCTGGCGGAGGGGGAGAGGCCGTTCATCGGGCCCTGGCGCGGGTCGACCGCCACGGTGACCGGCGGCTGGGCGGGTACCGGCGCCCTGGTGGAACGTGTTCGTGACAACCGACCTCCCGCCATGCCGCTCAGACACCCACCCGGTCAGGATCGTGGAATCGCGTCCGGTGCCACCACCGCCGACCGGGTGTCGTGATCACCGTGCTGGTCCACTCGGCCACCTGCGGACAGCCTTGCCGGACACGGAGCGCGGGCGGTATCGACCTCGCAGACATGGCCGCCCGCTGCACTGCGCGATCACCTGGGTCTACCTCGCACGACGCTGACCCCGCCACTGGTGGGCGGTGGGCGATGGGGCCTTGCCCTGGGGATCTCAGTCCTCCGATTCGCCCCATGCCTCCGGGCTGTCGAAGACCATCGGGTTGCTCACGAGGGTGGACAGGAAGTCGGTGACCATTGGGACGTCCCGGCTGGCCAGCCGTATCAGCGCTATGGGGGACCGGCGATCCGGCCCGCGACCTCGGTGAACGGCCGCAGTCGACGTCGTCCGTCGGCGCGGGGGCGTGGCTAGCAGACCAGGCCGAGCCAGTCGGCGTAGGAGACGAGGTCGGGGTTGGCTCGGCGCAGATCCGCGCCGCCGCGACCCTGCTGCACCGTCACGCCGAACACCCCGACCTCGTGGAACCTCTTCGCGGCCACATCCAACCGGTGATCCACACGGTTCTCAGGTAGGCCGAGCCTGGCTGCTCGCGGCCGTTGTGTCTGGCCACGCGATCCTCGGGGGAGTCGCTGCGGCACTCGCCTCCTGCTGGCCCGGCATGCTCTGCCCGATGCGTTCCAACGCATAGAACCCGGCCAGCCGGACCGCGGCTTTGTCCGATCCCAGTTGGTCGAAGGCTTTCGCGATGGCCTCGCCGAGTTGGGTGGGGTGCCCGTCGCGCGAGAGCATCCGGATCACGTCGTGGGCGCGGACGGCGCCGGTGTGGATGGAGGCGACGATCCGCAGGATGTCCTCCCAGTGCTGGGCCGCCCGCGTGAGGTCGACGCGGCCGCGGGCGGCGGTGGTGAACGGCCCGTAATCGGCTTTCGGGTCGATCCGCCACAGCTTCTGATCCGGCAGGTCCGCGAGCTGCGGGCGGTAGGTCCAGCAGCTCGCGAGCGACAGGAGTCCGAACACGATGTCGCTGTAGGACGCGGTGTCGGTGACGGTCATCTGCGGTTTCACGCCGCCGTCGCGGTCATAGAGCACGTCGAGCACGTGCAGCGAGTCGCGCGGGGTGCCGCGACGACCTTCGCGACGAGCCCGGCGGTTTGGTCGTTGACCATGTTCAACCACGTCGCCCCGCGCGACCCGCGGCCGCGCGGGAAGTGCCGAGGGTTGGGCCGAGTGCAGGGTGCGGACCGGGACAACGAACCGCATCCCGTCCACCGACGCAACGTGGCCGCCACCCCACAGCCCTGCCAAACCGATCCCGGCTTGGGCCTCGATCGGGCCACCCGACAGTGCAGATGGACTGGGCGTTCCGGCCGAAGGGGATCGCACCCTTCGCTGGTCTGCGGCCACGCAGCCAGCGGCGGGGCTGGACAGTTCCCTGGACGTGCCCACCCCGATCGAGTGTGAAAGACTTCACGCCGCCCCAATCGTGGCATGAAGTCCACCAAGTCGACTCTACGAAATCCAGGGCGCATCACCGACTCCGCAAGGCCCAGAACGCATCAGTTGTGACAATTGCGGAACCGCGCATGGCAGTCATCACGACGAGTTCCTACCCGCGGGCGTGGCCTCGGTGGATTCCACGCTGGCAAGGCTGCTGCGCAGGCCGAGAAGCCCGACGAAGGCACGCAGACCAGCGCCGACCAGGATGATCAGGACCATGTTGTGCAACATGCTTTCCAGGCTGCCCGCGACGATCGAGGCCAGCGGGATGCTGGAGAAGGCGATCATGCGAGTGGTCGCAACGACCCGGCCGAGCAAATCCCGCCGGACTATGCGCTGACGCAATGTGAACCAGGCGACCACGTTCATCGATCCCAAAACGAACACCAACGCGGACACCACGGCCACGCCGATGGGATCCCGGAAGACCACCAGCAGCGCTGTGGTCAGCCCCGCGGCCACCGTGGACAAGGCGATGGTCCTGCCGTTGCCGAGTCTGCGGATCACCTTCGGCGCGAGCAGTGAGCCGAGCAGCGCGCCGCCGCCCTGGGCGGCGAACACCATGCCCACGGCTGTGGATGACATCTCGAGGTAGGTCGTGAGGTAGTAGACGAGGTTCGCCTGGATCAGCCAGATGGCGAAGTTGGTGCCGGTGAACAGCAGGCTTCCCGCGAGCAGCGGCCTGTTCTCCCTGGTGATGTAGCGCAGTGCCTCCCTAATGCCGCTGATCATGCGCACGGGCGTGGTCTCGACCGCTGCGGGTGGTCGAGGCGTCACCCGGATCAGCAGGATGATGAAGGCACTGGCGACGAACGAAAAGGCGTCGATGTAGATGGCGGTCTCGAACCCGACAAAGGCGACAAGGCCGCCGGCGAGCACCGGACCGGCGAGGCTGACCACGTTGTCACTGGACTGCAGCAGCGCGTTGGCGCGGTCGAGGTTATTGGCGCGCACCACGTCAGGCAGCCAGCCCTGGAACGCCGGGTGGTACATCGGCTCCACCGACGACAGCAGCAGCGCCACGGCGTAGATCAGGATCAGGTGCACTGCGCCGACCGACACCATGATCGCCAGCGCGAGCGCGAACACACCAGCTACGAGGTCACCGACCACGAGTAACCGCTTTCGGTCAAAACGGTCGGCGAACACCCCGCCGGGCAGCGACAGCAGTAGGAAAGGTCCGTACTCCAAGGCGTAGAGCGCCGCGGTCTGCAGCGCTGATCCGGTCAGGTCGAGCACGAGCAGGGGCAGCGTGATCCGATAGATCCAGGTCCCCGTGTTCGAGATGACATATGCCGCCCACAGCAGGTGGAAGCGCGAGCCCAACCCGCCGCCCCGCTTATCCACATCGTTACCCATAGTGTTCCTCCGGTACGGGACCAGGACCGACATGACGCTATCAATAGCGCCGGGATGACACGTGAACCGCCAATGCCCCATAAGGGTGATCTAGTGCGACCCTTCGGTCCACTGTCATCTATGAGTTGTTCGTCTTAATCTGTCAATATGGTACGGATTTCCCGGTCGAGAGCCCATTCGGAGGCATACCTGCGCAATCTCTGACCGCAATTATCGGGATCTTGGGACTTGCCGCCCACCCGAATGGACCAGTGAAATGGATTGACGAGGGCGGATTGCCTGATTAACCTCCACAGGGGGACGGCGAAATGTCGTACGAAGTGGAAAAATAGTTGACCAGGGTGACATTATCCGGGGAGTCGGTAAATGTGTTCACCGATGTGGACGCGTGCGCATTGATATCCGACTTGGATTTGATCACGCAGGAGCTAGGACGCTTTCGTCGTATTTATCGAGGTATTTTGGCTACCCTAGCCGCTCCCGAACTCGCGGCCGCTGTCGCGGAAGCGGAGCAGATCCTGACCCCGCTGTTGGAAGCCAGTGCCTACGCCGAGGCCAGGCTGGCCGCGGACGCCGACGACGAGACCGGCGCCGAGGTCCTGGATCACTGCGAACGGCTGTGGTCGCGGGTGGCGTCGACATGGGACTTCTTCGAGCCCGAGTTGGCCAGGTCGAGGGCGGAGGATGCGTCGCACGCCACCGAGTTGGACCGTCACCGCAACTACCTGGCGCGACTGCGCGCCTCTGCCACGTTCCAACCCGCGGAACCGGTCGCCTCGGTGATGGCAGGGCTCGATCCTGTGCCAGCGTGGGAAACCCTGGCCCGTCAGATGCTTGCCCGGATCCGGCCCGGTGGCGAGCCGCTGGGCGCCGTGCTGCCCGCGCTCTACGCGCCCGACGTGGAGTTCCGCAGACGTCGTGCGGACGATGTCAGCTCGGCCCTGCTCGCCGAGGTGGACCTGCGGGCATCCGTCCTGGGCGGCTTGGCACAAGCACGCGCGGCGCGCGCCGAGGTGTCCGGGGCACGAGACTGGGCCCACGCGGAACGTGTGGCGAACCAAGTCGATGACCGAGACCTGGCCGCGCTGCTGGAGACGGTGCGCGGCTCGTTGGGAACGGTGCACAGGTACTACAGCTGGAAGCGGACGGCATTGGGACACCCGCTCAGTGATTCCGATCGCTACGCACCGCTTCCGGGCTCGCCTGGCGGCCACTCCTGGGAATTGACCCGCGAGGTGGTCCTGGAGGCGTTCCGTCGAATAGGCGGTCGGGTGGCCGACGTCGCCGCGGAACTGCTGGACTCCGGAGCGGTCGACGCCTTTCCGCGACAGCGGAAGACTCGCGGGGCGCTGACCTTCGGTTTGCCCTCCGGGCGGGTGGCGGTCCTGCTCAACTTCACCGGTGTGCAGCGCGACGTACTGACCTTGGCGCACGAGCTGGGTCACGCAGCGCATCTGAGGCTTGCGGTCGGACGAGGCGCGTTCACCGCCACCGCCCCTACCGTGCTCGGTGAGACCGTCGCGTTGTTCACCGAGTCGGTGGCTGCCGATGTCCTAGCCGAACGTGCGGACGATGCAACGGCCCGAGTCGCGCTCACCGCCCGCACCGTCGAGGACCGACTGGTCGCGGTATTCCGCCAAGTAGTCCTGCACGACTTCGAGGACTGGTTACACACGGCCGGAGGGCGGTCGGAACGGTTGGACGCGGAGTCGTTGGCCGAGCGATGGATTGAGGGGCAGCGCCGGTTGTACGGCGATGCGATACAGCTCACTGACGGTTATCGACACTGGTGGAGCTACCTCGATGAGTTGTTCCTGCGTCCAGGAGGTCGGTTCGCCTACCCATACGGCCAACTGGCGGCCATGGCGCTGGCGGCCCGCTTCCGTGAGACGCCCTCGTCGTTCCGCCCCCGGTTCGAGTCGTTGTTGTCCGCGGGCGCCAGCGCTCCACCTGCGGAGCTCCTCGGTGAGCTGGGAGTGCATCCCGACGATCCGTGTTCCTGGCAGGAGGGCGTGGACGCGCTCATCGCCCAGGTCGACGCGCTGCGAGCCGATCGACCCGACAAGCGGTCCGATGACCGTCTGTCCCCGAGTTTTACCCGTGCCGAGCACAACCAGGAGGTGATCACGCCATGACCATCACGATGAAGATTCGCAAGACCAGCACCGCAGCCAGCGCCAACGAGGGCTGATCGCAATGAACGCCCGCTGGTGGACCGCGTAACGGGCGGTCCACCAGCGGGCGACTCCATCTTAGTCTGCCGACAGGCCTCGATCCCCAGCCCACTTCGCTACGAGGAAGCCCGATGACGCAGCCGATCCTGCCCAAGCTCAAGCACATGACGCCCGCGTTCGCCGTCGACGGCATGCTCTACATCAGCGGCTACGGCCAGGTAGCCGAGATCCCCGACGACAACGGCGCGATCCACCGCATGTGCCGGCTGCTCGATGGCACCAGGACCGCCGCGGAGGTGTATTGCGACCTGGCCGCAGATTATCCGGAGATCACCGCGGCAGAGGTCGAGGCAGCCATCGCCCAGTTCGACGAGTCAGGATTCCTGATCAATGGCGCGGTCACCCCCGACGGGCTGCTCGACGACTACGAGCAGGCGCGCTGGGCCCGAAATATCAACTTCTTCGGATCGTACTGCTCCCTGGCTGACAACCAGTTCCAGTACCAGCGCACGCTCCTGGACGCACGGGTGACGCTGCTGGGGCTGGGTGGCTTGGGCTGCCACATCCTGCAGGATCTGGCAGCCATGGGGATCGGTCACGTGCGGGTCGTCGAGTTCGACCGCGTCGAGATGTCGAACCTCAACCGTCAGATCCTCTACCGCGACGCCGACATCGGTCAGCCCAAAATCGACCTGGCAGTGGATCGCATCCGGCAATTCAACCCCCGGATCGACATCGAGAAGATCCCCCGCCGCATCGAGAACACCGACGACGTGCTCGCCGCTGTGGACGGCGCCGACGTGGTGATCTCCGTGGCCGACCGGCCCAAGATGGAGATCAACCACTGGGTCAACGAGGGGTGCGTCCGTGCGGGCGTCCCCCTCGTCACCGGCGGTCTGGACACCCAGCGCGCCGTGTACTTCACGATGGTGCCCGGCCAGACCGGCTGCATCGAGTGCTGGCGCCTCGGCGTGTTCCGGACCGACCAGGTGTCGGCGACGTTGCTGGCGGAAAAGCGCGAGCGCCAGATCGGTGGTGACAATGCTGCGTTCGTCCCTCTGGTGACCATGGTGACCGGTCTGCTCATCGGCGAGACAGTCCGCCTGTTAACCGGCGTAGCACCGCCGGTGGCAGCGGGCAGACTGATGCAGTTGCGCTTCGACGACTATGAGATGACGGAGTACGAAACCTGGAAGCGGTTGCCGGACTGCCCGGTCTGCGGCACCTCCACACCGACCGGTCCGCCTGCGACGCTGAAAACCAATCAGCTCGCCTGAGCAGCTTAGAGGCTCCGGCACATGATGATTACCTGAGGCGATGGGTGGTGGGACGCCCTTCCCACCGGTAGATCTGGCGGGCTGACCGGCGGGCGCGGTGGAGGTGACCGTGCTGCGACCCGACGAGCATGCACCAACCGCTGCTGCGTGAAGGATCTGCCATCTACAGGTCTTGACTGCGGTCGGCGTCGGGAACCAGAAGCGTGTCCGCGTGGATCAAGGCGTCGTCGGCGAATCGAGTGAGGTCGAGTTCGAGCAGGATCTCGGCCTGCACGACCAGCGCTCGTGCCGCTTCGAAATTTCCTCGTGGAGGCCACCCTCAAGGTGTCGTCGTAGGACGGTGAGCCGGGTTGGATCACGTGCTCCGGTTGAGGGTTGTGATCAACTCCCGGTTGGCCGTTCGCGCGGCTTCCAGTTCCTGATCGTGTTCTTGGAGCTGGCTAAGCAGGTCGACGACCAACTGCTCCAGTTCGGTAATCCGGTGTTGGAGCTGGTCGACGTCGGCTGAAGCGCCCAGCCCGGACTTTCGCCATGCCCGCTCGCCGAGCAGTTCGGACAGCTTGGTCTCCGACTGCCGGATGTGGGCGGCCTGCCGGATGGCCTGCCCTTGCGCATTGGCCAGGTCTGCCTGGAGTGGAGCCCGGCTGGCCATCGGCACCTCGCCTTGGGCCACCCCAGCCCATTGCCCCGTCCACACAGGGCGCCACGCTGCACCGCGACCTTGATGGCCGAACTCCCCCACCACTCGGGGGTGCGCTCGGCCGAGGTCGCGGACTTGGAGGTGGCCGACGTCCGCATGTCCGCCCGAAAAGGGCGCCTGATCATCCGAGGCAAGGGCGACAAGCGGCGGGAAGTCCCGATCAACGCCGCTTTGCGCGAACGCCTTCAGGCCTGGCTGGACGTACGGCCGCAGTGGCCCGGTGCCGAGTTCCCTTCGCTGCTGCTGGCCGAACGAGGCCACGGGCTGACCTCGCGCACCGTGTACGACGCACCGGCCTGGGCAGCGCCACACCCAGATGCAGGCCCAATGGTCATGAGTTAAGTGATCATCTGGCATGATGAGCCGATGGCGAGTCAGGGTGCCCGGGCTGGTGCGAGTCGGTTGATCGATGACGTGTCGATCGGGTTGTTGGCGACGGTGTTCCCCGATGTGATGGTCGAGGCCGCGTTGGACGACTGCGATGCCCGTGAGGTGCGGACGCGTGCGTTGCCGGCGCGGGTGGTGGTGTTGTTCACGCTCGCGATGTGGCTGCACCACGGCAAGGGCTATGTGCGGGTGTTGACCGCGCTGCTCGACGGGTTGCGTTGGGCTCGGGGCGGCTGGGACGGCTACCGGGTGCCGACGGACGGGGCGATCTCGTTGGCGCGGGGCCGTCTGGGCGACGCCCCGATGCGGGCGTTGTTCACCGCCTCGACGATCCGGGGTTCGGCTGCCGTGGTCCCGGAAGCGGCCTGGCGGGGGCTGCGCAAGGTCGCTGTCGACGGGACGGTCTTCGACGTGCCGTCCTCGACGCGCAACGCCGAGGCTTTCGACATCCCCGCCGGCGGGGTCCATCCCCAGGTGCGCCTGGTCGTGCTGGCCGAGTGCGGGACCTTGGGGCTGGTGGGCGCGGCGTTCGACTCGATCGGTGTGGGTGAGCGGGAACTGTTCGAGCGGTTGCTGCCCGATCTGGGTGAGGGCATGCTGCTCACCGCGGATCGAGGGTTCGCGTCCTACGAGTTGTGGGTGAAGGCCGCCGCGACCGGGGCGCACCTGTTGTGGCGGGTCTCGTCGGCATTCGCGTTGCCCTGTGTCGAGGCCCTGTTGGATGGCACCTATCTCAGCGAGTTGCGTGGGCGTCGTCGGGCGGAGCGGGTCACGGTGCGGGTCATCGAGTACTCCGTCGTGGACGACGTGGGTGTCTCGGAGGTGTTCGCCTTGATCACCACGCTGCTGGACCCGGTGGTGGCCCCGGCGTTGGAGTTGGCCCGGTGCTACGCGGACCGGTGGGATATCGAGGTGTTGTTCCGCCTGGTCAAGGTGGATTTGCGTGCGCCGGGCGGGGTACTGCGTTCTGGCACCCCGGTGCTGGTGCGCCAGGAACTCTGGGCTTTGTTGTGTCTGTATCAGGCGTTGCGGACCCTGATCATCCGGACCGCGGTGATCGCCGCCCTCGACCCGACCCGGATCAGATTCCTGCCCGCCCTCGATGCTGTGAAGGCCTCGGTCGGTCGGGCTTTTTCCCCCTCGTGACCTGGCCAAGGCGCTGGCGTTCTTCCTGGCGGACCTGCCCACGATGCTGATCAGGGAACGGCCGGAGCGGACCGCGCCGATCGTCACCACCCGTCCCAGCCTGCGCTACAAGACTCGAAGCCGAACCGACCCCGTAACGACCGTGGTCACTCGGACCATCGTGCTCCACCCCTGCCGCACACCACAGATGATCACTTAACTCATGACCATTGGATGCAGGCCAGGCTCGCACTTGAGTGCCGCGATCGCATCGGTCTCCCGCTCCATGGCCAGGGGGTAGCGCCCAGCAGTCCGGTAGTTGCGTGCAGGTGAAGAAGTAGCGGCCGACTACAGGTGTCAACATCGTTCAACCAGAAGATGACTACAGCGAAGAATACATAGCTATACAGCGTTCCTTACACATAGGAGGTAAGAATCGCTGCTCACTCGTGTAGTATTTGCTGTATGAGGGTTGTGAAGGCGATGGAGTTGCTGTCGGCTTACACCGCTGATCAGTGGGGGTTGGTCACCACCGCGCAGGCCAGGAAGGTCGGCGTGGACAGCGTGACCCTGCTGCGCCTGGGGGAGGCGGGTTTCCTCGAGCACGTCCGTCGCGGTGTGCACGCCGCGACCGCGGCGGGCGAATCCGCCCACGAGGCCGAGCGTGCCGCGTGGTTGTTGCTCAACCCCGCGGTGCCCGCCTGGGAGCGGCCCAAGCTCGACGTCGACGGTGGGGTGATCTCGCATCGGTCCGCCGCGCTGCTGCACGGGATCGGTGACCTGGTCGCGGAGCGGGTGGAGATCACCGTGCCCCGGCGCCGCACCACCCGCGACCCCGACACGAGACTGCGTGTCGGCCGCCTGCCCGACGACGACGTCACGTTGGTGGACGGCCTGCCGGTGACCACCGTGGAGCGCACCGTGCTCGACCTGATCGCAGACCACGTCGACGGCGGGCACGCCGGGCAGGTGATCCACCAGGCCGCACGCCGCGGACTGCTCGACCTCGACCGCCTCGCCCCCCGCCTGGGGGATTACTGCCGTCGCTACGGCGTGCGCGGCCGTGACGGACACGCCCTGATCGACAACCTGCTCGAGCAGGCCGGTATCGACCCCGCCCGTGCCCGGCCACAACCGACGCCCCCGACGTCGCCGTTGTCCAGCTGGTTGTCCGTGCGCGCGGCCGCCGGGTCTTCGCTGCCCGGTGCCCTGGGCATCTTCGACCGGAACGGCGCGCTGGCACGGATCATGGAGAGCAGTTCGGGTATCAGCGCCATCGCCGCCTCCAATCCGCTGCTGGCAGGTGGCCTCGGAAGTGCCGCGTTCGACGTGCTCAAGAGCAATGGGGCGTTCGGTGCGGGTCTGATCCCGTCCTCGGCGCTGGGCGTGCTGGGCGGCACCGGTATCCATGCTCTGCGGAGTAGCGCGTTCGATGCCGCGCGCTCGTCGCTGTGGTCGGACGGCAGCCTGGGGCGTGCCGCGTGGGCAGCCTCCGGGCACCTGCCCGTGAACCCGGCCGGTGACGACGGGGACGAGGGCAAGGACGGGGATCCGTCCGTGGAGATTCATACCGACAGCGACGAGGACACCGCCCGTTGATCACTGCCCCGGCGGAATTCCGCAGACGACTCAACACCGCGGCCAAGGCCCACGTCCGGATCCACGGCGGGTCGGTGCAGGACCTGATGGAGCGGTTCTACCTGAGTCGACTGCTGGCGCGCGCCTACTCCCACGATCCCCAGGGCTGGCTGCTCAAAGGCGGCCAGGCGCTGCTCGTCCGGTACACCGACGCCCGGCACTCCCGCGACCTCGACCTGCTCTACCGGCACGCCGATCGCGATCTCGACGACGCGGTGACCGCGCTGCGCACCGCCGCCGTTGAGGACTTGGGCGACCACGTGTGCTTCGAGTTCTTCGACACGACCTCCACCAGCAAGATCGGCCACGCCCGCAGGGTCCGCTTCACCCCGATCATCGGCACGAAATCATCGTCCGTGCTCGGCGTCGACGTCGTGGTCGGCCCGGCGCCGTTCGGGGAGCCCGTCAGCAGGATCCTCACACCGGTGCTGGCCGTGGAGGGCATCGAAGCCGGGCCGGTGGTGCGGCTCTACCCGATCGTCGACCACCTGGCGGACAAGATCTGCGCCATGCACGAGCGGCATTCCGGAGTGGCGTCCTCCCGCTACCGCGACCTGGTGGACATCCTGCTGATGATCCTGCGCGAGCCGATCGACGGCACCCAGTTGCGCACCGCGCTGCACACCGAGGTGGGGCGTCGTCGACTCCGCGGTACCGACATCACGTTGCCCCGGCGTTTCCGGGCTCCCGACCCCGTCTGGATCCCCGGTTATCGCGACGAGGCCAGGACCGTGGCCGGACTCGAGCGATTCCGCACCTGGGACGAGGCCTTCCCCTTCGTCTGTCGGTTCCTCGACCCGCTGCTGGCCGACCGGCCGCCCGGCACGTGGCGACCCGAGGCCGGGGACTGGCGCGGTCAGGACGGACCCGAGGCATAGTCGGCGTGACGGCCGTGTCTCGGGTCGCCGGGTTCCTGAAGGCATCGTCGAGCGCGGTCCGCGAGCACGCGCTGTAGGCGGTGTCCGCGGTCGACATCGGACCGAGGCCTCATGGTTCCGGGCCCAGCGTCGACAGCGTCTCGACGCTGAAGCACGAGCGACGTCTGTGGCGATCTTCATGGTGTGACCGATTCCGAACAGCAGCCCGCGCCCGAGCCGAGGCGAGGTTCGACACGAAATCCCATCAATCCGGATCTTCCGGACATGGTCGGGCAACTGTTGCGTGAGATGGAGAGGCTCGCTGATCACGCCGGGCTCAGCTTCCCCAAAGTCGTCGAGCGCATGTCGAGCAGGGGCCCGAGGGTGAACAAGTCCGATGTCACCAGGTGGCGGGAAGGCAGGAGCCTGCCGAGGGCGGACGACGCCGTTTTGTGGGCCAAGGTCTGTGGCGGCGAGGTGGATCACGTCGCCGTGTTGCACGCGCGGGCCGAGCCCGCGTTCGAGGAATGGAAGAAGAACTCGGATCGACGCCGTCGGAGCGGCGGTTCGTCCGTGGCCGATGCGGCACCCAAGGTCTCCGCGGGTAGGGCTGTCTCGCCTGCCACGGACACTGTCGGGCAGGCCGGTGGCCTCCGGTGGCGGTGGGTCGTGACCGTCTGTGCGATCGCGGTGCTGTTGGTCGGAGTGCTGGTGTGGTTCGAGGTCGCCGCCGAGCACGACCTATCGTCACCGGCGGTTTTCACGGCGGAATCGTGTAGTTGGCCGCAGCGGCCGCTGCCGCCGATCACCTGGACGGCGCCCAGCGGGACGCGACGGCAGGTACCCCTGATGTACAAGGTGCCCAGCGGCCCCGACTCGACCGATGTCGTCGTCGAGGCCGGCGGGTCGGTACTGCAGCCGTTCGTGGCCACGGCCCCACGCATCGACCAGGTGGCGGCGATCATCGGGATCGACTCGCAGCGTGCCGATGACCGTGCGCGCCACCCGATTCGATTCGAGGTCGTCGAGCCGGGCCAGGCAGGGACGCCACCGCGACTGCTCGGTCAAGGCCGGGCCGAGGTCACACAGGACAACGTCAACAAGGACCTGCCTGTCACGGTCGACGTGACGGTGACACCCGGCCGGCTGTACGTGCTTCGTGTGGTCAACGAGGCGGATGTCGACCCGATCGGGATCTACATGAACCGACTGCGCGGGAACGGCCGCAGCGTGGCATACGACGCCGACGGCTGCGTGATCGGCGGCATCCTCCCGTTCGATGCGGCGGGGTGGGTGTTGTCCGGGTTCGTCTCGGCCACCTCATAGCCTCAACCGACCCCGGTCGCATGGTTGCCGAAACCGGATGCAACCGCAGGTCAGCGGACTGCGAAAAGCCTTGTAACCAGAAACCGGTGGGCGTCGGCTGGGGAAGAAAACACGATGTGGTCATCCACTCACCGCATTTGGCAGGAGAGCCGAGATGACAGCAACCTGGAATGACCCGAGCACAACTTCGCAACGGCCGACACGGACGTCCCGATCGTCAGCGGCCACCATCATGACGATCCTCGCGTTCGTGACGACGATGCTCGGGGTGTCACTGGTCCGAGCCAATCCGGCCGCGGCGGCCTTACCCGGCTGCCTCGCCGGAGAGATCGTCGACGTGACCGCCACCCCGTCGGGAAACGGCTACACCCTGGTCGGCGGTGACGGCGGAGTGTTCAACTTCGGCGACAGCCGGTTTCAGGGGTCGATGGGCGGCAAGCCGCTGAACAAGCCGATGGTGGCCATCGCGTCCACCGCCTCCGGCGCCGGCTATTGGGAGATCGCCGCCGACGGGGGAGTCTTCGCCTTCGGCGACGCGATGCCGCCGGCGGACAACCCGCTGCCCGGCATGCAACTCATCGCCCCCGTGGTCGACGTCGCACGCGTCGGCGCGCAGGGTCTGCTCCTGGTCGCCGGTGATGGCGGGGTGTTCGCCCTCGGCGGTGCCCGGCACTACGGATCGATGGCCGGACGGCCCCTCAACGCCCCGATGGTCGACATCGTGACCAGCCCCACCGGCAACGGCTACGCCACGATCGCCGCCGACGGGGGAGTCTTCGCCTTCGGCGACTACCAGGGCCCGGCCGACAACCCGGTGCCCGGCATGGCCGCCCGCGGTCAACTGCGCCAACCCATCACCGGCGCCGCCCGGCACGGCTCCGGCTTCGGGCTGATCCTGGTCGGCGGTGACGGCGGCACCTTCGCACTGGGCGGGGCCACGTTCATCGGCTCGGCAGCCAACCTCACCCTGGCCAAGCCGATCTCCGGCATCGCCCTCGACTCCGCCGGCACAGCCCAGTGGCTGACCGGTAGGGACGGCGGCGTGTTCGCCTACGGCCCAGGCAACCCGTTCATGGGCAACGCGGTGAGCAACGGCAACTGCTCTAGCACACCGGCCACCACCACCGGTGTCAAGATCGTGCAGTACGCCAAGGACATCCGTGACGGCAAGCCCGTCACTCCCTGGCAGGGCGGTGCGGTGCCCTACTCGTGGGGTGGCGGCCACGGCACGATCGCCGGTCCGTCGGCGGGTACCTGCATCGGCTACACCGGAAGTGCCCAGCCATGCCCGGCTGAGCGCACCAAGGGCGTGGACTGCTCAGGGTTCACCCGTTGGGTCTACAAGCTGGCCTACGGCACCGATGTGTTCGGCGGCGTCAACACCAATGGCCAACTCGCCCGGATGAAGAAGGTCACCTCACCTCTACCCGGTGACCTCGTCTTCTTCGGCGCCAGCGCCAGCAACACCACCCACGTCGGCGTCTACATCGGCAACGGCCGCATGATCGAAGCCCCGAACACAGGCTCCGACGTCAAGGAAAACCCGGTCTCCAGCCACCCCAAGCTGGTCGGCTACTACCGGTACTAGCCCCTCGGGACACGATGTCGGAGGGGTGTGGTCACCCGCGTGATCTCCGACGCCGCGGAAGGCAGCCAATTCGACCGGCTGCCTTCCGCAGTTCGTGTTCGAGGCCTTGTCGGCTCCGGTCGCCCGCGGAACGGGATGGTGGGCTCTTGCTACCGGCACCGGCTCAGTCCGGCCATTGCGATCGCGGGCCACGCTCCCACGGTGGGGTGCCATGGTGGCATCGACATCGGATCTCGTATCTGTGCACAGTCACGGTCCTATCGGGTGCCGGTGACACATTTGAAGAACGCGCCCGTCGCCGCATGGCGGCCGAGGTCGAGCAAGGGCAAACAAGCCGGTGACCCGGCGGGGCACCGGCGTGAGAGGGCCAGCGGCAGGTGCCCATGCCGAGCATCGTCGTAAGCAGCACGACATCCATCCGTGTGGTCGGGTTTCGGGAGCCGGTCACGGTGCACCGGGACGTATGGGCCACTGGTTGCCGTACTCCCGACATCGACATCTGGAGAGTGGCTGCCGACGATCCATCTAGAAGAGGGGGTATTTGTTGAACGCAAAAATAGGGTTTGGGCTGCGGCCAAAAGAGTGGTCTTCTTCGCCGTGGGTGACCGATAAGCGTTGCGGGCTATGTCATGTCCGGCAGAGGACGGTCTCTGCGGATCAGCATTGCTGTGGGTGACCCTGTTCCTCGCACAGTCCGTATCCCAACCGGGTGGTGACCAACCAATCGAACCCCTGGGTCGATCGTTGCGCTGACCGCCGATGATCATCAAAGCTGCTGACATGGTTTGACCAGGGGCTATGGCTGGTAGCGACTGGTAATCCCAGATTTTTTAGCGCGGCCGGCCCGGTCTCGCCATGGTCGAGGGGCTGACCGGCGATCTCCACTTCGGGGGCGGCCCTCGTCGGGATCATGCAAGGCTTTACCGTTTGCGCGTGAGCGACGTGCGCCTGTTCTACATTGACGATTCCGGGGCCCAGACGTCGAACCTGGCGGTGTACGGCTGGGTGGAGCTATTGGTACCGGACTGGCGGCCTGCCCTGCGGTCGTGGTTGAACTGGCGCAAAGCTCTCAACGACTCGGTCGGGCTGCCTGCCAGCTACGAGTTGCACGCGACCAAGTTCGCCAACGGCCGCGGGCGCCCCACAGGAACCGGATGGGACCACCGCAAGGCGAATAGGTCCCAGTTCATGGTCGATGCGCTGTCGATGATCTCTGAGATGCCCGGTGTACGCACCGGTGCGGTCTGCCGCGACACGACGGGAAAACGGTTCTCCGAGGCCAAAGCCATGCTCTACAGCGACTTGGTCGCCATGCTCGACGGTCGTCTCGTCGACGCTGGACAACATGGCTTCGTGATCATGGATGGTGACGGTACGGACCCGTCCTACCGGCAAGCGCACCGCAACCTGAAACTGGACACGCGCAACCTCGTCGAGGATCCGTTCTTCCAGGGATCCCACCTCAGCCAATGGGTGCAGGTCGCCGACCTGGTCGCCTACGCCGCCTACCAGGCGGTGCTACGCGCACCCGGTAAGGAGATCATGTGGGAGTGGTACCCCAGTCTGCTGGGGCATGTCTGCAGCACAGGCGGGGGAGCTCGCATGATGTGACATCAGGACATAGACCTGCGGCTGCACCCAAAAAGAAGCTGGACCCGCTTACCCACGAGAGTGGGACGGGTCCGCTCCGACAGTGTAGCAAACTTTCCAGCCATACCGGCAGTGGCTTGTAAGCCTGAAGCGTGTCGCTGGCTACTTCGCGTGATGATGTGTGAGTCTACGGGTCTGACCTGGGATTATCGTAGATGAAGCTGCTGTGGCGTCCATGGAAAGGCCTGTTGCTCGTCTCTGTTCCGATGAGTCGATGCCAGTGCGTCAGTGGGCAGGGACGTGCCAGCGGGCGGCCAGGAGCGGTGGGGACGTGACATCCGCTGGTCAAAGGAGTTCGGATGCCCGTCTTCGCTGAGTTGTCGGGGTGGTGACTACGAAGTTACAGACTCTGTAATTTCCCTGCTCACGTATGGTTCTGGCTGTCCTCTTCGTCAGTTGCAACGATCAGTCGGAGATCGGTGCCGCAGAACACTCCAAGGGGAGCCGGTAGCGCGGTACTATCTTGATGGAGTTCCGCGCCGCGGGCGTCGAGCGAGTCGCAAGGCCAGGTGCACCTGGGGTATACCGGGACCCTGGCCTTACGCATGCCCGGAGATCGATTTGTCCTGGTCAGCAGCCCGTATCGACGTTCACCTCGTAGAGTCGATCAGCCAGCAGGGAACGGTAGACCGGTGCGCCGAACCGATGCGCCCGCACCGCGCCGGCCACGATGTCCGCTGCCCAGAATAGTGGTTCCTCGGCGCCGGCCTGGTGCTCCACTCGGAAATGAGTGCCCTTGGGCAGGGTATAGCGCGCTCCCGTCACTGTGGCAACGTCACGGGCGTTCAACGCCGCAGTGCGAGACTCGATCAACAGTTCCTGCACGCCGTAACTGTGCAGTTCACAGGTCAGGCGAGTCAGGCAGGCTGCCCTGGCCCGCTCCTGACGTCGATGCCGCACCGGGGAGCCGATGGTGACCACGTGCATACCCTCGACTTCGGCCAAGTCTCGGGCCGCTGTATGCCGATAGGCCGTGGTCATCGAGGTCCAGTGCAGCTTTGCGCCACGGGGACGCCCAGGAAGCGCGCGCAGCATATCGCGGACTTGATCATGGACCACGCTGTCGAACACGACAGCGGCAAGCACGTAGAAACCGGTGCCGTCGAGGCTCTCCTGGAACGACTCGTCAGCGAATGCTCGGGTTAACGAAAGCTGGGACTCCACCACGAGGGAAACGGTAGTCAAGTGGTGTAACCCCGCCCCTCTCGTTGTCTGCATGAGGACGTTCCGGTCACACCGCTAGGCGGCGTGGCCGCTTCGGTTGCCGGGGTCAGCTTCCACCCTGTCCTTTTGAAAATACGATAACCGCTGATCAGCCATGCCCAGGGTGCCCACCTAAGGCACGACTTGGAGCTCGGGGTCGCTCGAGCGCCGTTATGCGTACTCGACTGCCATTTGCATATCGTGGAGCTGCTGGCCGACGTGGTTCTGCGGACGTCGGCGCTTATTGGCTCAGTCGCTGCCCCAACTCCAGTCCGGTCATCGGTTCGGTCATGCCATTGGTGGCAGAGGTGCTCGTCACGAACGCGGGGAAGGGGAGGATGCGGCCGCTGCAGTGACCGCACGTGCAGGTCGGCTGCGCGAGGCTGCGTCATAGAAGTCCGGCCTCGTGCAACCGGACCGCCGCCATCGCCGCGCCGGTGCCGCCGGTGACGCGAGGATGGTGGTCTTCAGGATTTTCGTCGTGCGTTCGGCGCGGTCGTGGCTCGCCTTGGACAGCGCCACATAGCCCCGCCGGTGATCGCAGTCAGTACGTGGACGAGCCAGAAGACCCCTGCTCGACCACGACGGCTTGCAGAGGCTGCCTCACTCGGTGGGAGGGACGAATCCCATCACTTCCGGCGGTATCCCACGATCGAACGTCGCCGACTCGAAGTCGGTGTCGCTGGTCAAGGTCGCCGACTTGAAGTCGGCGTCGCTGGTGAACGTTGCCGACTTGAAGTAGGCATTGATGGTGAACATTGCCGACCCGAAATAGGCGTCGCCGGTGAAAGTCGCTGACCCGAAGTCGATGAAATCTATGAACGTTGTCGAGCTGAAGTCAGCGAGCCCGGTGAATGTCGCCGACCCGAATCCGGCGAAGCCCATGAACGCCGCCGACCCGAAGTAAGCGGGGCCGGTGAACGCCGCCCAGTCGAACCGGGTGGTCCGTATGGCGCACCGGCTCAGGTCGAAGTCGATCAGATGGGCGCCGGTGAGGTCGAGGTCGGTGTCTGCCCAGTAGGTGACCAGTGGCTGTTCCCAGGAGCCTTTGCGGAGGTGGTCGCGCAGGAGCCGCTGGGCGGCGACCCGCACCTCGCGCTCCTGGACCTGCTCCCGGTACTCGACCAGCGCCGTCTTGTACTCCGCGTCCTCCGGCTGCAGCGGGGCACCGGGTGCCTCGAACGGCATCCGCAGGTACGCGCAGAACACGCTGACCACGGTGGGCCGCTGCTCGGCATTGTCCTGGGCCAGGCGTTCCAATGCGTACATCCCGCCCAACCGCACCGCGGCCTTGTCCGACCCCAACTGATCCACCGACTTGGTGAACAGATCGGTAACCCTGCGCACGGTCGCGTCCCGCTCAGTGGCCTCGGCGACCCGCTCGGCGTGCACACGGCTGGTCTCGGCGACCTTCTCGGCATGCGCTTGGAACTTTTCGCGTTGTGCGAGTTCGAGTTCCTGGGTGCGTTGGCGTCGTGCGGCGAGGTAGAGGGCGAAGAGTCCGCCGCCGCCGACGGCGACCGACGCGGCGAGTTTGAACACCTCCAGCACCGCGGTGGCCCGCTTGTCCTGGGGTAACTGCAAGCCGTTGACCCAGGTCCACAGCAGCACCGATGCCACTGCGGTCACGGCCAGCACCGCCACCGCGACCGCAGGGACGGTCCATCGCGGCAACGGCGGCCGCACCACCCCCGCTACCGGGACGGGCGTGTTTACAGTGCTGTTCTCGAAGTCGACCATGTCTCTACGGTCGCGCACCCCACCCCCGGCGCTACACCGGATCCGAGCCCCACGCCCTGCGGTGTCGCGGGCCGTTCCCAGTCTTTCGGGGGACTGGGGTTCTCCACAGGGGCTTGTCCAGCCCTCAGCCCCCAGTCCCCGAAGCCGATGTTCGTGGTCAACGTCGTCTGGTTCGGGTCGAGCGGTGCGCCTTCGTAGGACTCGCCGTCGTAGTTGAAGATCAGTGCAGTGCTGCCCGCGACCAGGTAGTCCCGGCCAGCCTTGCGCATCTGGACGGCGGCGGACGAGCCGTCTGACGCCGTCATCTGGGCTTGGCCGAAGCTCGGCGCCGCGAACTGCGCGTAGGTGCTGCCGCGCGGTCGACGAGCACACCCGCCCGAACGACAGGGGACGTGACTTTTGCTGGTCATGTCCCCTGTCAGCGTTGTGGGTGGCTCTGGTTGTGGAATTTGTAGAGCTGGACTGGGCCGAGTTCATGGGCCGAGGATGCCGAGTTCGTAGAGGCGTACGAGCACGGTGGTGGTGCCGCTGCCGAGCACGCTGGAGCCCCAGATCCCGATCAGGGTCTTCCGGGCGATCTCGCGGTGAGCCTGGTTTTTGCTCTCGACGATGACGCCGACCAACCGCCAGCTCAGCACGCTGGAGACGAGAACCACGATGATCAACAATGGCCACATGTACAGACTCCTCACCTGAAAGATCAGGTGAAGCCGTACCTTCGGGCCGCGGCACCTTCATACACCGTACTGGCCGGTAGTGCGCGGCGAGTACGGCTCGGGAACGGACACTCGCTGGTCACAGGATTGCTGCCAGATTGCGACCCTAGTGGCGCTTGCCGATCGGCTCACGCTCGATCATGCCCGCAGTCGCGTTCGGCTATAGCTTGCCTGGGTCTCGGCGGCACGCAGACGCCACCGACGCACGCGGATCATCGCGGTGCCCGACAGCCTCGCCGAAGCCGCTGCGGTACTGCTGCGCGCGGACGGGCTCGACGTCGTGGCCGACCCGCACCACCGACCCGGCAGACGCGGCGGCGCCTGGGGCACCGAGATCATCGCCCAGTCCCGACTGGCCCCACCGGGAACACCGCCCTATCGCCAGCCGAATGCGGTGATGCAAGCGGCTGCACAACAGCGTGACCAGCAGTCCCGCGGTCGTATCAAGTCAGTTGTCGCGGGTGCCCGGCCGCTGCCCAGGTGCGGCTGTCGGGCTGTGCGGCGCAATTGCTAGGTGATCGGTTACGCGGGTGGGGGTGTTTGCGACAGTGCTGGTGTGAAGCGGTTGTGGGCATTCCGGGTGTGGCATGGGTTGGTGTCGGTGCCGGTGGCGGCCGGTGTGGGTGTGATCACGAACCTGGCGACCGAGGGGTTCCCGTGGGCGTTGACTGCTGGCCTGGTGGTGCTGGTGCTGGTGCAGGTGGGGTTGTCGGTGTGGCAGGCGGTGGGAGATCAGCGGGACCGGCGTGATGCCCGTGATGAGTTGTTGGGGTCGTTACGACCGCCGGTGCCGCCGTCTCCGGTACCGATCGAGTCCCCGGCACAGGACGACAGTTGTTCGGTGCTCAGGGTGGGCGCGGTGGTGGGGTGGTTGACGGCGCCGTTCACCCCTACGCCCTTGTGGGGGCGCAAGGTGGTCCTTGATCGTCTGGTGGCCTGGTGCGTCACCTCGGGGTCCGGGGCGGATGTGGTGCGGGTGGTGACGGGCCCGGCGGGGGTGGGCAAGAGCCGCCTCGCCCTGGCCGTCGCCCAAGCGCTCCCGGCGGGCTGGATGGCGGGTCGTCTGCGCGACGACGCGGCCGGTCTGGTGGAGCGGATCGCCGCCGCGGGGGACCGCACGCTGGTGATCGTCGACGACGCCGAGAGCGCTGCGGCATCCGCCATGGAGACCCTGGTCACCGGTGCCGTGCGGCATCCGGACCTGATCCGCGTGTTATTGCTGGCGCGCACCGACGCCGCCTTACGGTTCCTCTCCGACGACGTACGGCCTCGGCTTGCCGGCGTGGAGGTCCTTGGCCCGGTGGGTGAGGCCGGGGACCGGCAGCGATGGTTCATCGAGGCAGCGCGGGCCTACGCCCGTACGTGGCGTGTGCCCGCACCGGATCTGCCCGACCGGCCGGTCGGCCGCCGACGGGGACACCCCGCTGGTGTTACACGCCCGCGCCCTGCTGGCGGTGCTGGGCCGCAGCGGCATCCGCACGTGGTCGCTGACCGATCTGATGACCGAACTGGTGAGCCTGGAACAGCGCTCCTGGCAGTCCGATCTGCCTCGGTTACCGGCAGGATGCGATACCGAGGTACTGGCCGAGGCGGTGGCAGTGTTGCTGCTGCTGCCCGCGTCCAGCGCGGAAGAAACAGCTGAACTACTGCGCCGGGTACCCCAGTTCTCCCACGACACCGCACGGGAGTCCCGGGTCGCGGTAGCCCGCTGGGCACGCCGCCGCTACCCGCCGGGTCCCGGCCACCGCCTGGACCTACAGCCGCACCTGGTCGGCGAGCGACTCGTGCTCGACGTCCTCACCCGGACGCCGAACCTGCTCCACGACGACGACATCCTCGCCGCGACATCGGTGCTGGCCTTCGCCTACGCCACGTTTCCCGACGCGCTCGACCACCTCAACACGCTGCTCACCCGCCGACCGGATCTACTGCCGGACGCCCTGACCTCCGTCCTCGCCACCGGCGTCACCGGCCACCCCTTCGACCAGGCCCTTTCTTCTCTGATCGACTCCCACTGCACCGACGTTGACCTGCGCACACGTCTTATCGCACTCGACTGCGCCACAGCGCTACCTCTCCTGAGCCTTGCCTTGACTCGCCTGCACGTCGAGCACTTCCGACTACTGGCAGCAACCGAACCCGACCGCTACCGACCCGACCTGGCCGACTCACTGATCAACCTCGGGACCTCTTTGAGCGATGTGGGTCGGCCTCTGGAGGCGTTGACTGTCGTAGAGCAGGCTGTCGCCATCCATCGGGAGCTCGCGGCCGTCGAACCTGACCGCTACCGACCCGACTTAGCCGGCTCACTGCAAAACCTCGGGACCTCTTTGAGCGATGTGGGTCGGCCTCTGGAGGCGTTGACTGTCGTAGAGCAGGCTGTCGCCATCCATCGGGAGCTCGCGGCCGTCGAACCTGACCGCTACCGACCCCACCTAGCCGGCTCGCTGCACAACCTGGGTTCTCGTTTGAGCGATGTGGGTCAGCTTCAGGAGGCGTTGCCCCCTGTCGAGCAGGCTGTCGCCACCTATCGGGAACTCGCGGCCGTCGAACCTGGCCGCTACCGCCCCAGCCTGGCCGGCTCACTGATCAACCTTGGGATCTCTTTACGCGATGTGGGTCGGTTTCGGGAGGCGTTGCCCCTTGTCGAGCAGGCTGTCGCCACCTATCGGGAACTCGCGGCCGTCGAACCTGGCCGCTACCGCCCCGACCTGGCCGGCTCACTGATCAACCTTGGGATCTCTTTACGCGATGTGGGTCGGTTTCGGGAGGCGTTGCCCCTTGTCGAGCAGGCTGTCGCCACCTATCGGGAACTCGCGGCCGTCGAACCTGGCCGCTACCGCCCCGACCTGGCCCGCTCACTGCACAACCTCATGGCCAGCTTCAAACAGATGGGAGACCTCGATGGTGTACTTCGCGCGCAACGCGAGATGGTGGTTGTGTGGCGAGCGTGCGCCGACCGAGACCCCGAGCTGTACGGGCCTTTCTACCAGCGTGAAGCGGCTCAACTGCGCCGGCAACTCAATGAGGCGGGCCGTTTTGAGGAGGCGGTTGCTCCTGACCTGGATATCGACCCAGACACCGATTCCGCCGCGACGTCGTAAGTGATAGCAGCGGCGGCAGTTCGCGCAGCCCGCCGCGGGCGGTGGACTGGTAGCGCATCGGCCCGTGCTGCGGGACCTCCCGCGCGGCGTCGTCGTAGGGCAGCGGCACGGCCGCCAGTGTGCGGCGCCGATCCCAACCTCACCACCACATCCCCTGCGTGTCCTCGTTCACGATCACGCCGGTGACGAGGGTCCTGTTGTTGTGTTTCGCGCCGCTGAGGTTCGCGAGGCTGAGGTTCGCGTCGGTGAGGTCCGCGTCGGTAAAGTTCGCGAGGCTGAGGTTCGCGTCGGTGAGGTTCGCGTCGCGGAGGTTCGCGTCGCGGAGGTCCGTGCCGCTGAGGTTCGCGAGGCTGAGGTTCGCGCCGCTTAGGTTCGCGACGCGGAGGTTCGCGTCGGTGAGGGCCGCGCCGCCGAGGTTCGCGTCGGTAAGGTTCGCGCGGCTAAGGTTCGCGTCGCTGAGGTTCGCGCGGCGGAGGTTCGCGCGGCTGAGGTTCGCGTCGGTGAGGTTCGCGCGGCTGAGGTTCGCGTCGCTGAGGTTCGCGCGGCTGAGGTTCGCGTCGGTGAGGTTCGCGCGGCGGAGGTTCGCGTCGCTGAGGTTCGCGCGGCGGAGGTTCGCGCGGCTAAGGGCCGCGAGGCTGAGGTTCGCGCCGGTGAGGTTAGTGTCGGTGAGGTCCGCGCGGTGGAGCCGAAGCGACAGATTTGACCAGCCCTGCCCGGCTGTGGGGTGGTGGCGGACGAGGATGTCCACCGCCGTCTGCCGCGTCTCGCGCTCCTGGTCGTACAGAGCCCGGGCAAGTTCATGTGCTTCGCGTTGCTCCGCGGTCGGTTCCTCGGGCAGCGGATGGGGTTTGGGGTGGGGCATACGCAGATAGGCGCACAACAGGTTCCCGACCGCCTCCTGCTGATCAGGCGTGCTCTGACCGAGGCGTTCCAACGCATACAGCCCGGCCAACCGCACCGCGGCCTTGTCCGACCCCAACTGATCCGACGCCTTGGTGTACAGCTCGGTGATCCGCCGCTCGACCGCGTCCCGCTCGGTGGCCTCCGCGACCCGCTCGGCGTGCACCCGGCTGTCCTCCGCGACCTTCTTGGTATCGGCCTGGACCCGTTCGCGTTGCGCGAGTTCGAGCTCCTGGGTGCGCTGCCGCCGCGCGGCCAGGTAGAGGGCGAACAGTCCGCCGCCGCCGACGGCCACCGACGCGGCGAGTTTGAATACCTCCAGCACCGCGGTGGCCCGCTTGTCCTGGGGTAACTGCAAGCCGTTGACCCAGGTCCACAGCAGCACCGATGCCACTGCGGTCACGGCCAGCACCCCCACGGCGACCGCGGGGACCGTCCAGCGCGGCAACGGTGGCCGCACCGCTCCCGTCAACGGGACGGAGATGTTCGTGGTGTTGTCCTCGGAGTTGACCATGCCTCTACGGTCGCGCACCCCGTCCCCGGCGCTACACCGGACCCGAGCCCTACAGCCCATGGTGTCGTGGGCCGTCCCCGGTTCCCCAGGGGACTGGCGCCCACCGAACGGCTTGGCCGAGGTGACCGTGGCGCTGCTGCGCGCGGACGGGCTCGACGCGGTGGCCGACCGCGTGCGTGTCGACCCCGAGGTCGACGACCACCAGGTGATGGCCGTGCGCGGCCCGGCCGGGTCGGTGGCGCCGCTGCACCTCGGCGCGACGACCGCGCGGGTCTACCCGCCCGGCGCTGGCATCGCCCTGACCGGACCCCCGACCACCATGGTGGAGGTCACCGCGGAGAAGGACGGATGGGTGACCGCGGCGACCCTGGCCACCGCGCTGCGCGAGCACCTGACCTGACCGGCTCGCAGGGTACCCGCGCCGGTCGCGCTGGTCAGGGGACGTGACTTTTGCTGGTCAGCGGCCTGCAAGCCGCTTTCGACTCCGGGAGTCTGTGACTTCCGGAGTTCGGTAGTCCGGTAGTCCCGGAGTCCGTGATTCGGCTGGTCGCGTCCTGGTGTCCTCGTGATCGCGTGCTGTGTCCGGTGGCGGGTGTCCGGGGTTCACGGGACCATTCCGGCCTGCGTCGTTGGACAAGGGTGGTGGTCGTGGGTGTGGTGCGGGTGTCGGTGTCGGGTGGTTGGTGCTGGATGTGTCGTCAGCCCGCCGTGGCAGGGGAGAGGCTGCCCGGACGTGGGCGCCGGGTGCGGCTGCTGTGCGCGCGCCACGATCGCCTGACCTTCGGGGACCCGGCACGTTCGCGGCCGGCCCGAAAGTTGCCTGAGCGGTCTCCTGAGGGCCGGTAGGCCTCTGTCCCGCGGGGAGGTTGTCGGGGACGTGTCGGGGGCTCTGGGGGCTCCTGAGGCCGTGTTCCGTCCGGTGTCCGGCGGGTCCGGCCGGTCTCTCTCGCCCGCGCTTGTGGTCCTGGTGGTGCCCGCGGTGCGGCTCCCAGCCCCGCCCCTTGGCCCCGGCGCGGCGCGGTGACCGCGGTGGTCCCCTGCCTCCGCCCTGCCCGCCTCGCCTGCCTCGCTCGTGGTAGTCGACGTCGGTCGCTCGAACGGCGGGGGACGTGACTTTTGCTGGTCACGGGGGTGGCACCCCCTCGTGCACCCCCCATGCACCCCCTCGTGCACCCCCCCCGCCCCGACGTGACACAAAGTAGTTGTGCACCGGCGAACAACTACTTTTTGTCACCTTGGGTGTGCTGGCCCTGCCGGGACTTCCGGAGTCCGTGAGTCCCGGAGTCTGGAAGTCCCCTGGTCGTGGACGTAGCGCGGCGGTCCGGCCCGATTCCTGGTTCCCGCGGTGGTCGATGTGGTCCCGTTCGAACGGTAGGGGACGTGACATGTGCTGGTCAGGGCCGTGCGGAGCGCGGGTGTGGCGCCCTGGTGGTGCTTGCCGCGGCGGTCCGGTCCCGGCTCGGCGTGCGTCGCGGGCGGTGGTCGACGTCGGCTCGTCGAACGGCGAGGGACGTGACATTTGCTGGTCACAGGCTTGCGGAGCGCGGGTGCGGCGCCCTTGGTGGCCTGACCCGGTGCGCCCCGCGGTGGCCCGGCTCGGCGCGCCCCGCGGTGGTCCAGCTCGGCGAGCGTCGCGGGTGGCCAGCTCCGGCGCGGCGCGGCGCGGCCCGGCTCCAGCTCGGCGCGCGGCGCGCGGCGCGGCGCGGCGCGGCCCGGCCCGCGCTGGTCGACGTCGGCGCGGTGGACGGCGGGGGAGTGCCGCGGTGCCGTGGTCCGGCTCCAGCTCGGCGAGCGTCGCGTCGCGGCTCCAGCCCGGCTCGGCGTGCGTCGCGGGCGGTGGTCGACGTCGGCTCGTCGAACGGCGAGGGACGTGACATTTGCTGGTCAGGTTGGGCGTGAGCGGACTTCCGGAGTCCGGGACTTCCGAAGTCCGGGGGTTGCCTGGTGCGGCCCGGCTCGGTGCCGCGGTGGTGTCGTGCCGCTCGGGTCCGCGGCTGCCGCGCCCTGGTCCCCTGCGCCTGTCGGGCTGCCCGGTCCCCGCGGCTGTGAGGCCTGCTCGGCGCGGAGCGCCTGGCCCTGGTGGTCCCGCGGGGGCGGCTGTCGTGAGGGACGTGACAACTGCTCTTCGCAGGGGGTTTCGGCGGGTTTCGACGGCGGTACTACCGGAGTGCCGGACTACCGGATTCCCGGACTTACAGACTCCCGCTGACCGTCAAAGTGCGGACTGCTCGCGCGGAGCGCGCCATAGCATATTGCTCATGAGCGGTTCGCGCGGGGTACCATTTATGGCTAGAACCGTTGTGCCCTAACGGTTTCACCGTTTCGAGAGCGCGAAGCGCGCGCCGCCATGAGCGCTTTTTCCCTTGCATCGCAAGGGTTTCATGCTGTGGAGCGCGGAGCGCGACACATGGTCAACAGGCAGGTTTTGTTGCGTAGCAACAACTCCACAGTAGACACACGTGAACCTGTTGCGTAGCAACGGGTTCATGCTGTAGACTTTCCTCTATGGACAGAGATGGAGAGCAGAAACCCTTGCGTAGCAAGGGTTTTGCGAACGCGGAGTACCGCGCGCGGAGCGCGGCGGTTAGGTCGCGGAGCGAACAG